>DATJIZ010000202.1:0-25004 GCA_035492735.1 Gemmatimonadaceae bacterium | reverse complement strand
CGGCGATTGGCGCCGTAGCGCAGGAGGACCAGCGAGCTCGGTGCCAAGTCGATCTCCGACGAGCTGATCACGCGCAAGTCGCGCTCGGCCGTATCGACCAACTCGGCCCAGATTCCCGGTCCTTCGATCGCCGGCATCGTGAACGTGACGCGCTGCTCGCCCGAGTTGAGGGCGAGCAACAGGGTCTCGCCCTTGATGGGCCGGCCCCGATCGTCGGTCTCATCCGTTGCTTCACCGTAGATGAGCATGCCGAGCACATGCCGATTCCAATCGTGCCAATCGGCATCGGTCATCTCCCGACCGTCCGGGCGGAGCCAGCAGAGATCCTTCGGACCGCCCTTGATCGTGGGCTCGCCACGAAAGAAGTGCCGCCGGCGCAGTACGGCGTAGGCGTGCCGCAGGTTGAAGCACTTCCGCGTAAACGCGAGCAGCTGTCGCCGGCGGTCGTCGATATCCCAGTGCACCCACGTCGTCTCGTTGTCCTGCGCGTACGCGTTGTTGTTGCCGCACTGCGTGCGCGCAATCTCGTCGCCGTGCGAGATCATGGGAACGCCTTGCGAGAACGCGAGCGTCGAGATGAAGTCACGCATCATGCGGTAGCGCCGATCGAGGATCGCGGGATCGCTGGTCTCGCCTTCCACCCCCCAGTTGCGGCTCACGTTGTCATTGTGCCCGTCCTGGTTGTTCTCGCCGTTTGCTTCGTTGTGCTTGTGCTCGTAGCTCACCAGATCATGCAGCGTGAACCCATCGTGCGCCGTGATGAAGTTGACACTCGCATAGGCCCCGCGCCCGCTTGGCTCGTAGATGTCGCTCGAGCCGGCCAGCCTCGACGCGAGATCGGGGACCTGGCCGCCATCGCCCTTCCAGTAATGTCGAATGGTGTCGCGATAGCGGCCGTTCCACTCGGCCCAGCGAATTGGAAAGTTGCCCACCTGATACCCGCCGGGGCCCACGTCCCAGGGTTCGGCGATCAGCTTGACGTTGGCGAGGGTGGGGTCTTGATGGATGATATCGAAGAATGCCGAGAGCCGGTCGACATCGTGCAGTTCCCGCGCGAGCACGGGTGCGAGATCGAATCGAAAGCCGTCGACGTGCATGTCCGTCACCCAGTAGCGCAGCGAATCCATGATGAGCTGGATCGTGCGAGGGTGCTGCATGTTCAGACTGTTGCCGGTTCCCGTGAAGTCCGTGTAGAACCGCTGGTCCTGCTGCAACCGGTAGTACGCGCGATTGTCGATCCCGCGTAGCGAGAGCGTGGGTCCGAGGTGATTGCCCTCGCCGGTGTGGTTGTACACCACGTCGAGGATCACTTCGATGCCCGCCGAGTGCAGCGTCTTGACCATGCTCTTGAATTCGTAGACCTGATTGCCGAGCCCCTTCGAGGCGTAGCGCACATCGGGCGCGAAGAAGCCGATCGAGTTGTAACCCCAGTAGTTCGTGAGCCCTCGCTCGGCGAGGTGCCGGTCGACGACGAATTGATGCACTGGCAGCAGCTCGACCGCGGTCACGCCGAGCGCGAGCAGATATTCGACGATAGGATCGCTGCACAGGCCCAGGTAGGTCCCGCGCAGGTTCTCCGGCACGTCGGGGTGCAGCTTCGTCAAGCCTTTGACATGACACTCGTAGATGACCGTGCGATTCCATGGAATGCGCAGCGGACGATCGTCTTCCCATGTGAAGGCTGGATCGATGACGACGCTCTTCGGCACGCCGCCCGCGCTGTTGTGCGGGTCGGGCTCCAGGTCTTCGCGGGAGCTGCCGACCTTGTACGCGAACAGCGCGTTGCTCCACTTGATGGCGCCCGAGATCGCCTTTGCGTACGGGTCGATCAGCAGCTTGGCCGGATTGAAGCGGTTGCCGTTCGCGGGTTCATATGGCCCATGCACGCGATAACCGTAGAACTGTCCCGGCCGCGCGTCCGGCAGATAACAGTGCCACACCTGGTCCGTCCGCTCGCGCAGCAGGAGCTTGTCCGATTCGACGGCATCGTCCTGATGGTTGAACAGGCACAACTCGACGGCCGTCGCGCTCTCGGAAAAGATCGCGAAGTTCACGCCTTGACCATCCCAGGTGGCGCCGAGGGGATACGGTTGACCGGGCCATACGCGCATGAGCGTCGAATTTCTCGAATGAGAGGTTCACCGCCCGACATCGGGCGACGGTCGATTGCGGATTGTCCATCATCGACACCTGGCAACTGTGCCAAGCGACAGACGCAGAGTCCGTGCTTGCCCGGAACGGTGCCGGCCACGGGCCCAACTGTCCAGCACGCGACGCCCGCGCGCGCAGGACCGGGCCGACTTCTTGCCTTCCGAGACCGCGTATTCTGGGAGGAGTCGATATGCGGTGGACGCCAGGCGGCACAAGTCGGAATGTCGAAGATCGGCGCGGATCGGGCCTGGGGATGCCCGTCGGCATCGGCGGCTCGGTGATCCTGCTCGTTCTGAGCCTGATCTTCGGGCGCGATTTCCTGCCGAGCGCCGGCGATCAAACCACGCAGCAGGCGCCCGGCCAGGTCGGACCGGTTCAGCAAACGCCGGAAGAAGCCACGGAAGTGCAGTTCGTCTCGTTCGTCCTCGACACCGCGCAGACCAACTGGGCGCAACTGCTGCCGGACGCGATGCACACCCCGTGGCACGACGCCAAGCTGGTGCTGTTCCGTGACGCCACCCAGACCGGCTGCGGAACCGGACAGACCGCAATGGGTCCGTTTTACTGTCCGCTCGATGAGAGGATCTACATCGACCTCGCGTTCTACGACGAGCTCCGGAGCCGGTTCGGTGCGCCGGGCGATTTTGCGCAGGCGTACGTGATCACGCACGAGCTCGGGCATCACGTGCAGCATCTGCTCGGAACCGACGAGCAGGTGCGTCGGGCGCAGGAAGCACGACCCGAAATGGCCAACGCGCTCTCGGTTCGGTTGGAGCTCCAAGCCGACTGCTACGCCGGTGTCTGGGGCCATGCCAGCCAGCAGGAGCGGATTCTCGAGCCGGGCGACATCGAGGAAGGGCTGAATGCGGCGGCCGCGGTCGGGGACGATCGCATTCAGCGTCGGGCGACGGGACACGTGAATACCGACACGTTTACCCATGGCTCGTCGGCGCAGCGCGTGAGCTGGTTCAAGAAAGGCTTTGCGTCCGGTGATCCGCGCGACTGCGACACGTTCGCCGGCCTCTGATCGGGCGCGACATGCTCATCGCGTGAACAGCTTGGCTATGCCGCGCATCGGAATCCACGTCCATGCGGGGCGATTGTTCAACTCGTACGCCAGCTCGTAAAACGCCTTCTCGGTCTCGAAAAGCGCGACGAGCTGTCGGATGTGCTGCGCGTCCGCGGGAAGCATCCGGGCTCCGGCGGCGCCGCGTGGCGCGCGCAGGTAGCCGTCGAGGAACGCGCCGCGCACGTCCCGCTCCCATCGCGCGCTCCTGATCTCGCGCGTTCGCGGGTCGATTTGCTCGGCGACGGACATCGCCAACGTTGCCGCCGCATACGAGTAACTGCGCAGCATCCCGGCCACGTCTCGGAGCGGTGAAGCCTTCTCCCGACGCTCGGCGAGTCCACGCGACGGCTCGCCCTCGAAGTCGATGATCTTGAAGTCACCCGACGCGGTACGAAGGACTTGCCCCAGATGAAAGTCGCCGTGGATGCGAATCTGCTCGCCCAGATCGTCGCCCACTTGGTCGACGATCTCGTCGATCCAGCCGACGTAATGGTCGACCCGGCGCACCATTGCCTTGGCGTCGGCGCCCTGCTCGCCGGGAAACTGTGGTGATCCCGACTGCCGGTCGAGCATGGCCAGCGAGTCGCGAATCGACTGCTGCGTCCGTTGAGCCCAGCGGTCGAGGTCTTCCTGTGTGACGACCGCCGGGGCGAAGGCGGGATCGAGCTCGTCGCAGGCGAGCGCCTCGTGCAACTCGCGCGTGATTTCGCCGAGCGTACGCGCGTCGCCGGTTGATGGATTGTCGACGTCGCAGCCGACAGGCGCGGCGTAATAGCTGCGCCCGCGTTCCAGCGTGTGACTCCACGCGTCCACCGACCCCGGGAAGAACTCCTGGAGCATGCCAGCAACGGTTCGCTCGCCACGGTCATCGAACCACGCATTCGCCAGCAGCGCCGGCGTGTGCGGAAAGTGAGCGCGCTCGGTGAGAAATGCGGTGACCTCGACGTCCGGATGGATGCCGGGCTTGAGCAGGCGAAACAGTTTGTAGATGCCCGTGTTCCCGAAGACGACAGAGGTGTTGCTCTGCTCGGCCGACCCGATGGTGCTCACCGCGTTCGCGATTCCGCTGAGCCGCCCAAGCGTCGTCTCGGCGGTCCATTGATGTCCGTCGGCGCCCCGGATCACGATGCCGGCGGCGAGGGCAGCTCCGAGGCCAGCGCGGAACTCGGGATCGTGCATCGCGTCGTAGAGCCTGACCACCGCGCCGTGTATCGTGACGTGGGCGACGATTGCGCGCTCGGGAACCTGCGCGTCGCGGCTGCGCGCCGCCAGCGGGATTTGGTACACGTGCCTGCCGCTCGCCGTGTCGGCGGATGCGCGGGCGAGCGCGAACGCCCCGTCCCCCCAAGGGACCACGAGGGCATCGACGATGCGAGCCGCTGCCGGGCCAGCGCCCTTTGCCGCGAACCACCGCTGACGCGACAGGAACGCGAGCAGCGATTCGTGCGGCAACGCTTCGATGGCCGCGAGCACCAGCGCCTCGGACCCGGGGCTCATCAGGTCGACCGCTGGAACTCTTTCGCCTGTTCGCCCGGCAACAACCGGAACCAGAGGAAGTTGTGCGGCCCCAGCGTCAACAAGTACGGCAGCTCGCCGATTGGCGGGAAGCAGTTCTTGCTCCACAACTCGAGCGGCACCAGCCCATTGAACTGCCGCAGATCGAGCTCCACGTATTGGGCGAATCGCGAGAGGTTGTTGACGCAGAGAATCATCTCGTCGCGATAGCGGCGCAGGAACACGAGCACGCGCCGATTGGCCGCGTCGAACGGCTCCCACGTCCCGCGTCCGAACGCCTTGAACTCCTGCCGCACCGCGATCAGACGGCGCATCCAGCGCAGCAGCGACGTCGGGACGCGCTCCTGCGCAACCACGTTGACCGTGTGATAGCCGTACGGCGGGTCGACGATCAGCGGCGAGAATAGCGCGGCGGTGTCGGCCTCGCTGAACCCGGCGTTGCGGTCCGGGCTCCACTGCATCGGCGTTCGCACGCCGTTGCGATCGCCGAGATAGATGTTGTCGCCCATCCCGATCTCGTCGCCGTAGTAGATGATCGGCGTGCCGGGCATGGACATCAGCAGCGCGTTCATGAGCTCGATCTGCCGCCGGCCGCCTTCCATGAGGGGCGCGAGCCGGCGCCGGATGCCGACGTTGATGCGCATGCGTGGATCGCGCGCGTACTCGCGGTACATGTAGTCACGCTCTTCGTCGGTCACCATCTCGAGCGTGAGCTCGTCGTGGTTGCGCAGGAAGATCGCCCATTGGCACTCGGTGGGGATCTCCGGCGTCTGGCGCATGATGTCCACGATCGGCGTGCGGTCCTCCTTGCGCAGCGCCATGTACATGCGGGGCATGACCGGAAAGTGAAACGCCATCTGGCATTCGTCGGCGTTACCGAAATACGGCCGCACGTCGCTCGGCCACTGGTTCGCTTCGCCGATGAAGATCCGATTCGGAAATTCGGCGTCGACCGTCTTGCGCAGCGTGCGCAGAATCTCGTGTGTTTCCGGAAGGTTCTCGCAGTTCGTGCCGTCGCGCTCCACCAGGTATGGCACGGCATCGAGGCGCAACCCGTCCACGCCGAGGCGCAGCCAGAAGCGCATGACGTTGAGCACCGCCTCGAGCACCTCCGGGTTGTCGAAGTTGAGATCCGGCTGGTGACTGAAGAAGCGATGCCAGTAGAACTGCTGCGCCTCCGGATCCCAGGACCAGTTGGACGTTTCGGTGTCCGTAAAGATGATGCGGGCGCCGGCGTACTTGTTCGGGTCATCACTCCACACGTACCAGTTGCGCTCGGGCGACCCCTTCGGAGCGCGGCGCGCCCGCTGGAACCAGGGGTGCTGATCGGACGTGTGATTGATCACGAGCTCCGTGACGATGCGGATGTTTCGTTCGTGCGCCGCGGCCAGCAGCGCGCGGAAGTCGTCGATCGTGCCGTAAGTCGGGTTGATCTCCTCGTACGATGCGATGTCGTACCCGTCGTCACGAAGCGGCGACGGATAGAACGGCAGCAGCCAGAGCGTGTTCGCGCCCAACCGCTCGACGTACTCGAGCTTCTCGATCAGCCCCCGAAAATCGCCGAATCCATCGGCGTTCGCATCCCGGTAGCTCTTGACGTGGAGCTGATAGATGATCGCGTCCTTGTACCACAGGGCATCTGGTTCCGTCACGGTATTGGTGCTGGTCGGAGTTCGATGGTCGACCGACGTCAGGGTTCGACGCGGCGCAGGTGTCGCATGAACCGTGGGTACGTCACATGCATTGTGCCGGCCCACATCAATTGAATGCCGGAGTCAAGCATGGTACTTGGCGCGATTGGTATCGCAGTTCTCCTTCATGCCTCGACACCGTCGGCGAGTGCCCCTGACACCATCCCCGCGGGCAGCGACAGCGCGGTGTCGAGAATTGCAGCAGACTCGACCGCGGGGCCCGTGCATCGCACTGCGTTGCTCGACGCACGAGCGGTGCCGGCATGGGCGTATCCGGCCGCCGCCGACACGCAGCCGCGGCGCCGGCGACACGCCGTGCAGTACAGCGACTGGTACTACCGTCGGCTCCAGGTTCATCGTTGGGGAAGCTGGCTCGAGCTGCCGGTGTTCGGCACCGAGTACTGGCTCGGGCAGAAGCTGATCAACGACGTACAGCTCGCGAGCTGGGTCAAGCCGGCCCACGGCGCGGTTGCCGGGGTCCTCGGCGGCTTGTTCACGATCAACACCGTCACCGGCGTCTGGAACCTGTACGATTCGCGGAACGACACCGACGATCGGGCGCTCATCTGGACCCATTCCGTGTTGATGCTCGCGTCCGATGCGGGCTTCGCGATCACCGGGGCCCTGGGTGGCAGCGCGAAGCACTCCGGGTCGAACCGCACCCTGCACCGCAACATCGCGATCGCGTCGATGAGTCTCGCGACCGCGGGCACGCTGCTGATGTGGGTCAAACGCGGACTGTAGCCGCCGCGGCAGGCGCGACATCTTCCTGTTCGACCAGCAGAACGTGGCCCGGCTGCTGCGCCGGGTCCAACCGCACGAAGTTCCTCATGCCCCGCCACGTGTAGCGCACGCCGGTCAGCAAGTCGTGGACGACGTAGGGCCGCTCCTCGTCGATTCCCATGTCGTGAATCGGCACGTGTACCATCGTCTCCTGCGGATGGTGCGGATCGGTGTTCACGGCGATAAGGAGATCGCCGTCGCGCGTGCGCGGCGCCGCGCCAAGCGAGCGCAGCACCGGCGCCGGCACGTGCAGTGGCCTGCCGTTCGTCCACTGCACCGAGGGCTCGGCCGCCGACTTCCGGTAGAAGAGAATCGTCGGATTCTCGCTGGTGTGGAACGTCAGGTTCGCGTTCCGCTGCAGCGCCACGTGCTCGCGCCGCAGGCGGTTGATGCGCTGGATGTCCTCGGTGATGCTCCCCGGCGCGTCGTAGTTGCGCGGCCGGAGCTGGTACTTCTCGGAGTCGAAGTACTCCTCGCTGCCTTCGTGGAGCGGCACGTTCTCGCACAGCTCGAATCCGCTGTAAATGCCATAGAGGGGCGACAGCGTCGCGGCGAGCAGCAGGCGTATGCGGAACGCCGGCCGCCCGCCATTCACGAGATACTCATTCAGGATGTCGGGCGTGTTCGTGAACAGGTTGCCGCGGTAGTACTCCACGATCGGGCTCGCCGTGAGCTCGTGCAGGTAGTCGCGCAACTCCCAGGACGAATTCTTCCACGTGAAGTACGTGTACGACATCGTGAACCCGAGCTTGGCGAGGCTGTTCATTCGCTTGGGCCGGGTGAACGCCTCGGAAAAGAAGATCGTGTCCGGATGCGCGTCCTGCACCTCCTGGATCAGCCATTCCCAGAACGCGAACGCCTTCGTGTGCGGATTGTCGACGCGGAACGTCCTCACGCCGTGGCCGATCCAGAACATCACGATGTCGCGACAGGCGTTCCACAAGTTCTGCCGGTCGGCGCACCAGAAGTTGAGCGGATAGATGTCCTGGTACTTCTTCGGCGGGTTCTCGGCGTACTTGATGGACCCGTCGGGCCGCACGAAGAACCAGTCCGGATGCTCCTTGAGCCACGGGTGATCGGGCGAGCATTGCAGCGCGTAGTCGAGCGCCACTTCGAGGTCGAGGTCGCGGGCCGTCGCGACGAATCGGTCGAAATCGTCGAGTGTGCCGAGCGCGGGCTCGATCGCGCAGTGGCCACCATGCTCGTTGCCGATGGCCCAGGGGCTGCCCACGTCCCACGGCTCGGGCGTGAGCGAATTGTTCCTGCCCTTTCGAAAGGTGTGGCCGATCGGGTGGATCGGCGGCAGGTACACCACGTCGAATCCGAGCTCGGCGACGCGTGGGAGCCGCGCCGCCGCGTCGTCGAACGTGCCGTGACGGGGAGGCTCTCCCGGAACGAGCGCCGTCTGCGACCGCGGAAACATCTCGTACCACGCGGCGAAGCCGGCCTGCGTCCGATCGACCGCGATCTGCAGCTCATGGCGATAGCGCGTGAGATCGGTCGGCCGAAAGTGCTCATCCATCAAGCCGAGCAAGTCGTCGTCGAGCGCGCGCTGCACGCGCTTGGCGAGGGTCGTGCCTCGCCGGTCCTCGAGCATCTTTGCCGTCATCAGCAGTGACGCGCGAGCCGGCGCGGATCTTGTGCTGCGTGAGGCGGCGCGCGCGAGCTGCGCCCCTTCCTCGAGCTCGAGCTGCACGTCCTGTCCGGCGTCGATCTTTTTCTCGAGATGCGATCGCCAGGTACGGAACTGATCGGTCCACGCTTCGACCGTGAAGCTCCATCGGCCGACGTGGTCCACCGCGAACGCGCCGTACCATCGGTCGCTGTCGTAGTCGTACACCATGGGCGCCGACGCCCAAGCGTCCTCGCTGGGCCGCCGATAGAGCACGCGGGCGGCGACCGCGTCGTGGCCGGGCCGAATGACGTCGGCACCGACGCTGACGGTGTCACCGATCAAGCGTTTGACGGGATATCGGCCGCCGTCGAGCTGCGGCGTAACGCATTCAATGACGAGATATTCGGCGCGACGGGTGGTCGAGCGCCGGTCGGACTTTCTCGTGGCCACGATTGCTGGTTCGATCTGGTTGGTTCGCAGCGGATGCCCTGAACGTCGCAACATCCGGGCCCTGCAGGACATACCGGTTGCGTGCCGCGACCGGGACGCATACATCATTCGACGATCGTCTGCCCGACTCGCGACCAGCTCCGGAGGATTCATCATGTTACTGCGTTCCGGTCGTTCGCGCTCCTCGCGCCGCTGGCGGTGTTCGCGCCGCTGGCGGTGTTCGCACCGCTTGACCGCGCCGACGCCGCGCCTCGTTGTGGTCGGCTTTGCAGCGCTTTCCGGGTTCGTCATCATGCCGCAGCTTACGCCCGGCAAGCTCGGGCACGCGGTGCCGGTGAAGTTCACGATCCGCGAGTACCTGCTGCCCCACCAAAACCCGCCAGCGTACTCACACGATCCGGCGGTGGCCAAGGACGGCAGCGTGTATTTCGCCGATCAGCAGGCCAGCTACATTGGCCGGCTCGATCCGGAGACCGGCGCGGTGAAGGAGTACCCCACGCCCACACCGGGGTCCGGGCCGCACGGCATCATCGTCGCACCGAACGGCGAGGTGTGGTACACCGGAAACGCCAAGGGGCTGATCGGCCGGCTGGATCCCGCGACGGGACACATCACGGAATTCAAAACCGGCGACGCCGGTGCGCGCACGGGCGCGTGGGACCCACACACGCCGCTCTTGCTCGGCGACAAGCTCTGGTTCACGGCGCAGAACTCCAACAAGTACGGCATGCTCGATTCGAAGACCGGAGAAGTGAAGCTGTATGACTCTCCGGTCCCGCGGTCGAAACCGTATGGCCTGCAGCGGGCACCCGACGGCACGCTCTGGATGGCGCTCTTCGGTACGAACAAGCTCGGCCACCTCGTTCCCGCCACTGGTCACCTCGAGACCGTGGACGTCGCCGATCCGGCTGCTCGTCCGCGACGGCTGGCTATCACATCCGACGGACGGATCTGGTACACCGACTACGATCGCGGTTATCTCGGCATGTACGACCCCCGGACCAGCACCGCGAAAGAGTGGAAGACTCCGAGTCGTACGGAGCAACAGAACTCCAATCCGTACGGCATCGGCGTCGCTCCCGACGGCGCGATCTGGTACAACGAAGCACGCCAGGGCAACATGGTGCGCTTCGATCCCAAAACGGGAGCATCGCTCGTGGTGCCGATCCCGACGCGCGGGTCGGTGATCCGGAACGTCAGCGTCGATTCCACGCGCGGTCGGCTGTGGATCGCGGAGAGCGGCGTCAGTCGCCTGGGCCGCATCGACCTGCGGTAAACACGCTCCCGTTCGAGCCGTCGCTCATCGTGTAATCCCGTCGTCCCGGCCTGAGACACTGCTCCTCGGCCGGGACGACGAGGCTTGTGGGCGAGACACGACTCGCCTTCGCAGCGACGATCCGGACTCTTTGCATGGTCGTGCCATCGCCGCGCCGACCAGCGAGCTAAAGCATCGACCATACCAAACCATACCAACATGATCACCGCCCAAAACCGCCGCCCGGCTGGCCGGTGTGGCACGCCAATTTCCTTGTCTGTCGGTGGAACAGGCAAAGGCTCTTTGGGATTCGGGACTTACAGGAATCTTTTCAACCGGCTGTCTCATGCGTTTTCGCGTTTCCACTCTCATCAGCTTCGGATTCGGCGCCGTAGCAATGGCGACGTCGATGATCGTTGGTGGGTGCGCGCAAGCGTCGCGGCCGGGGCTGGCGAACGCGACACCCGTGCTCGCGGAATCGAGCACGCTGTATAGTCTCGCGTCCAGCAGCGCCCGGTCGACGACGATTTACGAATCACCCACGGTATCGTTCGCCCTCGACCGGATCGATCAACGCGATCTGCCGCTCGATCAGACCTATCGTCACACCGCTACTGGCAAGGGTGTGACGGTCTATGTGTTCGATGGCGGTGTCTCGGCAACGCATCCGGAGCTCGCCGGCCGTGTGCGCACCGGCTACTCGGCGTTCCCGGACGATCCCAAGGTCTGCAATCCGCATGGCACCGCCGTCGCGGGCGCCATTGCCGGCTCGACGCTCGGCGTGGCGCCCGAAGCCGAGATCGTCGATGTGAAGATGGTACAGTGCGCCAAGCTTCGCGGCACGATCAAAGCGATCGTCGACGGCGCGCATTGGGTCATCGCGGATCATCAAGCGCATCCCGGACCGGCCGTCGCCAATTGGTCGTTCATCGCCGACACGTCGTCGCGCATACCGGCGCTCGACAGCGCAGTCAATGAGCTCCGCGCGGCGGGAATCCCGGTGATCGTTTCCGCCGGCAACATCGACATCGACGCCTGCCGCGTGTCGCCGGGCAATGCTCTCGGCGCCATCGTCGTCGGAGCATCGGCTGTCGGAACCGAACAGCTGGCCGATGGCACGGTCCAACCGATCGATCGTCGCTCGCCTGGAACGGCGTACGGTCCCTGCATCGATTTGTACGCGCCCGGCGATTCCGTCCTGCTCCCGAGCCTCGATCGCGACAACGCACCGATCTCGCAGCTGTGGAATGGAACGTCGATGTCCGCCGGCTACGTGAGTGGCGCAGTGGCATTGTTCCTGGAGAAGCATCCGAGCGCGACACCGGACGAAGTGGCGGTCGAGCTCAAGCGGAACGCGACGACCGGCGTCATCCGCGACACGCACACACCCGCTTCGAGAATGCTCTACGTGGGAACGCGCGACCCGCGGCTGCTCGCCAAAGCCGCGCCGCGGCGCTGAACGTATAGATCGCTCCACCACGGTTCCGGCCGGGGTTCATGCGGATGTTCGCGCGCGCGAACATCCGCACTTACCGTTCAGGCGCCGTTTCGCTCTCGCGGTAATCGGCCTTGGCGCGGCGCAGCGCGCGCGCGACGGCAGCCGCGTTCTCGCCTTCCTCCGCGGCTCGCATCTCGATCGAAACCCATTCGCCGTAGCCCGCCGCTCGGAGTGCGGCCCCGGCGCGCGCATGGTCTGCCTCCGAGCCCGTCTCGACGAGGTGCGGCTCGCTTGCGTGAAAATGACCGAGCAGGGGAACCGCGAGCGAGATCGACTGCGCGATCTCTTCCTGCGACAGGGTCATTCCGCCGAGGTCACCGTTCACGCGAACGCCGGGATGGGCGATCGTGCGACAGAGGTCGACGGCTTCGGCCGTCGTGGTGATGAAGTCGCAGCCGTACGCAGGCGGATTCGCCTCGATGCACAGCGCGACGCCCCGATCGTGCGCGTACTCGCCGACCGCATGGAGGAAATCCGCGGCGCGGGAGAGCGCGTCGTGCAGCGGCATGCTGCCGCGCCTGCGGTTTCTCGGCGAGCCGAACACGAGAGCGCGCGCGCCGAGCAACGCGGCAAAGTCGACGGTGCGACGCAGATGATCGAGCATCGCTGCCCGCGTCGAGTCGCTGCCGAACAGCTGCAGCTCCGGCCGGCCGAACAAGAGCGACTGGAGCGACACGATGGCGATCCCGTGGTCCTGCCACCAGCGCCGAAGCGCCAGAACGTCGGCCTGCGCTGCATCCAGGGGGCGCTCTCGCCACGCCGTGGGCGCGAGCTCGACTGCGCCGATCCCTTCGCGGCGCAACAGCGCGGCGATCGCGATGTCTTCGGCTGGTCTCCACGCGATGTTCGAGACGGCGAGCTTCACTGTGTTGCCGCCTGCCGTTCCGCGGCGACGAAGCCGGCGATTGCCGCGAGCTCCTGCGCCTTGGCCTCGATGTAGGAGCCCGATCCGCCGAATAGCGCTGCATACCGCGTGTGCACGTCGTAGGTCGCCGCCGGCGACGAGCCGCGACTGTCGAATTCGATGCCGAAACCGTCGCGAGCGACCTCGGCGACGCTCACCGGCTCGGTGGGCAGATGGACGAGCGGCAACTCGTTGTCGATCGCGATCGCGATGTCGCGCCAGAGTCGGCGAAGGTCGTAGAACTGAAAGACGCTCTGTGCGTTGATGCGATCGATCTGGTTCTCGTGCAGCAGGTCGTAGATGACGTTCTTCTTGAGACCGGGTCCGAACAGCCCAACGAGGCGCACGATGTGAGTCTCGAACCGGGACGCCACGATCTGCTCCAGGCGGCGGCGGTGTCGACCGTAGGCATGCAGACCGGCCATTGGGACGGGTGAATCTTCGTCCACGTCTCGCGGATCGAGAAACACGTCAACGGTCGAAATCAGGACCAGCTTGCGCGCGTTCACGTGCTCGAGCGTGCGTGTGAGGCGCTCGATCACATCGGAGTCACGCTCGGGGTCGGCGTTCGCCTTCCATTTCTCCGCCGGCGCACCGGCACACACCACGAGATCGAAGCTCCGCCCGGCAATAGCATCGATGTTCGACGAATTGAAGCACGCGTCGAACGAACGTTGACGGAGCAGGTTCCCGCCAACGAAGCCGGTGTAGCCGATCAACGCGGTCTCGCTCGAGGCCTCTTCGTCTGCGCTGTTCATGGATTGAACCGCCCGAGCATGGCCGATGCGAGCGTGCGCAAGATGAGGAGGTTGCCCTTGACCGGGCTGATCTTCGTCGGCGTCTTGCCGGTCTCCGGATAGCGGCGCGTGACGGGCGTCTCGATCACCCGCATTCCGAGCCGCGCGGCGCGAATCGCCAAGTAGTAGTGGAGCTCGTAGCCGAGAAAGACGTCGCGAAGGGGCTGAACGCGTTGATCGGTGAGCAGGCGGCGGCTGTACGCGCGAAATCCATTGGTCGTATCGGTGTAGCGGGTCCCGGCGGCCAGGCTGATCAGCGGAGCGTGAACGAGACGCACCGCGACGTGACGTAGCGCCGGTGTGTTGATCCCGCGGCCACCCGGCACGTACCGGGACCCTTGGATGTGATCATAACCGGCCCGGAGCAGGCGGATCATCTCCGGGATCCCCGCGATGTCGTCCTTTCCGTTGCCGTCGATGACGACCAGGCCTTCGTAGCCCTCGTCCAATGCGAACGCGATCGCCATCCGCATCTGGGCGCTCAACCTTCCCTGATCTCGCTTCACGAGCAGCGCTCGGAGGCGAAACTCGTCGAGCGACTCGACGGCGAGCGAGCTGTCGGTGCTACCCCCGTCCGCGACGAGAATGTCGATCTGATCGGCGAGCGGCGCCATCGCCCTGAGCTGTTGGCGAACGCGCTCTCCCTCGTTGATCGCGAAGACGGCAACGCAGTACTCGTGGCGCCGCTCGGTGAACACGTGCCGTTCGTGTGCGGGCACGCCGGGGGCACGGGCCACCTGCTGCCCGGTCACCGCGGCCTCACTCCGACGTGACACCGACGACGTTGCGACGTTCCTCACGCAACAGCACGGAGCTCGTGTGCTCCTCGCGTACGTAATACGCCGGCCGGTCGCGCAGCCGGTTGGTCAATCCGCCGACATACTCGGCGATCATCGCCAGCATCAGCGCGAGCACGAGAAACGCACCGGCGTCCGGCAGCGAACCCTCGGCCGGCCCCCTGCGCAGCAGCGCGAACACGATGTTCACACAAGCCAGCGCCACGCCGGTCCAGGTGACCAGCCGCAGCGGATGCGTCGTGTTGTCGAAGATCAGCGCGCGCGCGAGGTTCACGGCTTCACGCTTGGGCCGAACCGTGGCCGCGCCCATCCGGTTGAGCGATGCGTACGGCAGCGCCTGTTTCCGGAACCCGATGTACGATGTGAGCATCCGCAGGTACTGATCCGGCCCGTGGATCTGCGACAGCGCGTTCACCACCTGCCGGCTCATGCAGCGAAACTGGGTCGAGTCCTTCGGCAGGTCGACGCCGACGACGGAGTTGATGTACCAGTAGAACGCCCGCGCGCCGAGGCGGTACCAGAGCGGCTCGGTTTTTCGATCGAGACGGACGCCGTAAACGATGTCCGCGTCGCCGCGCGCGCGCTCGAAGAATTCGGGGAGCAGCGCGGGCGGATCCATGTTCGGCAGCATCACCGCGACGTAGTCGCCGATCGCCACGTCGAGGCCGGCGGCGATCGCCGTCTCCTCGCCGAAGTGTCGCGACAGGCGAAGAAAGCGCACGAAGTCGTGGCGTCCGAGCAGCGCGCGCACGCGCGCGACCGTCGCCTCCGGCGCGCCGTCGTCGACGAGAATGATCTCGTGATGCGTGACGAGGCCGCGGAGAACGGTCGCGGTCTCCTCGACGAACGCTTCGACGGCGTCGGGGCTATCGCCTTCCAGCGGGGCGACGATCGAGAGCAGAGATTCGACGGACATCGGTCGGGGTTGGACGAGGCGCGTGTGGCACGGGCCGCTGGTCGAGTACGGCGCCCAGCGCATCCTCGACGTCGTACACGCTGTCGATCTTGGCGCCGAGTACGGTGAAGAGCGAGGGGTGTTCGTCACAGCGTCGAAGCAGGATCGGCCGGCTGTCGTCCTGCTCGCTGCGCGGCATGAGGGTCTTGATCTCCCAGAGCGAGTCAACGTACCGCGACTCGCGCATCGCAGGAAGGTAGCGCGCCGCGTCGCGTACCATGTGCTCGAAGCGCGATTCGGGGTGATTACGCCGCTCGGCGAGCAGATCCGCCGAGTCGCGCACCGGCGCGCCCCGGTCGTCGGCCCAGGTGCAATGCGGCGTATATCGGACGTGACTCAGCGTGAACAGGCTGCGTGAGGGGTAGGGCATGAGCGAAAAGAACGGCCCGTCCATCACCGTGACCGCGGCCCCGGCGAGTGCCTCCGGCGGCTCGACCAGCGCGAGCTCGGTGAGCTCGTGCTTCGCCGGAATGGTCGCCGCGTTCGAGGCCGCGAGAATGCGGTTGAGTCCCGAATACGTGCAGTTCAGCACGAGCGAGGCGTCGGCGCTCCACTCGGTCCGCCGATCGCGCAACAGCACGCGCGCGCCGGTCGAGCTCGGACCGACGGACGTGGCCTCGGTCTCGAGCGCGATGTCCACGCGGCGGGCGTCGAGGTCCCGAAGCACGCGCTCGCGGAGTCGCGCGGCATCGAAGGCACATTCCTCGACCTCGAACACGGATTCGATCCGCGCGGTGTCGAACAGCGTTCGCGGGCCGTCGGGCGCCGGTCGAACGGGCGCCTCGATGCGTCGGCAGAACTCGACGAATTGCGCCGCCGTGATCTTCGACATGCCACGGGCGATCGCGTAGTAGTGCGGGAAGGACTGCTCGGCGCAGTCGCCGTAATCCCGGAGGAAGCGGACGTAGTTGAGCCGCGACCGGAGGGACGTGAGGACACTTCGCGGATAGTGATAGCCGTTGTGCACGCGCGCCTGGTTGCGGAGCGACGCGCGCTCGAGCAGACGTGCCTCGCGTTCCACCAGGAGCACGCGAAGCCCGCGCTCCCGCAAATGAAGAGCGAGCCGCGCTCCATAGAAACCGCCGCCGATGACGATGGCACCGTACGGCAGAGCGTGATCCGGGATGGAAGAAGTCGCGGGCATGCTCGTCCAGAGGGAGACGACGGCTTCACGGCGCCGTAACGACGGCGCGCGCGACTATTGCAACCTCCCGGCGCACCCCGGCTAAGTTCCTCTTCGGCCGCCAGATGCGATCACCCGAGTTCACTCCCGAAATGCCGACGAACGACCTCGATCTTCTGTGCATCAACACCATTCGCACTTTGGCCATGGACGCGGTGCAGCAAGCGGAGTCCGGCCACCCCGGCACCCCGATGGCGCTCGCCCCGGTCGGGTACGTGCTGTACACGCGCGTCATGCGACACGACCCGGCGGATCCATCTTGGCCGAATCGCGACCGGTTCATTCTGTCGTGCGGCCACGCATCGATGCTGCTCTACTCCTGCCTGTACCTGAGCGGCTACGACCTGTCGCTCGAGGACCTCAAGCAGTTCCGGCAATGGGAGAGTCGAACGCCCGGGCATCCGGAATACGGCTACACGCCCGGCGTCGAGACGACGACCGGACCGCTGGGGCAGGGCATCGGCAATGCGGTCGGGATGGCCGTCGCGCAGGCGCATCTCGCCGCGACCTTCAACAAGCCTGGCCACGCGATCATCGATCACTACACGTACTTCATCTGCAGCGACGGCGACCTCATGGAGGGCGTCTCGCACGAGGCCTCGTCGTTCGCCGGTCACTTCAAGCTCGGCAAGTTGATCGGCTTTTACGACGACAATCACATCACGATTGACGGCGCGACGGAGCTGACCTTCACCGACGACACGGCGAAGCGGTTCGAGGCGTACGGGTGGCAGGTGCTGCACATCAGCGACGTGAACGATCTCGACCAGATCGAGGGTGCGCTCGCCGAAGCGCAGGCCGACACCGAGCGCCCGACGCTGATCGTGACGCGCACGCACATCGGTTACGGGAGCCCGCGCCAGGATTCCGAGAAGGCGCACGGTGAGGCACTCGGCGTCGAGAACGTGCTGACCACCAAGCGGAATCTGGGGTGGCCGAGTCTCGAGCCGTTTTACGTGCCCGACGAGGCACTCGCACACTGGCGAAAGACCAAGGACAAAGGCGCCCGACTTCACGCCGAATGGAACGCCGCGTTCGACGCGTATGTCGCGGCGTGTCCCGACGACGCGAAGGAGCTCGATCGGCGACTCTCCGGGCGGCGGCCAGCCAACTGGGCGGCGAACATGCCGACCTTCACCAAGGAGAACGGCAACGTCGCCAGCCGCGCGGCGTTTGGCGCGGCGTTGAACGCCACCGCCGAGGCGCTCCCCGAGCTCGTTGGCGGCTCGGCCGACCTCACGCCGTCGAACAACACGTCGGTCAAGGCGTGGAAGAATTTTGCGCCGGGCGATTACGCCGCGCGCTACGTGCACTTTGGTATTCGCGAACATGGCATGGCCGCGATCATGAATGGCATGGCGCTGCACGGCGGCGTGCTCCCGTATGGCGGCACGTTCCTGATCTTTTCCGACTACATGCGGCCATCCGTGCGGCTCGCGGCAATCATGAACGCGCGGGTGATCTACGTGTACACGCACGACTCCGTCGGCCTCGGCGAAGACGGCCCCACGCACCAGCCGATCGAACAGCTCTCGACGCTCCGCGCGATTCCGAACATGGTCGTGATCCGTCCCGCCGATGCCACCGAAACCGCGGTCGCCTGGCGCGTCGCAGTCGAGCACGACGGCGGCCCGGTCGCCCTGGTGCTCACGCGCCAGAAGCTCGGGCTGATCGACCGGACCGTTTACGGCTCGGCGGACGGACTGGCGCGTGGCGCATACGTGCTCGCCGATCCCCCCGGCGGCGCCAACGCCCGGGTCGTGCTCATGTCGTCGGGCTCGGAGGTCGCGCTCGTCCTCAAGGCGCACCAGCAGCTCGCCGAACGCGGCATCGCGTCACGAGTCGTGTCGATGGCGTCGATGGAGCTCTTTGCTCGGCAGTCGACCGAGTATCAGCGCTCGGTGCTGCTGGACGGGATTCCGCGCGTCTCGATCGAAGCCGCGCATCCGATGTCATGGTACCGGTGGGTCGGCTCGGACGGCATCGTGATCGGGCTGACGCGGTTCGGCGCCAGCGCGCCGTACGAGCGCATCTACAAGGAGCTCGGTCTCACGGTCCAGCGCGTGGTCGACATGGCCTCGTCGCTCGTCAGGTGAGGCGGAACGATCGCGAGGCGGGACGAAGCACCGTGCTGACTGTCGCGAGCAGGATGCGCGCGTCCATCCACGTGCTCCATTCCCGCACGTAGCGGAGCTCGACCTCGCACCGCTCCGGATAGCCAATGCAGTTGCGCCCGCTCACCGCCCACGCACCGGTGATCCCGGGGCGCATCGACAAGAGCAGCGTGCGCGACGTGTGATAGAGCGCGAGCTCCTCGGCGACCACCGGCCGTGGCCCGACGAGCGACATGTCGCCGACGAGCACGTTCCACAACTGTGGCAACTCGTCGAGGCTCGTTCGCCGCAGCCATCGACCGATGCGTGTCGTGCGTGGATCGCGGTCTTCGGGAATCTTGAAGTGATGGCGGCGGTACTCGTCGTACAGTGCGGGATTCGCGCGCAGTTGCTCCTCGGCGTTCCGCCGCATCGTACGCAGTTTCAAACAGCCGAAGCGCCGCCCGCCTCGCCCGATTCGTTGGTGCCGAAACAGCGGCGGCCCCGGCGATTCGAGACAGATGAGGACGGACAGCGCCAGGAGCACCGGCAACACCAGGATCAGGCCGATCATTGACGCGGCGATGTCGAACGCGCGCTTCGCGGCGAGGCCCCACGGTCGCGGCGTCGGCCGAGCAATCGCGAGGTCGGCCACGCCCACGAGATGCAGGCGATTCGACTCGAAGACGATCTCTTCGTGGTGGCTCGGGTGCCGACCGTTGACGCTGGTTCTGCTCGTCGTCCGCGCGGTGCGGCTGCGCTCGACGGAGGTGGTTCGTCGTTGAAGCATGCGGTCGAGAACGACAGGGTTCACGCAACGCGGCCGCGACCGGTGAAGCGAACGGACGACTTTGCCTGCTGATGCCGGCTTGCATGCGTACCGCCGCATGCACCGTCTCGTAACGCACGCGTTGTGCTCCGTCGCCGCGCTCGCGGCACTGAGCCGAAGCGCCAGTGCGCAAGCTTCAGACCCTGCAGGCGCGCAAGCGCGGGTAAGCAGTTGCGCTCTGATCGGCACACCGTTCACGCCGCCTGCGCGTCGCACAAGCAGTTGCCGAGGCCGGCCGCCGTCCACGGCCGGGCTCGGCCATCATACCGGGTTCTGCATTAGCAGATTGTTATTGTCACATTCTGATATGCGCCCGCACGCGATTGCACCGCCGTCCGCGCTCCGACAGCGCGCGGTAGCGTGGGCGGCGGCGCCGACCTCCACCGCGGCACTGGTTTCCAGGTGGCTGGCGAACGCGACCGCATCGTGCCCGCTTTGGCTGGTACGGACAGTGCACCAGCGTCGTGCGTTAACGGCGCCCCGATCCCGGCACGAATCCGGTCGGCGGCACGAATCAGGGAGAGTTCGTGGCGCCCGACTGCGGGACGGTCCGCAGAGGCGCGGATATCCTCATGCGTGGACTACGCTGGATCGTCATTGCGGGTTTGCTGCTCCCCGGCTACGCGGCGGCGCAGAGCGCGGTCGTGCCGTCGCCACGACTCGCGGTCGGTGATCGCGTCATCGTCAAGGTCTGGCCGGAGATCAAGCTCAGCGATACGGCTGTCGTCGACGAGCGCGGCGAGATCAACCTTCCGCACGTCGGCTCGATTGGCGTGCTCAGCCTCGACTACGATCGGTTGCGCGACACGCTCCGCGCGAAATATGCGACGTTTCTGCGCAGTCCCGTCATCGACGTCATCGCGTTCCGTCGCGTGACGGTCAACGGCGCGGTGGGAAAGCCGGACATCTACATGATCGACCTGTCGTCCACGATTCGCGACGTGATCGCGCGCGCGGGCGGCGTGGCTCCCTATGGGGATGCGCACAAGGTCGTCATTCTCCGCGGCGGCCAGACGATTCCCGCGCGTGATTGGGACAGGCTCGGCGCGGCGCCCGACTATCAGTTGCATTCAGGCGACGTGATTCTGGTCGGCCGACGCTCGTGGTGGGTCGAAAACCTCGGGACCGTCACCGGGGTTGCCGGCCTCGTGACGTCGCTCGCATTCGCGCTCCTCAAGAAATGACGATGCGCGCGAGCGACGACGCGGCCGACACGCTGGACCTGGCGGAGCTTGCTCGTGCGGCGCGGCGCGGCTGGGCAGTCATTGGCGCGTTCACGCTGCTCGGCGCAGCCGCCGCCGTCGCGCTGCTGGTGTTCGGTCCCCGACGGTTCGAGTCGGCCTCCAGCATCGTCGTCCGGGCCTCGAGCACCTCGCGGGCGTCACTACTCTCCAAGCTCGCCGGTGCCGAGGGTGCCGGCGGCCTCCTCGACGCCGGAAGCTCCTCACCGCTCGAAACAGAAGTGCAGATCCTCTCGAGTCGCGATTTGATCGGAAGAGCGGTCGATTCGCTGCGGCTCCAGGTGCAGATGCGATCTCCCACCGGTGTTGCGCCGAACACGCTCGTCCAGGCCGCCGATCTGCCGGGCTCATTCAAGCCCCGGAAGTACACGATTTCCTTCGGCGCCGACGGCACGACCCGCGTTCGCGGGTCCGACGCGGTCGTGAATGCGGCCAGCGGACAGCCCGTCGTGCTGCCGATCGGGCGACTCTCGTTCACGCCACAAGCTCGCCGTCGTGTCGATCGCCAGTACGAGATTCAGCTCATCGACCGCGAGGACGCCATCACGCGCATCGGAAAGCGGTGCGCCGTCTCGAAGGCGGGCGGCGAAGTGCTTCGCATCACCTGTCGGACGAGCGATTCCGTGACGGCGGCAGCGATACCGAATCTGCTCGTCGATTACTATCTGGCGCTGCGGCACGCGACTGATCGGGGCACCAACGTGCACCGCGTGACTTTTCTCACCGCACAGTTGGACTCCGTGACACGCGAGCTCGCCAGCGCCGAGCAGGCACTCGAGCGATTCCAGGAGTCGAGTCGGCTGATCGACCCGCAGACGATCGGAAAGCTTCAGCTCACACGCGCCGGCGAGATCAGGTCGGCCATGGGCGAGAACGACGTCGAGGAAGGCGCGCTGCAGCAGCTCTTGTCCCAGGTGTCCGCAGGATCGATGTCCGTTCGCGACCTCGCGGCCTACCCCGCCTTTCTGAAAAGCCCGGCAATCAACGCGATCCTCACCCAGATCGGCGAGCTCGAGACGGAGCGCTCGAAGCTGCTCGTCACACGGCTCGAGACCGACTCGGAGGTCGTGGCCCTCTCCAAGAGCATTCATAACCTCGAAGGCCAACTCGGCCCGATGGCGAAGGCCTACGAAAGCTCGCTCAGCCGGCAGCGCCAGGATCTTGCACAGCAGCTCGACACGCTCCAGAAAGCGCTTGGCGCGTTCCCGGCCGCTTTTGCATCGGGCAATCGCCTGCAGCGAAACGTGCTCCTGCTCTCGCAGGTACAGGCTGCGTTGCAGGCGCAGCTGGTCGACGCGCGAGTCGCCGCCGTCTCCGAGGGCGGCAATGTGCAATCGCTCGACGTGGCCGAGCCTCCAATGGAAGTCGCGTTTCCCCGACCGCTGCCGACGCTGAGTGCCGGCATTGGCGGGGGGCTGCTGGTTGGACTCACGATCGCGGTGCTCGTCGGCATGCTCGGCCGATGGGTCCAGGATCCGGCAACCGTGGAACGAGCGACGGGCGTTCCGGCACTGCGCTTCGATCCGCAGATCCCGCTGCTGCTCGGTGCCTCCACCGCGCGCACCATTCTCGTGGCGCCGCTCAGTCAGATCGCCAATGTCGATCCCGTGATCGCGCGACTCGTGCAGACGGCCGCGCTCCGCTCGATCTCGGCGACCGTGCTCGATCTCACGAATGGTATCTCCGTTGACGTAGACGGGACGATCCAGCGGCTGGAAGATGAGAATGGCCTCGTGGTCGTGAAGCTGCCGACCATCACCTCCGACACCGCCGCCGCGGCAATTCGAGAAAACCGCGCTGTCCTGCTCGTCGCACCGGAGCGGCGCGTCGCGCGCGCGCAGCTGGTGGACGCGGTGCAGATGCTCAGGCGGCTCGATGTGCCGTGCGCCGGAGTCGTGCTCCATGGCAACGGTCGAAATGGAGTCGTCCACTAGGAGCCTGCGCGGCACCGGCGCTATCGGATTCGTCGCGACGCTGGCACCGCCGCCACGACTGATTGCCGTGCGCCCCGCCGACGTGCTGCGGGCCGCGATTGCGCTGCTTTTCGTCGCGAACCTGGGCCGCATTCCCGTGTTGTCGACGGGCGATCGCGAGGCCCCGCTCCTCGTGAACGACCTCTGCGTCGCTGCATTCGTGACGGTGGGCACGTTGGCTTCGCTTGGCCGTCGGTCGTTCCGCCTCGATCGTGTGGGCTTCGCCGCGCTCGCATTCGCGACGATCGGCGGAATATCGGCGCTGCTCGCCGTGAGCAGGTTCGGTCTCAGCGCGTTCCAGCTGGTCGTGAGCCTGGCGTACCTTGCGCGCTGGGTGCTGTATCTGGGGATCTACCTGACGATGGTCAACGTGGTGCGCGAGCGTGACGTGACGCGCATTTGGCGCACGCTCGAGTCCACGGTGCTGGCCATTGCGGGATTCGGAATTGTCCAGGCGATCTTTCTGCCGGGCTTCGCCCAGCTGGTGTACGCCGATTCGCGGCCCTATCTGGATTGGGATCCGCAGGGTCATCGGCTCGTGTCGACCATTCTCGAGCCGAACATCGCCGGCGCGATGTCGATGGCGATTCTTCTCGTCGAGCTCGCACAGATGTCCGTGGGCGCGCGGGTCGCCAGGTGGAAGCCGCTCGTGCTGTTCGCCGCGCTCGTGCTCACCTTATCGCGCAGCGCGGTGGTTGGCCTCGTCCTCGGCATCGCCGTCATAATCAGCGTCTACGGAATCCCCAAGCGCCTGCTTCGCGCAGTCGCCGCGGCATCGGTGATCGCCCTCGCCGCGCTCCCTAAACTCGTCGGGTTCGCCGCGAGCTACGACAAGTTCAGTCTCTCGGGATCGGCGGCTGCGCGACTGGCCGCGTGGGCCATGGGTTTGCGGGTCTTTCTCGACCATCCATGGATTGGCGTCGGGTTCAACACGTATGGCTTCGTGGTCGAGCGAGAGTATGGACTGCCTCGACTCGGGGTGGCCAACTATTCAACCGACGGTGGACTGCTCTTCGCCGGGGCGATGACCGGCATCGCCGGACTCGCCGTCTTGCTTTGGATGTTCAGCCTGGTCTATCGACGGTGCGCGTCGATATGGCGTTCGAAGAGCGCGAGTGCCGAGGATCGCGGGATCGCGATCGGCACGGTGGCGTCGATCATCGCGATCTGTGCGCACAGCGTCTTCGTCAACAGCCTGTTCACGACCTTCGTGATGGAGATCATGTGGGTGCTGGTCGGCTTGACCTTCGCGGTGCGCCCGACGCGCACGACATCAGGTGATTCGGAGCTCCGTCACGCCAAAATGGAATAGCCACATCAGCGTCGCGAACGCCTGAGCTGCTACCAGTGAACGCGCCGCCATCGTGTGGCGCGACTCGTACAGTCCGATCCCGCCGAAGATGAAGAGCGGCAGGAACACACGATCGAGTCCGATGTGACATTCGAGCACGCTCTGCCCGAGGCACACGAACAGCGCGACGTAGCCGAGTCCCGCGAGAGCCACCGGCAGGTCGGCATGCACGATGTCTCGTGCGTGCCAGACGAACGCCGCCGCGACACGCCCATGCGAGGTACGCGAACAGCGCGCGCTGCTTGTTCACGACCGCGGTGATCACGAATGCGACAAACACGAGAACGCTCGTCTCGCGACAGAGCATGCCGCACTCGCCGCGATACACGTAGACGCCGCTCTGGATCAGCTCCGTGGACATCGCGTGCTGCTTTCCAACGTGAAAGACCCAACTGATGTCGCCGCGATAGGCCACTCGCCAGAAGAACGACGAGATCGCGACCTTGAGCATGATCGCGAGAGCGAGACTGGCATGCCGAGGTCGACGGATGGCGTACGCGTGCTGCATCAGAGGTACCGAGCTGTAGCGGCGGGCGGCACGGGGTTTGAGTGGTTCGCCACGGCGAGCGTCAACCATTTCCGGCGGGCGTCGTGTTCGCGCGCGAACGGCAAGCGGCAGTCCGTTGCGCGCTGCTTGCGGCGATGCGCACGCCGGAAGCCAACTACCGCGTCATGATCCGATGAGCGTCGCGCGACTGATTCGCCGGCAACTACCTCCCGCGTGGCAGCCACCGATCCGCCTGTTGTACGAGCGAACCCGGGGCCTGCTCGAGCGCGAACTGCCGATCGTGCGCGCCGCCGTCCAGGCCGGCGATCATGTCGCGGACGTCGGCGCCAACCACGGCATTTACACG
>DATJIZ010000201.1:0-23744 GCA_035492735.1 Gemmatimonadaceae bacterium | reverse complement strand
ATCGAAGGCGAAGGTCGCCGTTCCACCGCCACGCGCCACCGTCCTGCCGCACACCACCGAGCCCGAGGCCGAGCCGCCGACCACGATCGCGTTCACGCCCCGTCGCTGGGCGTTCGGCGATCCGGACGAGGGGGTGCTATGAGCGCCGGACCAACGACCATCAACTATCACGGCACCGCGCCGACGGCCAATCTAATGCTGCTCGCGCCGGCGTTCGAGGCGGCCGTGCGCGCGGCGATCGACGAGTGCAACTCGCCGGCCAACAACCTGAACGCGATCGTCTACGAGACGTACCGCTCGAACGAGCTGCAGGCGATCTACTTCGCGCGTGGACGGACGGTCCGCCCGCCCGCGACGCCGGTCACGAACGCCAGCAGCAACCTGTATAGCTGGCACGGCTACGGTTTGGCGGTCGATGTCATCCATGCGACGCAAGGCTGGACGCCGGAGCGGCACGGCTGGTTCCATGACGTCGCCGCGATCTTCAAGCGACACGGCTGCAAGTGGGGCGGGGACTGGACGTCGCCCGATCCGCCGCACTTTCAGTGGGGACGGTGCAAGGCGAGCCCGTCGGACCTTGCGCGGGAGCTGTTACGAACGCGCGGCATCGAAGCGGTGTGGGAGGCGGTGGGCGCGCAGCTCGAGCCGGGTGCGGTCATCGCGGACGCGTCAGGCACGTCGTAACGCCGCCGACCCGGCTCGACTCGGCCGGCGATTAGAGCTGTCAAAACTCTTGGCGAGCGCAGCGAGGCATACATGTGGACATGGATTCGGCATCTCGCGGTCCAGCAGACGACCGCGCCGGAGCTCGCGACGTTTCTCGTGGTCGTGACCGTGCTCTGCGTCGTGGTTGCATGTACGATCTATGGCGCAATCATCACGGCTGCGTGGGCCTTGAAGCTGAGACCCAAGCACAGCTGGCTGAGCGTCGTCTTTCCGAGCACCCAACGGCTCAAGGAGCATGCGAGCGAGTACCTGTTCGCCGGGCTCACGTCGTTGGTATTGACGCTGACGCTCGCCGAAAAGGATCGATTGGTCGACACGGTGCTCAGTCTCGACGCAAGTACGTTCATCGACAGCTCGGCGGTCGCCAACGTGTTCCCGCTCGGCCGGCTTCCAAGCGGCGCGGATGTCAAACTCCAGGGCTCCTCCTTTCGCAACGAGGTCGTGAAGCTGCCGTCGACGAAGCTGAGTGGGCTCGTGCAGGGGCCACTTGCAGCGGGCCGCGCCGAAGGCGTCCGGGCGGTGTTCGTCGACGCGGCCAAGATGGTTCTCGCGCGTCCGGGCCTCGCGGCCAGGATCGCGGCGTTCCTCAAGGTGCTCGCGCTGGCGATGATGGCCGTGTACGTGGTGTGGCTGTCCGTTCGGCGAATCCAGGCGCTGTCGAGCGAATCCGGTGATGGGGCCGATCTTCAGAACGCAGTCGCGCGGCAGCTCGTGGTCCTCGGGGTGTGTCTCGCACTGCTCCTGGCCAACCCGTTGGGCAGCCCGAGCGCCGACTTGCTCGCCGACAGCGCCGTCGCCGCCGCGCGCATCGCCCCGCCACAAGCGCCGTTCGTGCATACGCTCGCAACGCTGGGCATTCAAGCGCAGAATCAGGTGCTCGCGGCCGGCAAGATGGGGCAGGACGACATCGCGCGGCGCGGACTCGCCGAGTTGTCGGACAGTTTGCGGGCGGCGAATCAGCGGCTGCTCGGACTCGAGACCTCGCTCGCCAAAGCGATGAGCGACATGGCCGCAGCGGACTACGCGGCGGACATCCGCCGGCTCAATGCGGGCCTCGACTCACTTCGGCGCCGGGCGTCAGCCGGCGATGGGGATGCAGCAGCGCTCCGGCGGCTTGCCGTCACAGTGGATTCTCTGAAGAATCGCGCGCTGCTGTTCGTGTTCGCCGGCGCGCCGACGGCAGCCGTTCGAGTGCAGGGTGTGCGCACCCGCTTCGTTCATACCGATACGATGTTCGGGGTGTACTTGCTGCCGCCAGGCGATTACTCGGTCTCGGGGCTGCGCGGACCGATCTCGCTCGCGCCAGGCGAGAGCAGGACCGTGATCGTCCGGCAGCGCTGACGTCGCAGCCGGCGTGCTCAGGGCCGCAGCAGATCCAACGCCATCGCCTGCATCCGCTGCTGCGCCGCGGCGGCTGGCGCGGCGGAGTTCGTCGTGTTGAACGCGGCGATGATCGCGACTTTGGTCGCCGGATTGAAGTAGTAGAACGACCGGAACCCGGCCTGACTTCCCGTGTGACCGAGCAGGCGCGTGCCAGCGCGGTCGATCACGAAGAACGAGAGGCCCATCCACTGGTTGGGCGATGACTCGTAGCTCTCCGACATCGGTTTGCCAGGCTGCCACATCTCGGCGAGGCTCGCCCGCGACAGCACCACGTCGTACCGGTCGCGCGACATGCCGGGAAGCACGGCGTTGGTGAGAAACGCGACGTACTTCGCGAGATCGCCCACCGGCGCGTTCCAGGCCCCGTTCGGCGACGTGATCCCCGTATCGAAGTCGGCGCCATTGTCGACGAGCTGCTCGTGCCCCGCCGAGTCGCGCTCGACGTAATAGTTGTGCGAGCGATGCGCGGCGAGGTAATACGGCGTCGTACGGAAATAGCTTCGCCGCAGCTCCAGCGGCGAGAAGATGTTCTTCTCCACGTAGTCTTCCCACGGGTCGCCGGTGATCTGCTCGATGACGCGCGCGAGATAGATGAACCCGGGGTTTGAGTAGCCGTAGCGCGATCCCGGGCGGAACTCGAGCTGCTGGTACGGCATCATCGCCACGAGCTGATTCCACATCGTCGGTTCGAACGGCTCCCAGGGGCGGCCCTTCGTGTACGGCCACGTCGGGTTCTGGAACCCCGCCGTGTGCGAGAGCAGCATGCGGAGCGTGATGCTGTCCATCATGCCGTACGGGTCGTGCATCGCGTGCAGCTCGGGGACCCACCTCACGATCTTGTCATCGAGCGACAGCTTGCCGCGGTCGCGGAGCTGCATGATCGAGATCGCCGTCAGCGACTTGGTGATCGAGCCCCAGTGGTAGATCGTCTGCGAGTCGACGTGTACGCCGGCGGCGCGATCCTGCATCCCCGCGTCGTAGCGGGCGACGATCTGCCCATCGCGCACGTAGGCGACGCTCGCCCCCACCACGCGATCACTGTCGACGTATGCCTGGAAGGCGCGCGTGAACTCGGGCCAGTGCCTGGGCGCCTGGGCGCGCGCCGTCGCGGCCGCGGCGAGCGTCATCACGCCATAGAGGGCGCGGGAGCGGATCATTGGTCGAGTCGTCCGTGGGGCCGAGGCTCGCCTACGCCGTCAGCATCGTCTCGTTGTGGTTCGTCGCGATTCTTGGCGCGATGCGCTGCTCGAGTTCCTGAAGCGTCAGCTCGATCGCCGTGACTTCGAGCCCGGTCGTCGCGCGAAGGTGCTGCGTCTGTTCGGGTGACAGATCGATCCGAACCGTTCGCTCGCTCTCCGAAGGCCGTTCCATGGGGTCTCCAGGCTGGAGGTGATCTCCTGTTATACAATTCCACTGCGTGGCCGTCAATCGCGCGGCGCTTTGCGCGTGATCGACCGGCTGGCCATCTTTCGCATCACATCAGTATCACATCGTCCGCGGAATCATGATTCACCTCTCCAGCGGCACCCCGCGTCGCATCGAGCCGCCCTCCGGCAACCGGCGACGCCGCATCATCCTCGGCCTCCTCGCCGCGTTCTTTCTCGCCGTATTCGTCGTGCCGTGGCTGGCTGGCGCGGCGACCGACGTGCTCTGGTTCCGCGAGGTCCACTTCGAGTCCGTGTTCGTGACCTCGCTGACGGCGCGGGTGGCATTGTTCGTGGTCGCGGGCCTGGCCGCGTTCGCATTCTTGTATCTGAATCTGTCGTGGGCGTGGCGGCGGTTCGCCGGCGTCCCGGCGTTGTTCGTGAACCGCAACGGCGAGGCGGTCGATTTCACGCTGTTCGTGCCGCGTGTGCTGCGCATCGTGTCGCTCGTCATCGCTTTCGTCGTGGGCATCGCCGCGTCGGCCCAGTGGATGAGCGTCATGATGGCCCTGCGCGGCGTGCCGGTCGGCGAGCGCGATCCATTGTTCGGGCGCGACATCGGGTTCTACCTGTTCCGGCTGCCGGCGATCTCGGGCGTGCTCGACACCTTCGTCGTGTTGATCGTGCTCTCGATCGTTGGCACGCTGCTGCTGTACCTCGCGCGCGGCGCCATCATCTGGCGGCCGCGACAGGCGTCAATTCAGCCCAGCGCGTCACGGCACGTGGGTGCGCTGGTGGCGCTCCTGTTCCTGGTTTTTGCCGTTCAACTGTGGATCGTCAACTCGTCGGCGCTGCTGTACTCCGGTACCGGGCCGCTTGCCGGCGCCAGCTACGCCGACGTTCACGTGTCGCTGCCGGGAATCCGGATCAGCGCCGTTGCCGCTCTGCTCGCGGCGGGCCTCGTGGTGTATGGCGTGGCGACGCAGAAGCTGTTGTGGTACGCCGCACTGGCGATCGCCGGCTACGCGGGGGTCGGCGTCGTGTTCCGCGGCCTCTTTCCCGTCGCCGAGCAGAAGTTCGTGGTCGCGCCCAACGAGCTGGTTCGCGAGCGCGAGTACCTGCAGCGCCACATCTCGGCGACGCGCCGGGCGTGGCGGCTCGACAGCGTCGCCACGCGCGACCTCGACCCCGGGATGAATCTCACGCTGGCCGACGTGCGCGCCGATACCGCGACGGTCGAGAACGTCCGCTTGTGGGAGCGCGACCTGCTCCAGCAGACGTTCGGGCAGCTCCAGGAGATCCGGACGTACTACGACTTCGCCTCGGTGACCGACGATCGGTACGTGATCGACGGCCACTACCGGCAGGTGCACGTCTCGGCGCGCGAGCTGAACACGGCGTCGCTCCCCACGCGGAACTTCATCAACGACCGGCTCACGTTCACCCACGGCATGGGGATCGCCATGGCGCCGGTGAACCAGGTCACGAGCGAAGGCTTGCCGGTGCTGTTCATCAAGGATCTGCCGCCGGTCTCGACGACCTCGATCAAGGTGACGCGGCCACAGATCTACTACGGCCAGCTCACCAACAGCTACGTCTTCGTGGGCACCGGGCAGAAGGAGTTCGACTATCCGGCCGGCGAGTCGAACGCGTACACGAACTACACCGGGACGGGCGGCGTTCGCATCGGCTCGTTCCTGCGCCGGGCGCTGTACGCGTGGCAGTTCGGGTCGATGGACATCGTGCTGTCGTCGTATCTGTCGAGCGACGCGCGGATTCTGTACCGTCGCAACATCATGGACCGCGCGCGGACGGCGCTGCCGTTCCTGCAGTTCGATGAGGAGCCGTATCTCGTCGTGACCGACGCCGGCGCGCTCGTCTGGATGCTCGACGCCTACACCTCGAGCACGTACTGGCCGTACTCGGAGCCAATGGAAGACGGCACCAATTATCTGCGGAACAGCGTGAAGGTGGCGATCGACGCCTACAATGGAACGATCGACGCCTATCTCGTCGATGCCGCCGACCCCATCGCGCGTACGTACCGGGCGATCTTCGGCGAGATCTTCAAGCCGTTCTCCGAGATGCCGGCCGATCTCCGCAAGCACATGCGGTACCCGGGCGAGTTGTTCCGCGCGCAGACGGCCCTCTACGCCACGTACCACATGGTCGATCCGGACGCGTTCTATCACCGCGAGGATCAGTGGAAGTATCCGAGCTCGGAGCAGGGAACGCCCAACGCGAATCCGTTCATGCGCCACATCATTCTCCATCTCCCCGGCGAGACGGGAGCGGAGTTCATCTACATGACGCCGTTCACTCCTCGCGGCAAGGAGAACCTCGCGGCATGGATGGCGGCGCGGATGGACGGCGCGAATTACGGAAAGCTCATCGCCTATCGGTTCCCCAAGCAGAGCCTCGTGTACGGCCCGCGGCAGATCGCGAATCGCATCAATCAGGAAACGACGATCTCGCAGCAGCTCACGCTGTGGGACCAGAAAGGCTCGCGGGTCATTCGCGGCGAGCTGCTCGTGATCCCGATTCGCGGCACGCTGATCTACGTCCAGCCGTTGTATCTGCGCGCCGAGGGTGGAACGATCCCCGAGCTCAAGCGGGTCGTCGTGGCGCTCGACAATCGAGTGGCGATGGGTGAGACGCTCGATGATGCGCTCTCGCTGTTGTTCGGCGGGGCGTCGGCGCCGCGCGCGACGCTCGCCGCTGCGGACACGACGACCGCGGCAACTCCCGCCAATCCAAGCGGGGGCGTCGCGGGCGCCGCGCGCGCGGGCAGTACCGTCCCGGCCGACGTGCTGCGCGAAGCGCAGCAGCACTACGATCGCGCCATCGCCGCGCAGCGGGCCGGGGATTGGGCGACGTACGGTCGGGAGATCGACCAGCTCGGCGCCGTCCTCAAGCGGCTGGGTTCCGGCAGACCGTAGCGCACGCGGCGACGCGCCTTCCGCAGAGCTCCGCGAGCGGAGGCGTCTCGCTGCAGGTGGGCTCACGGGGTGCTAGCTTGAACTCACCCCTCCACTGGACTTGCCTATGCGCCGTCCACTCGCTGTCCTCGCGCTGGCGCTCCTTTCCGCCGCTGCGCTGCCGGCCCAAGGCCCCGCCGCCGATCCCGCGCTCGCCGCCCGCATCAAGGAGCTCTACGCCAAACGAGAAGTTCGCATTCGCGTTCGTGACGGCGTACAGCTGTTCACGTCGATCTACGTCCCCAAGGACACGACGCGGCGCTACCCCGTGCTGATGTCACGCACGCCGTACTCCGTCTCGCCGTACGGCGAGGGCTACAAGGCGGCGCTTGGCCCCTCGGGCAACCGCAAGTGGGTCGACGACGGCTACATCTTCGTCTACCAGGACGTGCGCGGACGGTACTTCTCCGAGGGCACGTTTCGGGACATGACGCCGATCCTCGAGAAGCACGACAAGCCGACCGACGTCGACGAAGGCACGGACACGTACGACACGATCGAATGGCTGGTGAAGAACCTTCCGACGAACGGAAAGGTCGGCATCTACGGTACGTCGTATCCCGGGTTCTACACGACGTCGAGTTGTCTGTCGCGACACCCCGCACTCGTCGCGTGCTCCCCACAGGCGCCGATGACGGACATCTGGATGGGCGACGACAACTTTCACGGCGGCGCGTTCCTGCTGGCGCATAATTTCAGTTTCTATACGCGATTCGGCCGCACGCCGCGCGAGCAGCCCGGCCCGGACGCTTCGTACCCGTTCTCGATGGGAACGCCCGACGCGTTTGCGTTCTACCTGTCGCTGGGACCGCTCGGCGCGGGGACGCGACGGTTCATGGATTCGGCAACGGCCCCGCTCTGGCAGGAGATCCTCACGCATCCCGCGTACGATGATTTCTGGAAAGCGCGCAACGTGCGACCGCATCTGCACGACATCAAAGCAGCGGTCCTCACCGTCGGCGGATTCTACGACACCGAAGACATCCATGGTCCGTGGTGGGTGTACAGCGGCATCGAGAAGCTCACTCCCGGCGCGGACAACCACATCATCGTCGGCCCGTGGTCGCACGGCGGCTGGAGCCGCGGCGACGACGATGTCCTCGGCACACTTCACTGGAAGTACAAGACTGGCCCGTTCTTCCGCGACTCCGTCGAGTATCCGTTCTTCGCGCACTACCTCGCCGGCGCGGCCGATCCCAAGCTCCCGAGCGTGCTCGTGTTCCGCACGGGGGGCGACACGTGGGATCGGTATGACGCCTGGCCGCCAAAGACATCCACGCCCGCGTCGCTGTACTTGCAGCCCGGCGGTAAGCTCTCGTTCTCACAGCCGTCCAACGGCGGCACTGCGTTCGACGAGTACGTGAGCGATCCGGCCAAGCCGGTGCCGGTGGTCGAGCGTATCGAGAACAATGGCATGCCGCGCGACTACATCACGGCCGACCAGCGCTTCGCCGCGCGCCGACCGGACGTGCTCACCTATCAGACGGACGTGCTGACATCCGACGTCACACTCACCGGGTGGGTGACGCCGGTGCTGCACGTCAGTACGTCGGGTACCGACGCGGACTTCATCGTCAAGCTGATCGATGTGTTCCCCGACAGCGCGGCCAACTGGCCGAACGATCCGACGATGTTCCCCGTCGGCGGCTATCAGCAGCTGGTGCGGGGCGAACCGTTCCGCGCCCGGTATCGTCGCTCGTTCGAGAAGCCGTCGCCGATGATCGCGAACGCGCCGGATTCGATCCGGTTCGACATGCCGCCGATTCACCACACGTTCAGGCGCGGCCACCGGATCATGGTGCAGATCCAGAGCACATGGTTCCCGCACATCGACCGCAATCCGCAGCGCTTCGTGCCGAACGTGTTCGAGGCCAAGGCCTCGGATTTTCAGAGGGCCACGATGCGCGTCTACCACACGCCGGCGAGAGCGACGCGATTGGAGCTGAGACGTTTGCCGGAGTGAGCACGGGACGCACAAAACCCGCCGGGCTCACGTGAGCCCGGCGGGTTGCCGCTGATCGGAACGTCAAGCCGGCGCTGGCGTCCTCGCGCCCATCGTCTCGCTCCATTTGCGAAGCCGGAATGCGAGCGCGAGCACCACGACGCCCACGACGATTGCCCATACGCCGATCCACAGCATGACGGCGAGGGCGCCCGCTGCGGGGTACGCCACCAGAAACACGCCGAACAACACCGACAAAACGCCGGCCAACGCCAGCAGCCATTCGCCGGTGACGACTTTTCGCAGCTGGATCGCCATCGTGATCTCCACGACGCCGCGAACGATCGCCCACGCGGCGATCAAGTACAGCAGGGCGACCGCCGTGATCGCCGGCATTGCGAACGTGCCGATGCCGATCACGATGCCCGTGATGCCACCGAGCAGGAGCGCGACCCAGTGCGGCTCGCCGCGCCGGTGAAACAATGCCGACCAGACGGCGACCAGCCCGTCGACCAGCGCGAACGCCCCGAACAGAATGACCAGCGCACTGAGCGTGACGTCTGGGCGCGCGATTGCAAACACACCGAACAGCAACGCGATCACACCGCGCACCGCGACCAAGGCCCAATTGCGAGCAAGCACATTTACCATTGCACCCTCCAAATGACTCGCGAAAGCGCCCCCGCAACCTCGAGGGCATGGACATCTGGCAACCACGGACGTCAGGGTGCATCGTACGGGCCAGTACTCCGCCGAGTGTGATCATGGCCGACATCCCGTTCATTGCCCGCGGCTTTCACGGTCGACGTCCGTCCGCGGCACCCGGGCGGCTCCCTCCCGGGCAGTACGAGACGCGCGATTTTCCGGTATTGTCCGCGGGTCCAACTCCTCACACGCCGCTCACGAGCTGGCACTTCACCGTCCGCGATGGCAGCGGCCACGCGAAGCAATGGTCGTGGTACGAATTGCAGGCGTTACCGCGCGAGACGCCGACGGTCGACATCCACTGCGTAACGAAGTGGTCAAAGTTCGATACGAGGTGGGAAGGCGTGTCCGTCGACACGCTTCTGCACGCTGCGCACGAGGCTGGGGTGAGCGAACAGCCCTACGTCGTCGCCTTCTGCGATGGCGGCTACACCACGAACCTGCCGCTCGCCGACGTGACCGGCGGCAAGGCCTGGGTCGCGTTCGGTTATGACGGCGGCGCTCTGCCGCCGGAACACGGCGGTCCGGCGCGGCTCCTCGTGCCGCATCTCTATTTCTGGAAAAGTGCCAAGTGGATTCGCGGACTCCGGCTCGTCCCGCGTGACGAGCCCGGATTCTGGGAGCAGCTCGGCTACCACGACCGCGGCGACCCGTGGCGCGAGCAGCGGTATCAGGGTGATCCGTAAGTGACGCAATCGATGATTCGCGAAGATGCCGCGGCGCCACGGCTCGAGTGGCGGGTGGCGCGTGTCGTCGACGTGTTCGACGAGACGCCGCGTGCGCGCACGCTCGTCCTGGACGTACCGCAGTGGCCTGGTCATCGCGCCGGACAGCACGTCGACGTGCGCCTCGTCGCTGCCGATGGATATCAGGCTCAGCGCTCGTACTCGATCGCGTCACCGCCCGAAGATGCGCACGTCTCATTGACGGTGGAACGCCTGGGCGACGGCGAAGTGTCGCCGTACCTGTGCGACGTGCTTCGCCCGGGCGACGGTGTCGAGGTGCGCGGCCCGATCGGCGGCTATTTCGTCTGGGACGTATCGCGGCCCGGGCCAGTGCTGCTCGTCGGCGGTGGATCCGGTATCGTGCCGCTCATGGCGATGCTGCGGCACCGTGCGCGCGCGATCGCGGCCGTTCGCGAGCACGCCCCGGTTCGCCTCCTCTACTCGGCGCGCACGCTCGCCGACATCATTTACGGAGACGAGATCGCGCGGCTCGCCGATGATCCCGGCGTGCGCGCCGCGATCACGCTGACGCGTGAAGCCGATCCGACGTGGTCGGGTTACCGCCGGCGCGTGGATCGCGCCATGCTCGAAGAGGCGGGCTGGCCGGCCGCCGATGCGCCGCTCGCCTTCGTGTGCGGACCGACGCCGCTCGTCGAATCGGTGGCGACGCTGCTCGTCGAGCTCGGGTTCGACCCGGCGCGCATCAAGACCGAACGGTTCGGCCCGACCGGCTGAACGATCGAGCCGACCTTCTCCAGGAGAGACACCATGCAGACCGAGGACATGCGACTCGACGGGAACGCTGCCGCGGGAGCGTTGCGGCAGGTCTTCGCGACCGACGTGACGGCGGCGCTCGCGACGTGCACCGGGTGCGGCGCGGTGAGCGCGGTTGGCGCACTCCTCGAGTACGGCCACGGCATGGGCATCGTGCTCCGCTGCCCGCGGTGCACGGCGGTGCTGTTGCGCGTGGTTCGCACGCCTGGATGGCTGCGGCTCGATGCGTCGGGAATTTCGCTCATGGCGATTCCCGACAGCGTCAGTGCGTGACGGTGTCGGTCGCCAACCGGCGGACCGCAGGCATCGATCGACGGTGTGCCTCCGCCTCGCCCGCGCCACCTTCGATCAGGAGCGCCGCGCTCAGCGCCGCGGCCAGCGCGAGCGCCGCCGAGATCCACGCCACGAACCGAAAGCCGTCGACGAACGCCCGGTCGACGATTGCATGGGCGCGAGGATCGCTCAGCTCGGCGCCGGCCATGCGTGCCCGCTGGGTGTCGACCGCACTCCGTACCGCGGTTGGAATCGGTTCGGCCGCCAGTCGCCGATCGAGCGAGCGGTTGTATGCGACCGACAACACGAGTCCGAGGGCAGCCACGGCGAGCAGACCGGCCACGCGCGCGATCGCATTGTTCACTCCCGACGCTACGCCCACGTTGCGCTGAGGCACGGAGCTCATCACCGTCGTCGTGAGCGGCGCGACGCTGATTGCCATGCCGAGCCCCATCACGAGCACGGCGGGAAAAAAAGTCGTCCAATACGAGCCGCCGATGCCGGGTCGAGCGAACAGCGCACAGCCCACGCCGGCCACGAGCGGCCCTACGACGAGGGGCGGCTTGGGGCCGAACCGGCGGACGAGATCGCCCGACCAGCGCGACAGCACGAACATGAGCGCGATGAATGGCAGGAGGGCCGCACCGGCCTCCGTGGTGTTGTAGCCCTGCACCTGGACGAGATTGAGCGGCAGGAAGAGCAGCACGGCGCTCAGCGCCGTGTACAGGAAGAGCGTCAGTAGATTCGCGCCGCTGAATGTGCGCGAGCGGAACATCGACAGCGGCAGCATCGGTGCGTGCGTGCGGGCCTCCACGGCAATGAACGCGCCGAGGAGCGCAATGCCGATCACGGTGGCGATCGGCACCGACTCGATGAGCCCGAGCGTCAACGCGCCGAGGCCGAGCGTGGTGAGCGCCACGCTGGGCAGGTCGATGCGCTCGCGCGCACCGTCGCCCTCGGCCGTCGCGCCCCGACTCTCCGGTACGTATGTCGCCGTGATCACGACGACTGCCGCGGCCAGCGGAATGTTGATGAAAAACGCCCAGCGCCACGAAAGGTGCTGCACCAGCCAGCCGCCCAGCACCGGGCCGAGCGCGGTGGTGATCGACGTGACCGCGGACCACGTGCCGATCGCGCGGCCGCGATCATCGGACGAGAACGACGCGCTGATCAGCGCCAGGCTTCCCGGTACGAGGAGCGCGCCACCGACGCCCTGCAGCGCCCGCGCCGCCACGAGCTGCTCGATATTGGGCGACACGCCGCACCACAGCGACGCCGCCGCGAACACGATCACGCCGGCCGAGAAGATGCGCCGCCGGCCATAGAGATCACCCAGCGACCCGCCAGTGAGGAGCAGTGCGCTCAGCGTGAGCGCGAAGGCGGCGACGACCCATTGCACCTGGGCCAACGTCGCCCCGAGCGCCGACTGAATGGCGGGCAACGCCACGTTCACCACCGTGCCGTCGATGAACGCCATGCTCGAACCCAAAATCGCCGCGGTCAGGATCCACGCGCCGTGCACGCACGGCGCAGTCGCATCGCTGGCGCATGCGATCGTTGCTTCGTCGCAGGGCGCTCGGACGATCGCTGTCAACGCGGGTCCCCTGGGTGTCGATGCATGCGGCTCAGTGAAGCCTACAGACCGCGGCGAGCGAGCGCGAGCGCACGGCGGCGCACTTGCGGATGACGCTGCCGACCCCCAGTCTTGCTAGCGCTCGCACGTCCGCCCGCCCTCCCGCGCCTCGCTTCCGCCGTCCAACCTCAACCCCTGCATGTCGCGCCTGATCCTCGTCACGGGCGACGACCCGCACGCGCTGCTGCGCGCCGCAGCAGCGCCGTTCTGCGTCTCCGGACGAGTCAACGAGCCGCTGCCGATTCTTGCCCTGCGCCAGGGCGGACTGCGTGACGCGGTGTACGAGCTCGCGGCGAGGAGCGGCTGCGTGGGTTGGCTCGGCGACCCGATTCTCGTCTTCGCCGAGCTTGCCGAGAAGTTCGCCGGCGACCTGGCGCCGCTCGATGCCCTCGAGCGTGAGACGCTGATCGATCGCATTCTCCGCGAGACGCCGCTCACCACGCTGGGCGCTCCATCGCTCCGCGCCACGCTCGTCGCACGACTCGATCGGCTGTTCGGCGATCTGGCGGCCGACGGCGTGGGGCCGAACGCGCTCGCCAAGGGCCTGGATGCGGCGGCGCGCGACGAATGGAGCCGCGGTCGCAACGTCGACATCCACGCGATCTACGAGCGGTACATCGCGGCGATCGGCGCGCTGCCTCCCATCGCCGGCGCGCCGCGCACCGAAGGTCGTGACGGACTCGCGCACGCGGCGCGCGCCATTCGCGAGACGCCCGAGCGCGTGGGGCTGCGCCTGCTCCGACCGTTGTCCGGCAATGCGTCAACCCGCGCGGTGCATGTCTATGGTCTCGGGGACCTGCGGCGCGGCTGGCGACTCTTTCTCTCGGCGCTGCATGAGTCGGCGCTGATCGACCACCTGCACGTCTACGTGCCGCTCTCGGACCAGTCCGCCGAGGCCGGGGCGCTGCTCGAGTGGCTCTCGGCGCATGCCGATGAACGGCGGACGGTCACACGCACGCGGGCGATCAGCCCGGGCCTCCGTCATCTCCGCGACGAGCTCTTTACGCTTGGCGGTAGCCGCGTTGCGGCACTGCGCGAAGTGCGCGTCGTCGAGGCGCCCGACCTCACGCGCGAGCTCGAGCACGTGGCGCGCGAGGTCAAGCGGCTGCTCCTCGAGCCACCCAAGGACGGTGCTCGACTCGAGCCGCATCGAATTGCCGTCATCGCCCGCGAGGCCCGCCCCGCGCTCACGCGCGCGGCCGACGTGCTGTCGCGCTATGGGATTCCGGTGCACGCGCGGCTCCGCCACACGGTGAGCGACGTGCCGGTGATTGCTGCCTTTCTCCGCTTGCTGCGGACGGCGCACGAGGGCTGGGGCGTCGCCGGTCTTTCGGCGCTCTCCAACTCGCCGTACTTCGCCGTGGACCTCGATCTGAGAACGCTCGAGCAGCTGGCCAGCGCTAGCCGGCCCCGCTCGTTCGAGGCATGGAGCACGGCGATCGACGCGGCGGTGGAAGAGGAGTTCGAGGGCGACGTCTTCGAGGCGGGGCGACGACTGCAGCGGCTCGCCGAGCTCGATCGGTCGCTCGCCGAGCTCCGGAACACGTGCACCACGCTCGACGGCGAGCGAACACTCGCCGAGTGGATCGAGCTGTCGATGGACGCATTGGGCGGTGCGTGGGGAAGGGAAACCAAAGGCATCCTGGACCTCGCGGCTCGCGCTGAGCGGGCGCTCGACCCAACTTCGCCGGAGCCGTTACGCGAGGCCGTGCAGCTCGACAGCCGCGCGCTGGCCAGTGCCATCGAGCTGCTCGAGCGCTGGCGCGCCGCGCTGGTGCTTGCGCCGGCCGATGCGCGCCCGATTCACTCGAGCGCGTGGGCCGATTTGCTCGAGCGCAAGCTCGCGGACGAGATCGTGACCGTGCGCACCGGCACGCCGGGCGGCGTGCAGCTCCTCGAGGCGCTTGCCGCCGACGGCCGAAGCTTCGAGCACGTGTTCATCGTCGATGCGGCAGCGGGCCGCTTCCCCGCCGATCCGGCGCCGGATGCGCTGTTCTCCGATGCCGAGCGGGAAACCATGTTCGGCGCCGGCCTTCCGTTCGAGCCGGCGCGACTCTGGTTCGAGCGTGAGAAGACGCTCTTTCGAGGACTCCTACGCGCCCCGGCTCGGTCGCTGCAGGTGAGCTATCCGTACGCGGACGCCGACGGCGCGCCGCGGCTCGCCGCGGCGTATGTGGAGTCGGTCGCGGCGTGTTTCGCTTCCGACGTCGTGACGACGATCGGCGCCTCGCACCTCGTGCCCGAGGCCGGCGTACTGTACTCGTCCGACGAGGTCCTGCGTGCCGCGGCGAGCGCGTTGAGTCTCGATCGCATCGAAGGCAGCACCTGGACCCCGGCGATTCTTGGCGCGGCGTTCGGCCGCGATCACGCCGAGAGCATCGTGGCGCAACTGCTCCATGCGGTCCGCGTGGAGCGAACGCGCGCCGAGCGGCGGCGAGTGCCGACGGCCGACGACCGCGCCGGCGCGACACACGACTGGAACGGTCGCATTGCCGATCCCGCGCTGCTCGCTCAACTGCGCGACGAGTTCGGTGATCGTGTGTGGAGCGCGACGCAGCTCGAGAGCTACGGCCGCTGTCCGTTCACCTTTTTCGGCGGCTACGTGCTGCGCGCGCGCGAGCTCGCCGACGTCGATTCGAACGATCCGTCCGCTCTCGACCGCGGTTCGATCGTTCACGACGCGCTGGCGATCGTCTATACCCGGCTCGCCGAGCGCTTCCCCGACGATCCGCTGTCGGTTGACAACTTCGCCGACGCGCAAGCGATCCTCGCCCTCGCGATCCACGAAGCGGTCGACCGGCATGGCGGCTCGTTCCTGGCGTTGCCGACGATGCGCGCCGCGCGCGAGCGGGAGCTCGTCGTCGCCCTCGAGGCGTACCTGCGCTGGGAGATGGAGCAGAGCGCCAAACTACCGCGCAAGCCGGTGGCGATGGAGCTGAGCTTCGGTGTCGACGGCGCCGCGCATCCCCCCGTCGAGCTGCGGCACGACGGTCGAGCGCTCAAGCTTCGCGGCAAGATCGACCGCATCGACGCGATGCTGATCGCTGGCGCCGAGCAGTATCGGTACGTGGTCGACCACAAGACCGGCGCGAGTACGCTCGAGGGCGTGAAGGAGCTCCGCCCGGCCGGCGGCCTGCTCCAGCTCGAGCTGTATCTGGCGGCGCTCGACCAGCTGCTGCCCGGGATCGCGCTCTGGGGGGGAACGTACCAGGTCATCTCGACGCTCGAGCGCAAGGCGCCGCTCGATCGATGCTCGCTCAGAAAGTCGGGCGTCTCGGAGCTCGGGAACGACACGCAGCAGCGTGCCGACGAAACCATTCGTTCGGCGGCGCAGGTGGCGCTCTCGATCGTCGACCGGATCCTTGCCGGCGAGTTCCCGGCGCGAACGCCGGGCAAGGTCAAGTGCCTGAGCTACTGCGCGTACCGCGACGTATGTCGCGAGGACCGGCTGCAGGTATGATCGCCGACGAGGCCACGACGTTCGCCGGCGGGCCGCCGCTGACCGATGCGCAAGGCGACGCCGTGCGTCGCGAGGGACACACGCTGATCGCGGCGGGCGCGGGGTCGGGCAAGACGACGACGCTCGTCGAGAAGATCGTATGGGCGTTGGGCGACGCCGGCGGCACCGGGCGCGGATGTGAGCTCGGCGACATTGCCGCGATCACGTTTACCAATGCCGCGGCGGCCGACTTCAAGCGCAAGCTGCGCGGCCGCATTCGCGGTGTGGCGGATTGGTACGCGGCGCGCGAGGAGCACGCGCAAGCGGACCGGTGGCGTGAGCGCATCTATGAAGTGGACCGCGCGCGGATCGGCACGATCCACTCGTTCTGCGGTCAGCTTCTGCGCGAGTTCGCGTTCCGGTTCGGCATCGATCCCGCCTTCACGATTCTCGACGACGCCGACGCCGCGCTGCTGCGCGGCGATTGCGTGGCGACGGTCGTGCAGCGTGCGTTTCGCGACGACCCGGAGACGATGGCGCTGCTCGATCAGTTCCGCGTCAGCGACGTCGAGAGCCTCGTCGGCGAGCTGGTCGCGCGCGGCGACGTGGTCGGCGAATCACTCGACGTCTGGTTCCACGACGGCGCGCCCAGGCTCGAGGAGCTCCGCCGAAAGATCGACCAGCAGCACGACGCCTTCGACTGCGATCCGGACGAGGGCGTGTGGCGCGAGTTCGATCCGCTCGCCGCGCGCCTCTCGGGCATGCTGCTCAGGATGGCGCGGGCCGCGCGCGAGGCGCTCGACTCGCGGCTCGATGACGAGCGCGCGCTCGATTACGATGCCTTGATCGCGCGCACGCGCAAGGCCCTCGCGCGGAATTCGTCCGTTCTCGACGCGGTGCGAGGCCGGCTGCGCTGGTTGTTTGTCGACGAGTTTCAGGACACCGACCGCGCGCAGCTCGACATCGCGTACCAAATCACCGGATTCGACGACTGGATGCGCCGGACCCCGCCGTGGCTGTGCATCGTCGGCGATCCCAAGCAGTCGATCTACCGCTTTCGGCGCGCCGACGTGTCGCTCTGGCAAGCTGTCGAGCAGGATTTCGTGGATCGCAACATCCAGCCGATCCAGCTCGACACGAATTTCCGGAGTCGAAAGCCGATCATCGCCTACGTGAACGCCACGTTCGAGGGGTTGATGGGTGAGGGGCCGGAAGCGGTCCGCGAGGCAGGGCACGAGGTGGCGTATCATCCGCTCGTCGCGCACCGGGAGGCGCCGGGCGACAACGACATCGTCGAGCTGCTGACGCCGGCGGCCGGACGTGATGGCACTGCCGACGAGCGGCGCGAGGCCGACGCCGAAGCGATCGTGGCGCGGATGCACGCGATGCTCGGCGAGGACCTCATTTGGGACGACGAAGCGAGCGCGTTTCGCGAGGTGCGGTGGAGCGATTTCGCGCTGCTCTTTCGCGCGCGGACCGGGCTCCCGATTCTCGAAACCGTGCTTCGTCGCCACAACGTTCCGTACTACGTGGCGAGCAGCACCGGTTTCTTCGGGCGGCGCGAGATTCGCGACCTGCGCCTCTTGCTGACGGCGCTCGCCGATCCGCGCGACGACGTGGCGTGGCTCGGTCTGCTCCGCTCGCCGTTCGTGGGGCTGACCGACGAGGCGATCATGCGGTATCGGGCGACGGCACCGCGAGCGCCGCTCTCGAGGAGCGTGTATTCCGACGCCGGAACCGCGGATCCGGTGCTCCGCCGGGCACGCGAGTGGCTGCGCCCGGCGCGCGAGATGCGCGACCGCGTGACCGTGACCCGCCTGTTGGACTTCTGCATCGAGCGGTCGGCGTATGCGGCACAACTGCTGGCCGGCGACAGCGGCGCGATCGCGCTCGGCAACGTCAGAAACCTCTTACGCATCGCCGAGGGGCGGCCGGCAAGTACGGTATCCGAGTTCGTCACGTTCATGGAGCAGCGCGACGCCGAGGGAGCGGACGACGGTGACGCGCTGTCGTTCACGGCGCGTGACAACGTGGTCACGCTCTCGACCGTGCACGGTGCCAAAGGGCTCGAGTGGCCAATCGTGTTCCTGGCCGACGTCGACCGCGACATCGTCAGAAAGACCGGAGCGCCGAGACTCTTCGTCGATCCCGCGGCGGGGATCGGGCTGCGGATCACGGCGCCCGACGCCGCCGACAAGACCCCGGCTGTGAGCGGCGCCTGGGAGTGTCTGCGGCGGCGCGACGAGCTGCTCACCGAAGCCGAAGAGAAACGGTTGTGGTACGTCGCGACGACGCGCGCCCGCGATCGTTTGGTGCTCTGCGCGAGCACCGACGACGTCGAGGAGACGACGCAGATCTGGTGGCCCGACGCCGAGCACGATCCATCGAAGGTCACCCACTGGCTACTGCGGGCGCTCGATCTGCAGGATGGCTACTGCATGTACGGTGGCCGCTATACAGCGGGCGAGACCGTCCAATCGCCGCGGGCATTGCCGAAGCCGGCGCTGCCGCCGCTCCCGGCGATGGACGATCTCGCCGCGACCCGCGGTGTGGTGCTCGCGCGCGGCGACTTGCAGCTCGCCGGGATTCCCGCTCCGATCCTCCTGCCCCGCCGCTCGGCGACCGAATTGATGCTGCTGGCGAAGAACCCGGCGGAGTATCGCAATCGCTACGTGGTCGGGCTCCGCGAGCGGCGGATCACGCCGGTCACGGGAACCCCCATCGTGAGCGCGCGCATCATGGGCGACGTGCTGCACGCCGCGCTCGACGAGCGACTCGACGGCGAGGAGCTCGACGCATTTCTGGAGCACGAACTGATCGACCGCACGGGCGAAAGCGCCGGGTCGCCACGACTGCGGGCCGCACGGGCGAAGTTGTTCGAGTTGGTGGAGCGGAGCACGAGCAACCCGGTCGTCGCGCGATTGCTCGACGCGCCGGAGAGTGAGGGCGAGCTGTCGTTCACGTGGATGGTGCGCAGCGAGGGCGGCGGCCACGCCGTGATGCGCGGCGCGATCGATCTCGTCGCGCGCGTTGATGGTCGGCTCGAGATCATGGACTTCAAGTCGCATGAGATTTCCGCCGGGCACGAAGAGCCCACGGCGCGAGACTATGACGTGCAGATGCAGGTGTACGCGGCGGCGCTCGCGGCGCTCGCCGGAGCCGATCCCGTGCGGTTCAGCTTCTTTTTCCCGAGTAGCGGCCGAGAGGCGGCGCGGGCGCTCGGCACGAGCGCGGTCAGTTCGGCGATGATCCGCGTCCGGCAACTCGTGGATGAGGCGAGCGACGCACAAACGGGCGCCACGGTTGCGCCGGGCATGTCGAGCCTGATGACCGATGCGTCGCAGGGAGTGCCAGGCCTCGCGTCTCGCTAGGTCGCGCTCAGCGCCGCGCTTGCGACGCCCGCAGAAATCTTCCCGTATGTGACGCCTTGCACGCCGCCACCTGCTCCGGCGTTCCCGTTACGACGACCTCACCACCGGCGTGGCCGCCTTCGGGCCCCAGGTCGATCACCCAATCCGCCGTCTTGATCACGTCGAGCTGATGCTCGATCAACAGCACGGTATGTCCGGCGTTCACGAGTCGATTCAAGCTTTCCAATAATCGCTCGATGTCGGCCAGATGCAGCCCGGTGGTCGGCTCGTCGAGGATGTACACGGTGTGCTTCGCGCGCTGCAGCTTGCTCAGCTCGGCCGCGATCTTGACGCGCTGCGCCTCGCCGCCCGAGAGCGTCGTCGAGGATTGGCCGAGCGTGAGATAGCCGAGCCCGAGCTCGTTCAGCACCTCGATCTTCTTGCCCACCGCCGGCTCGCTGGCGAAGAACGACACGCCTTCCTCGATCGACATGTTCAGCACATCGTCGATCGTCTTGCCGCGCAGTGTCACCTCGAGCGTTTCCGGGTTGAATCGCGCGCCCTTGCACGCGGCGCAAGTGACTTCCACGTCGGGCATGAAATAAAGCTGCGTCCTGATCGTGCCTTCGCCCTGGCACTCTTCGCACCGGCCGCCTTTCACGTTGAAGCTGAACCGCCCGGCCTTGTAGCCGCGCTCGATCGAGAGCGGCGCGTGCGCGAACAGCTCGCGGATGGTGTCGTAGAACCCGATGTAGGTCGCCGGGTTCGATCGGCTGTTCCGGCCGATTGGCGTCTGGTCGATGTTTACGACCTTGTGCACGTGCTCCACGCCCTCGAGCGCGTCGTGCGCGCCGGGCAGCGTCCGTGTATCGACGAGTTGCTTCCACAACGCCTTGTACAGCACTTCGCTGATCAGCGTGCTCTTGCCGGACCCGGACGCTCCCGTGATGGCGACGAGCGTGCCGAGCGGGAACGCGACGTCGATCGACTTGAGGTTGTTCTCGCGCGCCCCGCGCACAACGAGCCGCTTGCCGCTGCCGGCGCGTCGCTTCGTGGGAACTGCAATGGACCGCGCGCCCGCGAGATACTGCCCCGTCGGCGACGCTTTGCACGCGAGAATGTCCCGCAGCGTGCCCTGCGCGACCACCGTCCCGCCGTGCACGCCCGGTCCGGGTCCCATCTCGACGATGTGATCCGCCGCGCGGATGGTGTCTTCGTCGTGCTCGACGACGATCACCGTGTTGCCGATGTCGCGTAGCCGCTCGAGCGTGGCGATCATCTTCACGTTGTCTTTGGGATGGAGCCCGATGCTCGGCTCGTCGAGCACGTAGAGCATGCCCATCAGGCCGGAGCCGATCTGCGTCGACAGCCGGATGCGCTGCGACTCGCCGCCCGAGAGCGTTGCCGATCGGCGATTGAAGCTCAAGTAGTCCAGGCCGATGCCGAGCAGCAGCGACAGGCGGGCCGTGATCTCGCGTATGATCTGCCGGCCGGCGTCGGCGCCGCGGCCCGTCGGCTTGATGCCGCGCAGGAAGGCAAGGAGCTCGTCGAAGTGGAGCTGGCCGACTTCGTGGAGATTCCTGCCGCCGATCGTGAACGCGAGTCGCGACGCGCGAAGTCGCGTGCCATTGCAATCCGGGCAGATGCGCTCGACCATCACCTTGTCGAGCCACGCCTCCATGCCGGAGCTCGCCTCGGCGCGCTGCCGGTAGCGGCGATAATGCCGCTCGATGCGGCGCGCGATGCCGTGAAAGCCGATCTCGCGGCCTTCCCACTCCGGACGCTTCACCTTTGCGTTTGGCGGGAAGGCGAGCGGAAACTTGGTCTCGAGCCCGTAGAGGACGACGTTGTGTACCGACGCCGGCAGATCCTGCCACGGCGTGTCGAGCGAGAACCCCACGGACTTCGACAGACTGTACATCATTCGCCCGTCCCAGGTATCGGGATCGTAGCGCAACGCCTCGCGCACGAAGCATCCGCCGGCGATGCTGCGCGTCGGGTCGGGTACGAGCAGCTCCGGATGCGTGAGCTTGTCGACGCCGAGTCCGGCGCACGTGCGGCACGCCGCTTCGGGATTGTTGAACTGGAAGTACTCGGGCCCGATCTCGCCATACATCAAGTGATGCTTCGCGCTCGCGGTGCTGCCATAGAAGCGACCGGCGTCCGCCTTCGACGCGCCCTTCACGATCTCGACCTGCATCATCCCGTCGCCCACCAGCAGCGTCGCGGCGACGGCCGCCTTGATTGCCTTCTCGTTGCGGCGTCGCACGACCAGCCGATCGACGATCGCGTCGATCCGCCGAACCGTCGATTCGTCGAGCTCGACCTGCTGCGCGAGGTCGACGGCACGGCCGTCGACCAGGAGTTGGCGCACGCCCTTCTTGCGCAGCTCGGTGAACACGAAGTCGAGCTCCTCGCCGTAGACCTTGAATACCGGCGCGCGCAGCTCGATTTCCGCTCCCTCGGGGAGCGAGAGAATCGACTCCACGATCTGGCTCGCCGACCGGCTCGGCGCCGGCTCGTCACAGCGGGGGCAGTGCGGCTCGGCGATGGTGGCGTACAGGAGGTTCAGGTAGCTCGCGATGTCGGTCATCGTACCGACGGTCGAGCGCGGATTGCTGGCGACCGTCTTCTGCTCGATCGAGATGACCGGCGACAGGCCGAAGATGAAATCGACGTCCGGCTTCTTGACCTGGGCGATGAACCGCTTGGCGAAGCTCGACAGCGACTCCATGTACCGCCGCTGCCCCTCGGCGTAGATCGTGTCGAAAGCGAGCGACGACTTGCCCGAGCCCGACAGGCCGGTGATCACCACCAGCTTGTCGCGCGGGATCTCGACCGAGATGTTCTTCAGGTTGTGGACGCGCGCACCCTGCACGGCGACCGTGGTGCGGGGTCCGGAATTGCCGCCGGCCGCCGCCTCGCCGCGCCTGAGTTCGGCGGAATTGGGGTCGGACACCATTTTTCGTTTCGAATTGGTGTCTGACCCCAGTTTGCGGGACGTCATGCCCGGTCCCGACTTTCCGCGCGCCGTCATGCGTAGACGAACGCGAGCTCTTGCACTTCGACGTTGCTGCGGCGCGTCAGTTTGACGGGGACCGACGCTTTGACGAGCAGCCCGCGATCGGCGAGGTACTCGCATACGCCGTGCGCGCCGCCGACGCCGTGGTTGCGCGCGAAGTGATCGTCGATCTCGGTCGCCGAGCGGGCCTCGCCGACATCGCGCAGGTGCTCGAGCACCAGTCCGAACAGCTCCGAGGTGCGCGCTTCCAGGTACGAGTCGATGGCTCGCAGCGCTGCCTCGACGGCGGCGGCGGTCTTCCGCGCGTTGAGCAGATCGTGATAAATGGTCGCGAAGAACCGCGGATTGAGCGTCGTCGCCTGCGGAATCACTTCGCGATCGGCGATCAGCCCGGCGCCGATCACCTCGATGCGGGCGAGCGGCGTCGCGCAGTAGAGGATCCACAGCGCCGTGTAGTCCAGATCGCGTCGAGTCACGAACCACTTGTGGGCCTTGTATAGCGACGGCAGGACGTGCGCGCCCGCGTTGAGGAGTTGCAGCTGCCGGTCACGGTCGCCCATCACGTGCAGACGCTCGCAGAGCCGGGCGATGCTCTCGTCGTGCGCGTAGAGCAGCCGACCTTTGGCGAGGAACGAGTGCACGAACGTGTTGGCGACGGAGCCCTCGACGATCTGCCGAAACTCGGTGCGCGGAATGAGAATCGCGTGGGTGTTCACGGCGTCCGCGTACAAGCTCACTCCGCGCTCGTCGCGCTTCTTGTCGTCGGTCGTGACGAGCACGAGATCGATGTCGGACTTGTCCCACACGGTGTCGTGAGACAAGCTGCCGGCGAGGATCACGGCGAGGATGGTCCTGTCCTGCCTGATCTGTTCGACGAGCGCGTCGAGGGCGCGGGTGAAGGTCTGCTGGGCGGTCGCGCGAACGGGCATAGAGCCACGATTCTACCGGCTCGCGAGCCGGCGAGCCAGCCGCACGACCGCGGCGTCAGCGAACGGCAGCGTGGGCGCCGGGAGCGGTCGACCGAATCGCCCGTTGGCCGCACCCGTCCGCCGAGGCGGCCATTGGCGACCGATCGGTTAGAGCAACCGCTGCCGCTCGCTTCCCTTTAGCGCCGCTCGCACTTTCGCCTCGTCCATGAACTCGGGATACGGAACCCGCAATGGAACGGCCGCGTACAGCGACGGGACCCAGACTTTGATCGCGACGTCCGCCATCAGATAGCCGTGGTTTTCCAGCGCGGCCGTCTCGCCCGGCGAGAAGACGTCGAGGTCCGTGCGAATGCGCGAGATGAGATCGGCGACCGGCGCGGAGTAGCCGGTGGTGTCCCCCGGATCATACTTGGAGCGCCAATCCTCGGTCGCCCAGTACGTGCCCTCGAGACCCGGCGCGCCCCCGGGACCGGCGCTTCCCGACGCGAAGCTCGCCATCAG
>DATJIZ010000200.1:0-3038 GCA_035492735.1 Gemmatimonadaceae bacterium | reverse complement strand
CGGGAATCAACTGGCGGTCTTTCCGGACGCCAGAGGCATTCCGTCCGAGCTCATGGGACAGATCGCGCGCGAGTTCAACTACTCGGAAACGACATTCGTCCTGCCGCCTGACGACCCGAGCCATACGGCCAGGGTGCGCATTTTCACGCCCGGCGGCGAGCTGCGCTTCGCCGGGCATCCGACGATCGGCACGGCGTTCGTGATGGCGCACACCGGCGCGGTGCCGCTGCACGGCGCCGAAACGCGCATCGTACTGGAAGAAGGCGTCGGCCCTGTACCGGTGTCGATTCGCGCCAAGGATGGACGCGCGGATTTCGCGCAACTCTCGGCCGCGATGCTGCCCGAAGTCGGCCCGCCGCCGCCGTCCGCGGCAACGCTCGCCGAGATGCTGTCGCTTCCGCCGACGGATCTGGCGGGAGCATCGATGCCGCCGGAGTCCGTCTCGTGCGGAACCCCGTTTCTGTTCGTCCCCCTGCGCACCCGAGACGCCGTTCGCCGGGCCCGGCTCAAGCTCGACATGTATGAAACGGTTCTCGGGAACTACCTCACGGACAAGGTCTTTGTCTTCGCCATGGAGGCGGAGCAGCCGGGGCACGACATCCGCGGCCGGATGTTCGCGCCAAGCATCGGCGTCCCGGAAGATCCAGCCACCGGCAGCGCCTGCGTGGCGCTCGCCGGCTATCTCGCGGCGCGGGATTCGCGCCGTGACGGCACCCTACGCTGGGTTATCGAGCAGGGGTACGAGATGGGACGGCCGAGCATTCTCGAGATCGAGGCTGACAAATCGAACGGTGCCACGACCGCGGCTCGCGTGGGCGGCCAATCCGTACTGGTGTGCGAAGGAACAATGGCGCTCTGAACAGTTCCCATGACGATTCAATCGGCGAATGATCTCGCCTCGATGCGCGCCGTCGGCCGGCTCGTGGGTGAAGCGATTCGCGAGATGCGCGCGGCCATCCGGCCGGGTATGACCACGGAACAGCTCGACGCCGTCGGTGAGCGCTACCTGCGTCGCCGCGGCGCGCGTTCGGCGCCGCAGCTCACGTACGACTTCCCCGGGTTCAACTGCATCAGCGTGAACGACGAGATCGTGCACGGTGTGCCGGGACCGCGTGTGTTGAACCCTGGTGACGTGGTCAAGATCGACGTCACCGCGGAGCTCGACGGCTACATCGCCGATTCGGCCGTGACGGTCATCATTCCGCCGGTGACGACGGCGGCGCACAACCTCACGCAGTCAGCGCGAGCGGCCTTCAAACGAGCGGCGAAAGTCGCGGCAGCGAACGTTCGCGTCGCGGAACTGGGTCGCGAAGTCGAGGCCGAGGTCGAGCGCTGGGGTCACGCCGTCGTCCACGAGATGTGCGGCCACGGCGTGGGCCGCGCGCTGCACGAGCCGCCCAGCGTGCCGAATTTCTTCAGCCCGTTCACGCCCGGACGCCTTGCCGAGGGCATGGTGATCGCCCTCGAGCCGATCATCAGTGAATCCAGGACCGCGGTGATCGAAGCTGAAGATGGATGGACACTGCGCACGGCGAATGGATGCCTGGCGGCGCACCATGAGCATACGGTGGTCGTTGGGCGGAACGGATTGGAAATCCTGACGGCGTGAAGCAAACGGCGTGAAGCAAACGGCGTGAAGCGAACGGCGGGGGCGAACGCGCGAGCGAACGGCGGGGGCTAAGGGCGAGCGACGCCTCTCGCCGTTTGCCATCGCTTCTAGCCCCCGCCGTTAGTCCTCGCCTTTAGCCTTCGCCTTTAGCCTTCGCCCTTAGCCTTCGCCGTCAGTCCTCAATACTCCGCGGCCAATCCCCCTTCAACAGCCTCGACATCGCTCGATCGGCCAGGAGCCTTCCGTCGGTTTGGCACCGCGGGCAGTAGTTCGTCTCGTTGTCGGCGTACCGGATTCGTTGAACGGTGGTCCCACAATCGGGGCACGGCTGGCCAAACTTGCCGTGTACCGCCATGTCGCCGCGGAACGCCGTCACGTTTTCCGGAAAATCGGAGCCGGCCTCCATGCGGAGTCGCTCCGTCCAATCGGAGAGTGTCGTACGCGTCGCCTCGAAGAGCCGCGCCACTTCATCGTCGGTCAATCGACTGGTGAGCTTCACGGGCGATAACCGCGCGCGATGCAGGATCTCGTCCGAATAAGCGTTGCCGATCCCGCTGAACAGTCGCGGGTCAGCCAGTGAGCGCTTGAGTGTGTGATTCTCGCTGCGCAGTCGCGCCGCAAAATCGGCGAGCGACGCGCTCGATAGCTCCAGGCCGCCGCGGTCGTGCACCGCGAGCGCATCTCGTCCGCGCGCCAGGTACAGCGACGCGCGCCGTTTGGTGCCCGCTTCGGTGAGTGTGAGCGTTCCCGACCCGAACTCGATCGTTGCAAGGCTGGCCCGGCGGCCGAGCTTGCCGCCGCGAGGCGTCCAGTGCAGGCGGCCGGCGATCATCAGGTGGAGCACTAAGAACAACTCGCCTTCCACGGCAACGACGATCCGCTTGCCGAGCCGCTCCACGCTCCGCACGACCCGACCGATCGATTCGTCGAGCGGCGGATCGACGCTGCGCAGCAGAAACGGCGAGCCGAGTCGAATGGCAACCAGCGGCTCGCCGACGATCCTGGCACCGAGGGCTTCGACGTATACGGTGATGTCGGGAAGCTCTGGCAAAACGACGTAGGTCGAAGGAGGGAGGTACCGACGAGCGTAGTTGATTGTCTACGCACTTGCCGGAGAACGAGAGTGCCGAACGGCGGCACGAGCGAAAATGACGGCCGAGGGGAGGGTTCGGCAGCCCCAGCGCTCATTTGCCGAGTGCGGACGTCCGAGTTCCGCCGCCGCGCGCCGCGATCCGATCGAAGCGCTTCGATCGGATCGACGTATCGGCGCTGCGCTTTCGTCAGCCGCTCCCGTGACGGCGGCGCGTCTCCCAGCCTTTCTTCGCGGCGCGGCTGCGTTCGCTGTGACTCTGGCTCGAGCCGCCGAGTCGGCCTCCCTTGCGCGACGGCTCGTGATTCTCCGAGCGCCCGCGGCCGGAGCCTGACTTCT
>DATJIZ010000199.1:0-4970 GCA_035492735.1 Gemmatimonadaceae bacterium | reverse complement strand
GACAGGTAGACGTGGAAGATGATGAACATGGGGAAGTACCAGGTCGCGACATGATGAATCACGCGCACCATCTGAATTCCGCCGAGGAGCGGCGCGAGGCGACCGAACGAGTGCATGATCCAGCCGCCGGGATTCGCCTGGCCGATCATGATGAAGCCCGTCACCGCCATGAGCCCGGCGAAGCCGTACGTGACGGTGTAGAAGATCTGCTGCAGCGGGTTGTGGCCCAGGTAGCGCGGCGCGCGCTCGGGGTGGATGAGCAGGTAGTACTTGATCATCCGAACGAAATTGCGCCAATCGCGCGGGCGCACCGGGAACAGCGCCGGCAAGCGCTCGAAGCGGTTGCCGACGATGAGCCAGTAGGCGCGAACGATCGCGGTGGCGATGAGCAGTCCGGCCGCGATGAAGTGCGCGAGTCGCACCCATTGCAGGGTGAACGACGATTGCGCGCTCGTCGACATGAAGTACGGTCGGCCGATGTAGAATCCGGTCAGGAACAGCACGACGATCGACATCGCCGCCGTCCAGTGCATGGCCCGGATGGGCCAGTGCCACAGATAGACCCAGCGATGCTCGGGGTAGCCGAGCGCGAGCGGCCGCTCGAGTGTGGTCGTGAGCTGGCGCTGGTCGATCGGCTGCCAGTGTGGCTCGCGACGCGGATCCGGTTCGTAGTCGTTCATTGCACTTTCACCTCCGTGATCTCTTCACCGAGGGCGTCGAGCACGTGCACGCCGCAGGCGATGCAGGGATCGAAGGAGTGGATCGTGCGCAGGATCTCGAGCGGCTGATCCGGCTTGGCGAGCGGATGATTGTCGGTGAGCGCAGCCTCGTACGGGCCGACCACGCCTTTGTCGTCGCGCGGCGAGGCGTTCCACGTCGTGGGCACCACGCACTGGTACCGCTCGATCTTGCCGTCGGCGATCTCGACCCAGTGGCCCAAGGCGCCGCGCGGCGCGTCGAGCGCGCCGTAGCCGCGGGACTTGGCGGGCCACGTCGACGGCTCGAACTTGGCCGCGGCGAACGTCGCGACGTCACCCGCTTTGATGCGCGAGACGAGCGAGTCGTACCAGGTGCTGAGGCGGCGGGCGATCAGCACCGTTTCGATGCCGCGCGCCGCGGTGCGGCCGAGCGTGGAGAAGAGCGCCGCAGGAGGCGCGCCCAGAGCCTTGAGCGTGTCGCCGACCATGGCCTGCACTTCCTTGTGCCCGCTGGCGTAGGCGACGAGCATGCGCGCCAGCGGCCCGACTTCCATCGGATGGCCATTGTACCGCGGCGCCTTCATCCACGTGTACTTGGTTTGATCCTGGAGATACGTCCACGGCGGCTCGGGGCCCGTGTACTTGGGTCGCGTCTCGCCGTCGTACGGGTGCAGGGCGACGTCGCCCTTGTCGTACTCGTACCACGAGCTGTGCACCTGCTCGGTGACGCCGTTGTGATCATAGGGCAGGACCTTGGTCAGGTCCTTGTTCATGATCACGCCGCGCGGCAGGTAGAGCGATTGGAGATCTCGAATGTCGGTCTCCGGGAACTCGCCCACGGCCAGGTAGTTGCCCGTGCCGCCGCCGATCGCCGCCCAATCCTTATAATAGCCCGCGACGGCCACGAGGTCCGGCCAGTACACCTGCTCCACGAACCGCTGTGCCCGCGCGATCATCCCCGCCACGTCGGCGAGACGCGCGCTGTTGATCGTGGCGTCCTCGTCGAGGTTGATGGCGGAGGCCATGCCGCCCACCAGGAAGTTGGGGTGCGGGTTCTTGCCGCCAAAGATCGTGTGCAGGCGGATGACGTCACGCTGCCAGTCCAACGCCTCGAGGTAGTGGGCGACGGCGATCAGGTTCACTTCCGGCGGAAGCTTGTACGCCGGATGGCCCCAATACCCGTTCGTGAAGATGCCGAGCTGGCCGGAGCCGACGAACTTCTTCACGCGGTCCTGCACTTCCTTGAAGTGCGTCGCCGAGTTGTTCGGCCAGGGCGAGATGGAGGCGGCGATCTTCGCCGCCTGGTTCGGATCGGCCTTGAGCGCGCTCACGACGTCGACCCAATCCAGGGCGTGCAGGTGATAGAAGTGGATCACGTGGTCCTGCACGAACTGCATGCCGAGCACGAGATTGCGAATCGTGTTCGCGTTGGCCGGGATGCGAATGTCGAGCGCGTCCTCGACCGCCCGGCACGACGCCACCGCATGCACCACCGTGCAGACGCCGCAGATGCGCTGGGTGAACGCCCACGCGTCGCGCGGATCGCGGCCCTGCATGATGATCTCGATGCCGCGGAACTGCGTGGCCGAGGCCCAGGCGTTGGTGATCTTGCCGGCGTCGGTCTGCGCTTCGATCCGCAGATGCCCCTCGATGCGCGTGATCGGATCGACCACGATTTTGGTCGTTGCCATGGTCAATCCTCCTTGTGCTGCGCGGTGGTGACGGCGCTGGGCGCCTTGTACGCCTCAGCGGGCGCCGTGGCCGGCGGGATCTGCGTGGACCGGGCGTGGTGCCGCGATCGGATCTGGTAGATACCCGTGGCTGCTGCGTGCGCGCCGACGCCGGCCAGTGCACCGAGCGCGAGCGACGCGCCGAGTACGTCGGCCGTATGTTCGACGCCGACGCCGACGACGTTCGGCAGGCGGTTGTAGAACGGCGTCATCGTGTCCCAGAAGTTCCGCTCGGTGCAGCCGATGCACGGATGCCCGGCGCCGATCGGCCAGCTCGTGCGCGAGTTCCACATGAAGATCGGGCAGGGCGAGAACGTCGCCGGCCCCTTGCAGCCGACCTCGTACAGGCAGTAGCCCTTGCGCGCGCCATCGTCGTCGAACGCGCGGACGAACTGGCCGGCGTCGTAGTGGGCGCGCTTGGGGCACTGATCGTGAATGCGATTCTGATACGCGAAGCGCGGCCGTCCGTCGGCATCGAGCGCCGGCAGTCGGTTGTACGTGAGGTAGTGGACGATCGTCGCCGTCACGACGTCGGCGATCGGCGGGCAGCCGGCGATGTTCACTACCGGCTTGTCGCGGATGATCTCCGACACGCCGACGGCGCCGGTGGGGTTGGGCTTGGACGCCTGCACGCTTCCCCAGTGGGCGCATGCACCCAGGGCGATCACCGCCGCCGCGCCTTTGGCGGTCTCCTCGAGCACGGAGCGCGCCGTCTTGCCGCCGATCGTCGTGTAGATGCCGTTGGCGTTCGTCGGCACCGAGCCCGTGACGACGAGCAGATACTTGCCGGCGTTGTTCTTCGTCGTGTCCGTCAACGCCTTCTCGGCGGCGGCGCCCGCGGCGGCCATGAGTGTATGCTGATAGTCGAGCGAGATCACGTCGAGCACGAGATCGCCGATCGTCGGCTCCGACGTGCGGATCACGCTCTCGACGCAGCCGGTGCATTCCTGCAGCTGCAGCCACACGACGCTCGGCCGCTTGAGCGTCTCGAGCGCCGACGCGATGCGCGGCGCGGCGAGGCTGGACAAACCCAGAACAGCGGCCATCTGACCGCAAAACTCGACGAACTGCCTTCGGCTGATCCCGCGTTGCTCGAGATGGGAGGCGAGCGACTCGTCGGCCGACCAGGCGACTGGCTGCGGTGTGAGCACGGTTGGACTCCGTGGGTAATCGTGTCGCGCCGCGGCGACGAGATTGGGGTCGGCAAGCCGTCGCGCGCGCGTACAAGGTGGGAGTACAGTCGCTCGACGGGTCGCCGGCCAATAGCTCAGAAACACTGATTCTTGCCGGGGCTTCGACTGACCCGGCAGTGCGGGAAAGCCTGACGAGGGCGCTGGCGTTCGACCGATTGTCGCGACGCGAACCGGCGACGATACTCGCTGGTGTTCGATCGATCACCGACCGCGAGGTTCCAATGTTCATGCCGTCCATAGGCCGTACACCGCTCGCGCTCTGCGCCGCGGCGATTACGATCGTCGCCTGCTCGCGCCAGGCGAGCCAACCCAAGGTCCCGCTCGGCCAGGCACCAGCGCCGGCCGCGAGCCACCAGGTCGCCGATCCGCTGCCGCCGGCCGCGCGCGGCGCACTCGACCAGGGCAACCAGCGCTTCCGCGCCGGACAATACGAGGCGGCGCTCGCCTCCTATCGCGAAGCGGCCAAAGCGGCACCAAGTGAAGCAGCGCCCTACTTCGGCGTGCTGATGGTCGCGCAGAAGCTTGGCAACAAGGCATTGGCCGACAGCGCGTCAAGAGCGATTGCGGCGCGGGACGGCGATCAGCAGATGCTGACCGACAGCTCGATGCGGGCGCTGCATAACGCGAAGCCGGAGTAGGGCGGCTGCTTGGGCGGCTGCTTGGGCGGCGGGCGACGGGCGACGGGCGACGGCGCGGGCGGCGGGCGACGGGCGGCTGCTCGGGTAACGGGCGACGGGCGACGGGCGACGGGCGGCGGGCGGCGGGCGGCGGTGCGGGAGCCGGTCAGCGTTCGAGGCTCCGATGTAGCCCGAACAGCATCTTGCTCAGTCGGTCGAGCTGTGCGGTGAGCTCGACGACATCGCGTGCGTCCACGAACTCGAGGGCGATGGCGATGGCGAGATCGGTCTCGACCTCGGCCACGGAGCCGCGGGCGACCGAGACGCCGTGCCGGAACTCGCCAGGCCCCAGCCGACTGCGGCCCTCGGCGATGTTGGCCGGGATCGACACGGCGGCGCGTCGGAGCTGCGCGGTGAGCCCGAACCGTTCGTCGGCTGGAAAGGCACGAGTAACGCGATACGCAGTGACGACCGTCTCCATCGCGAGCTGCCACACGGCGAGCTCGCGATAGGATCGCACGACGGGCGAGTCGTTGGGAATGGGATTGGGCATGCGCGAGAGTACTTGACGCGCGTCATTTCGCCGTCACGTTCGCCCCGCCGCCCGCCGCCCGCCGCCCGCCGCCCGCCGCCCGCCGCCCGCCGCCCGCCGCCCGCCGCCCGCCGCCCGCCGCCCGCCGCCCGCCGCCCGCCGCCCGCCGCCCGCCGCCCGCCGCCCGCCGCCCGCCGCCC
>DATJIZ010000198.1:0-16059 GCA_035492735.1 Gemmatimonadaceae bacterium | reverse complement strand
ACACCATTTCTCGACACTCGCTATCTCGCATCCGTGCGCTCCGGTACCTCCGGCATCGGCCTCGGCGCAATGATGTTCCCGGGCGGCATGGGCGTGCCCGCGGCCATCGGCGGCGGCGAGCGAGTACAGGTCATCATCCGTTCGGGCACTCCGTGACCCACACACGACACATTCACATGCGCGCATTGCTCGTTCTCCTGGTCGCCGCTCCGCTCGCGGCCCAGATGCCTCCCGTTCGCCTCATCAACGCACCGGACGCGTCGTCGCCCCACGTCTTCGGCACGGTCGCCGGCGTGCGACAGCTTGCCGGCGGTGGGCTGCTCGTGAACGACATCCAGAAGCGGCAGCTCACGCTGCTCGGGCCGTCACTCGGATCGCCGACCGTCGTGGCGGATTCGGTGAGCGGCGGCGCGAATTCCTACGGCGCGCGTCCGGGAGGCCTGATCCCCTACTTTGGCGACTCGAGCCTGTTCGTCGACCCCGTCGGGCTCTCGATGTTCGTGATCGATCCGACAGGCAAGATCGCCCGAGTGGCTTCAGTCCCCCGGTCGCAGGACGCGATGTTCATCGGCACGAATCTGCTCGGGAACCCGGCGATCGACTCGCACGGACGGCTGGTCTACCGCGGCAGCTTCGCGCGGATGATGCCCGCGCCGCCGGTAGCCGGCAAGCTGCCCACGTTCCCGCAACCGCCGGACAGTGCTCCGCTCGTGCGCATCGAGCTGGCAACGCGCAAACTCGACACAGCGGCGTTCTTCAAGATTCCGAAGATCAAGATGAACGTTCAGCAGACGGACAACCGGATCTCCGTCACCTCCGAGCAGAACCCGATGCCGATCGTCGACGACTGGGCGGTGCTGGCCGACGGCTCGATCGCCGTTGTTCGCGGTCAGGACTTTCACGTGGACATCGTGCACGCTGACGGCACGACCTCGTCCGCGGGCAAGGTTCCGTTCGACTGGCAGCGGCTCAGTGATTCGGACAAGGTCGCCGTCATCGACTCCGCGAAGGCCGCGTTCGAGAGTGCTCGGAGCCGCGTGGCCAGCGGCGACGGAGGCGGCGCCGGGCGCGGCGGCGGACGGGGCGGCGATGGCATGGTCGTGATGAGCTTCAGAAATGGAGAGGGCGGTGGGATTCGCACCGGCGATGCCGGCGGGTTGCCACCGGTAACGTTCATCAGCCCGAGCGAGCTGCCGGACTACCGTCCCGCATTCGGCGTCAATGCCGCGCTGGCCGATCTCGACGGCAACCTGTGGGTTCGCACCACCGCGACTCGTGAAGGCGCCGCCGGTCCGATCTACGACGTCATCAGCGGCAAGGGCGAGTTGATCGACCGCGTCCAGCTTCCACCTGGCCGCCAGATCGTCGGATTCGGCAAGGGTGGGATCGTGTACATGGTTGCCGTCGACGCATCGGGCGCGTGGTTGGAACGATCGCATCGCTGAGATGAGCGAGGCCGGCGGCGCTCCCGGTGCGTCCATTGCACTAGCCGCCGGAGCATGATCGCACGTCCAGCTCTCGCACTCTCGCTGAGCCTGCTCGTTGCCGGCTGCGACAACTCGTCGAATGCGTCAGAGGAAACGAGCGACCGACCCAAAGCGGCCGCCTCCGACTCGGCGCGGCCACGCGCGGGCGCGGCACTCGCTCGTGAGCCGGCGGCGAGCAGAGCGGCGCCTCGGGCCGACACGACCGGCGCGAAGAAGCCCGGTCGGCCGGATCCGGACTCGGCGATTCTGCTCCAGATCGCCACGCAGCCAAAGTCGCGAACGACGGCAGACAGCATCTCGCTCGTCGCGTCGATTCGAACAGGCCTGCACAATCCAGGTTGGCCGGTCAAGACGCCGCCGATCCTCCCCGGGTCTATGCTTCCGTCACACCGCATCGTCGCGTTCTACGGCAATCCGCTGTCGAAGCGGATGGGGATCCTCGGCGAGATACCGTACGATCAAATGCTGGCCAAGCTCGACTCGACGGTCGCCCAGTGGCGCGCCGCCGATCCGACGAAGCCGGTGGTGGGCGCACTCCACCTCATCGTTTCCGTCGCCCAGGGCCAGCCTGGGAAAGATGGTATGTACCGCCAACGCTCCGATCCGGATCTGATCGAGAAGATCTACGGGATGGCGCATGCGCGCGGCTACATCACGATTCTGGATATCCAGGCGGGCAAGAGCACGATCGACTCCGAGCTGCCGCGACTCCTTCCGTTTCTCTCGCGGCCCGACGTGCACCTCGGCGTGGACCCCGAGTTCTACATGCACTACAACCGCGAGGGCCGCCCGCCCGGCACCAAGATCGGCGCGATGGATGCGCGCGAGGTGAACTACGCGATCGATCAGCTGGCGCAGCTCGTGACGCGATACCACCTGCCTCCCAAGGTGCTCATCGTCCACCGCTTCACGACCAACATGCTCCAGCACGCGGACCAGATTCATCTGGACTCGCGCGTGCAGGTCGTCATCAACATGGATGGGTGGGGACAGCCGTGGCTCAAGTTCGACACCTACTCCCGGTGCGAAGCGGCGGATCCGGTGGAGTATACCGGATTTAAACTTTTCTACCACAACGATACTCGCAAAGGCGACGCCCTCCTCTCGCCGCGCGAGGTGCTCGCCCTTCGGCCCAGACCGCTCTACATCCAGTACCAGTAGCGCGCGCGGCGGTCGTGGCCGCGGAACCAGGCGAACGTCCGGCGGATTCGAGCGGTGTGACCAGAATTCTCACCGCCGCACTTGCCGGCATCGCCGCCCTGGGCATCTCGCTCCCGATCCGCGGACCGCATCTGCCGGCGCTCTCGAGCGCCGCCGGCGATTCCACGCCGGCGCGGCCGGCCGGTCGCGCCGCCGACGACGTCCCCACGGATGTCACGATGCGCAACGTCGACTTCCACGTCGGAAAGGACGTCGTCCTGCACATCCGGCGGCTTCGCGGCCAGATGCACGGGAAGAACGGCGTCGTGGACTTCGACGATATTTCGAGCTACGAAGTCGCGGTGTCGAGCGCGCAAGTCGGGCTGTCCGGCGAGGATCTCGGCAATCTGCTCAATCATCACGTCTTCGCGTATCCGGGCGCGCCGCTCTCCGATCTCCGGGTGCAGACGACGCGCGACGGGCTTCGGCAGACGGGCGTGCTGCACAAAGGCGTCGACATTCCATTCGACATGACGTCGTCGGTGTCGCTGACGCCGGATGGCCGCATTCAACTGCACGCGCTCCACGTCAGCATCTTCGGCGTGAACGGACTCGTGTTGATGAAGGCGCTCGGCCTCTCCCTCGAGAAGATGATCGATCTTTCGCACGCACACGGGATCACGATCCAGGGCAATGACCTGTTTCTCGATCCGCTCGTGCTGCTTCCACCGCCTCGGATTCAGGGGCGGATTACCGCCGTGCGCGTGGACGGCGATCAGCTCGTGCAAACGTTCGGCAATCCGGCCGACTCCGCGGCGCTCACGGCGTCCATGGACCCGCAGGTCACCAACTTCATGCTATACCGCGGCGGCGTTCTCCACTTCACCAAACTGTGGATGGAAGACGCCGAGATGCTCGTCGTCGACGCGGACCCGCGGACCCCATTCGACTTCGATAATCCCAACTACCGCAAACAGCTCGTCGCCGGCCGTTCCCGCACGCTGCCCGACATGGGACTCGAGGTCTGGATGCCCGACGCCCGATCGCTCGGCGATCGCGCACCGTGATCCGGCCTCGGCTCGCGCTTGCCCCTGGTGAAGCTCAGCGCCGGAATTCGTGGTACAGGTTGATGAGCACGCCGAGGGCGAGCGAGCTGGTGCCGTTCACGAGCGCTGTTCGCGTACGATGGCCGCTTGATGGCCTCCAGCTCGCTTGGGCAAAACTCCCGGTGTAAGCTCCGACAATGCGCGGCACGGCCAGCGGATGGCTTCCGTTGGGCATCTGGTCCGTGACCGCGCCGCGCAGCGCCGAGCCAATGCGAGCTTCGGTCGACCGACAGCGACATCGCTGATAGTTGAGCGGTCGATGCATGACCGCGGCGAGACCCTCGCTCACGCTCTCCTGAATCAGAAACTCGCCGACGTTCGACGCGGCGCGACGCTCGTAGCCGGGCCAGCCCCTGCCCCACTCCGGTGGATTCTCGCGCATCTGATCTACACCCGAGTAAGCCAGCCCCTCGACGATCCCGTACTTCGCGGCGTGCATGAAATGCGCGAGTCGCCTCGTCGAATCATGCTCGACCCGCGCCTGTGCACTCGAGCCAGCCGGCCACGCTGCCAGACAGACGACCGCGACTCCCACCCAGCCTATGCGCACCACCTCGTCACCGCCCGACGCTCAGTTCGGGCGGATGTCATTGCAACCTGGAGGCCGGTTCGCTGAAAACGCCTTACACCACGAGCCGAGAATCTCGCCAGCAGCCGTCGAGCTTCGCAGGTAGCCGAGCATCTCGTGCGGATCGGGCTCATCGGTGGGGGCCGTGGAGCCCAAGTCGCGACCGAGTGGAAGCGACGTCGCGAACGGATCGCCGACGTTGTGAATGTTGACCCACGTGCCCACACCACGCGGGAAGACCAACGTATCGGTCGCATCACCCCCGATGAGCGCGTGTCGCAGCTCGGGCGATCCGACGAGCGAGCCGATCGTAATGAATTCCCGAACCAGCCCGGTGTCCGACCGGCTCGAAAGCAAGTCGTAGGCGACGAGTGCGCCCAAGCTGTGCGCAACGAGAATAACCGGCCGGCCCTCGGCGCGTGCACGGTCCAGCTCGCGATCGAGCCGCGACTCGACGGCGCACCGCTTGTGAACGTCGCTCAGAAACGACGCGTCGGCAGCGAGGCCCCGAAGGTCTTCGCCGGCCGACGTGTCGTCGACAATGAGCGTCAGGAGGCCGAGTACGCTCCCGATCGTGCCGACGAACTGCTTGAACTGCGGATCTTCCGCGCGATCGCGCGCCGTGCGCCGATCGTTCGGTGCGTAGTCGCACGACTCGACCGACCTCGCGTCCAGGGCATCCGCGTACCAGACGACGCGTACATCGCGCTCGTCGACCAGCGGCTCACGCGTCAGCGACTTGGCAGTCGATGCCAATCCATTGAACCAGAGCTGTCGCGTGCTCGCTGTGTCACGGCCGAGCATTCCCCTGCCGTGCACGAGGAGGATGACCGGCCGGCCCTGCTCCTGCTGCCTGCCGGCGGCGAGCAGCAAGCCGAGCCCTACGAGACTCACGACATTCCGCATGGCATTGATCTCTACCGTCAACTGATCGCGGAGTTTCGTCGAGGCGCCCTCAGGGCTCGGATTCCGAGCACGGTCCGTCGGAATCCGCCTGACACGACGCCAAGGAAATGCCGGATTGTCACGGCGATTGATGGGCCACAGCGTGGGGCGGGTCGACAAGGAGGACCCATGACTCGTGGCCTGGTGCTGCTCGCCGCCTGCGTCGTCGCGTTCGGCGTGCCTCGTCTAACGTTCGCCCAAGATGGGATCGGGGAGCCGGAAGTCCAGATCGGCACCGTGCTGAAACAGCTCGGTGCAAAGCCGGCAACGACCAACTATCCGGCCGAGCTCGAGCTTGGCCGCACGGTCACTGCCTCACTGGTTTCGCCAGACAAGCTCGCGGAGCACGGCATCAAGGGAATGCACGAAGGCGCTCGAGTCACCGTGACTCGCATCTCTCCGGACCGCGTTCGCGTCGAAGCCGACGAGCTGGAACCGGTGTCGGCGAAGGGCGCCGTCACGCTGCGCGTCGGCACCGACGGCTCGCTCAACCCGGTCGCCGAGCACACGGCGGCGAAAGCGCCGCCACTCGGTCTCTAGGCCGTACCAGCGGGGCACCCTGGCTTCTTCGCGTACTCCCGGGCTACGCGAAGAGGCCGACCTGTCCGCCGGTGTGCCAGAAGAGCACCGTCTGATCGGGCGTGAAGCGTCCGCTCCGCACGTATCCGATCAACGCTCCGAGAGCCTTGGCGGTGTAGGTGTGATCGACGAAGAGCGCCTCGGTGCGCGCAACCAGTTGCTGCGCGGCGCGTGACGACTCGGTCGCGATCCCGTAGCCGTCGCCGACGTGCGTGTCGTCGACTTCGATCGGCTCGTCGAACGCCGATAAGCCCTCGATCCCGCGTATGATCCGTCGCACGGTGGCCACCACATCGTGCGCGGGATCATCCGCGCTCACCGCGATCACTCGGGTGGCGAGGCCGTGGCGCGCGATTCCCGCGACCAGTCCCGCTTGCGTGCCGCCCGACGACCCCGCGTGCACGATCAGGTCGGGAACGACGCCTTGTTCGACCAGCTCGCCGACTGCCGCCACGAACCCGAGCGCGCCGACCGACGTCGACGCACCGAGCGGAACGAAGAACGGCCGCTTTCCCTGTCGCTGCAGCCCATCGAGAACTCGCTCCGCGGCCATCGCTCGCTCGGCACGCGAGGGAATGAGCTCGATGTCGGCGCCGAGCAGCTGATCGAGCAGCGTGTTGCCCGAGAAGCGTTCGGGAGGCGCGCCGTTGAGGATGAGCACGCAGCCGAGACCCAGCTTCGCGGCGGCAGCAGCGGTGGCGCGCGCATGGTTCGACTGAATTCCGCCGACCGTCACCACCGTGTCGGCTTCGGCGGCGAGCGCCTCGGCGAGCACGAATTCGAGTTTTCGTACTTTGTTGCCACCGAAGCCAAATGGGATGGCGTCATCCCGCTTGACGAGCAGCCGCGGACCGCCACCGATCGCTGCGCGCAGCCGCCACATGTCCTGAACCGGTGTCGGCCCGGCGAGAAGCGATACTCGAGCCCGCTCAGGCGTCGTCTCGCCCACTACTCCTCCGATGACGGCGCGCCGCCGCTTCGCGCGACCTGGTCGGCGCGAATCTTCGCGGCGTCGAAGCGCCGCGCGCTCCCGAGCATCTTGTCGACGGTCTCGTCAAAGTCCGCCGTTGGCTTGCGCTGAAATCGAAGCGGATTGATTCTGGCCACCACGAACGCCTTGAGGTACGGGCTCTCCAGGCCCCGGTCCTTGAGCTTCCGGACCGTTTCGTTCACCAGCTCGTTGAGCTCCAGCAGCTTGTTGGCACGCTCGCGCCGCGTGGCGAGCGCAGTGGGCAGCCTGGATCCGAGGAACTTGTCACAGCGTTTGAGCACCGGGTGATAGGCGCCGCCCGAAAAGCGGCCGTTCTGCTGGTAGCAGAGTCCCAGCGTGACGAGCGCCGCCTCCTCGAACTCGGTCGCATACTCGCGCTCGGGCCGGTCATCGAGCGCGGCAAGAGCTTCGGCGAGCCGAGCAACTTCGAGCGCGCGCTCGCGCAGGTTATGCGCCTTTTCCGTGTTCAGCAGCAGGATTCGATGCGCCACCTCGGGCTCCGGGACTACGAGCGCGACGATCGACTTTGCTCCGAGCTCTCGCATGGCGCCGAGACGATGGTAGCCGTTCGGCGACCAGTATTTTCCGTCACCGGCGGGCACGGCGATCACCGGGTCCAGGTACCGATCCAGTTTGTCGATGGCGGCCGCAACGCGCCCGACGTGGGCGTCCGAGAGGTCACGCTGAAACGGCGTCGGCTCGACGCGGTCGAGGGGAAGCGCCGCGAAAAGCTGCCAATGCGCGCCGAGAGGATCCCGATACCGCGCGAGGACCGATCCGCCGTCGTCCTCGATCGTACGCGCGAGAGTCTCGACCGCGACGGGTGGCGATGCGCTGCCGAGCCGCCGCGCATCCAATCCGCGCGACGCGACAGGTGCTTCGGCGCGCTTCTTCTTGCGTTTGGTGCTTGCCATGAGCGGCCAAAGTTGGAGTATGAGCGCGGCCCTCGCCAGGGGAACTCCGACGCGCCGCTCGTGATTGTGAGGCAGATCATTGTGTGGTCATATATGTTTGCGACACGCAGGCGTGCGTCTGCGCGCAGTGTCGATGTCGACGGCGTGCATGCAGCCCGTTCCCGCAGCCTACACCAGCATGCGTGCTCACATCATTGTCGCACTGTTCGCGGCTGCGTCTCCGCTCGCCGCGCGAGCGCAGACCCGCGGGATCACGCCCGAAGACTACTTCTCCTTCGAGCTGGTCTCGGATCCGCGGATTTCTCCCGACGGATCGCGAGTCGTATACGTGGTATCACGCGTCGACCGCGAGCAGAATCGGCGGGTGCCGTCGATCTGGATCACACGCACCGATGGAAGCGCGCCAGCCCGGGTTCTCGTCGGGGAAGCGTGGTCGGCGAGCGCTCCGCGCTGGTCGGCCGACGGAACGGCGATCGAATTCATCTCGGCGCATCCGGCGACGGACGCGGGCAGTTCGCCATCAGCGGCGAGCGGCGCTCCGGCGCCGCGCCCGCAGCTGTGGGAGCTTCGGCTCGCCGACACGATTCCTCGTCGTGTATCCAACATGCCGAACGGAGTCTCGAGCTGCGTGCCCGCGCCGACCGGTGACCGTGCCGCCTGCTTGAGCCGAACGGGTCCTGGCGACCGCGACCCAAAGGACTCGGCGCGCAGCGACACGCGCCATTACACACGAATCGCTTACAAGTTCAATGATGTTGGCTGGTACGACGACCGGCGGTCGCACATCTGGATCGTCGATCTCCACACTGGCGATGCCAAGCAGATCACCGACGGCGATGAGTGGAACGACACCGATCCGCAATGGTCGCCCGACGGTGCGCGCATCGCGTTCGTCTCCGATCGCACCGGTCACGAGTACGATCTCGGCCACAACTCCGACGTGTGGACGATCGCCGCGACGGGCGGTCCGCTCACGAAGATCTCATTGGGCGCCGGGCCCGACAACCAACCGCGCTGGTCACCCGACGGCACCGCCATTGCCTTCGTCTCGCAGGCGTCGGAAGACGGCCCCGCTCAGATCTACGTGGCTCCGGCCACGGGCGGCCGCGCGGTCGCGCCGTTCCCGGAGCTCGATCTCATTCCGACGGATCTCCAATGGTCCGGTGACGGCAGGTCGATCGTTTTCGACGCCGGCGTCAGGGGAGAATACCACATCTTCCGCATCGACCCCGCCGCGCAGCGGCTCTCGCAAGTGACGGTGGGTCCGCGCGCCGTGCGCAGCCCGAACCTCGCGGCGAAAGGCGCGGCGATGGTCTACCTCGTCAACGACTTCACGCATCTCGACGAGGTTTACGCCGGGGCGATCGATACGCCGGCGGAACGCCAGCTCTCGAATCACAATGCGGCGCTCTGGTCGCAGCTGGCGCTGGCGTCCGTGCAGCGCCTGTCATTCAAGGGTGCCGACGGCTGGGACATCGACGGATTCCTGGTCAAGCCGATCAACTGGCAGCCGAATCGAAAGTACCCGGTCGTGCTGAGCATTCATGGCGGACCCGCCGGCCAATACGGTGTCGACTGGGTCCATGAATTTCAGGTGTACACGGCGCGCGGCTGGGCGGTGTTCTTCACCAACCCTCGCGGCTCGACCGGATACGGCCGCAAGTTTCAGCGAGGCATCGAAGGCGAGTGGGGCGGCAAGGACTACGCCGACATCATGAGCGGCCTCGACGTCGCGATCGCCGCGAATCCGTGGATCGACACCACTCGCATGGGTGTGACCGGCGGCAGCTACGGCGGCTATATGACGAACTGGATCGTCGGCCACACGAACCGGTTCGCCGCCGCGGTGACGCTGCGCGGCATCTCGAACTTCATCAGCGACGACGGCACGCGCGATGGCGCGTACGGGCACGCCGATGACTTCGGCGGCGACATCTTCGACAAGTTCGATCTCTACTGGGACCGCTCGCCGCTCAAGTACGTCCGGAACGTCACCACGCCCATCCTCATCCTGCACTCGGATAATGACTACCGCGTGCCCATCGAGCAGGGCGAGCAGTGGTTTCGCGCGCTCAAGCACTTTGGCAAGACGGCCGAGATCGTGTTCTTCCCGCGCGAGAATCACAACCTGACGCGGACCGGCGAGCCGAAGCACCTCGTGGAAAGCCTGAACTGGCAGGTGCGCTGGTTCGAGCGATACCTGGATGCGGGGCGCGATGTGGCGACGCCCGCGGCGCGGCGCGGCAAGTGAACGTCGAGTAGGCGGCCGCGGCGCGGATTACATCCGGATCAGATAACTGTATTTCACGAAGAAGTAATCGCTGGTTCGCCGGATCGGTTGGAAGTTGAATCGATCGGCCGGATCGGGCACGCCCGTCCCCGCGCTGCCGTATCCGAAAAACAACACGGTGCCGGGATTCGGCTGGTACGCGAACAGATAATCGCCGTGCAACGCGTGTGTTCGCGTCGCACCGGCGCGCGCGCCGCGAATCAGGATCGGATAGAACGTCCGCGTCTCGTCGCGCAGATCGTCGGTCTCGCTCAGATCGTACTCGCCGACCGCGCGCATGAAGATCGAGCGCGTGAGCTGGTATTCGAGCTTGAGGCGCGGGATCACGTTGCGGCCGACCAGACTGTGATCGGTGCGGCGCCAGTAGTCCTGATACTGAAAGGTTCCGCCGATCCGCAGTCGGTCGCTGGGCCGCGCGTTCACGGTGACGTTCAGGTAATCGATGTTCGCCTGCGCCCACTCGAAGAAATTCTCGTCCTGACCGCCGATGTACAGCACCGTCACGTTCCCCAGCGACCACTGCGGCGTTCCGAGCGTGAACACATAGTCGCGATTGGGAATGCGCCCGACGCCGACAAACGGCAGGGTGTCGCCGCTCGGCGACAACAGCTTGTAGTTCGAGTAGAGCGCCTGGTCCCACCCGAACGTCTCCCAGTACACGCCGGTGCCGACAGTCCAGCCGCCGCGGAGCGATACGCTTTCGCTCAGATGGAATTTCTTGTCTTGCGCGTCGCCGCGCCGCATGAAGTGCGAATACTGCCACTGCCCGTCGACCAGGATGTCGCCGGTCACTGCTTCGAGCAGGGACCCGCGCTCCCCGAACCACGTTGCCCGGTGATCGGCGGCGGCGTGGACGATGCCGGCGCGCGAGATGAACCCGCTCGCCGCGCGAAAATCGTCGTCGATCCCCGTCAGCGTGTAGCGGAACCCGAACCGCTTGCCGCTGCGCGCCAGGATTCCTTCCCACAGCGGCGCGTTGCGGACGATCTGCCGGGTGCGGTCGAAGCTTTGCGCGTATTGGAACGATCCGGAATACACGCCGCCGAACACCGCGCGCCCGTCGACATCGGCCACACGGTTGTAATCCCCGCCGAGCACCCGATCCGTGTAGGCGACGCCAAGACGCGACTGGCCACCCACGTCGCGCTGCGCCCGCACGATGTTGTAGACCGTCCGGTATCCCTGCGGCGTGAGCGACGGATTGTCCGCCGCCGACAGGAATCCGATGCTCGTGCCGGCCAGCTTGCCCGTCAGCTTCGTTGCCGCGTCGGGCTGCACGATTCGCCGCGTGTAGATCAGATTGTGCGGCACGCTGAACGACTCGAGTCCCTCGAGAAAGAACGGCCGCTTTTCCGGAAAGAACAGCGCCTGCCGCGGGTCGATCACGAACTGGCCGGCGTCGGATTCCACCTCGGCGAAATCCGGCTTCGCCGTCCCGTTGAGCGTCAGGTTGTTCGTGATCCCCCATCGCACGGTGCCACCGACCTGCGCCGCCGGCGTCCGGTACTGCCAGCCGTTCGCACCGTTCGCGCCATTCACCTTCTGCGTCACCACGGGATTGAAATCGAGCACGAGCCCGCGGTCGAAGCCGCGCAGCCCGTCGATCGAGCCGGACTGTCCGAGAAACGATGCGTTGGCGCGCTTGGCCGGCGCCCAGGTATCCTCGTAGCCCGAGTGCTGCACTTCCCGAACGATGTTGAGATCCCAGCTCTGCTCATCGGCCGATTGGTACTTGAGGCTCTTGAACGGAATGCGGAGCTCGACTTCGTAGCCGTATTCGGTGAGTCTCCCTTTGGAGGTGAACACGAAGTCCTGACTCAGGTCGGGTGCGGCGCGCCCCGAGATCGTCGGTGTCCACCCGCTGTTGAAGCTCGCACCCGACTCGACCAGCGTTCCGTCCATCTGAATGCCGAACGGATTCACGGCAAAGACGTACGCCTGCCGCTGATCGTGAAACGTGCCGAGCAGGATCTGCACGTTGTCGTCCGCCGAGATCTTGTCGCGGTCGGCGAGCGTCGCGTGCACCGCTCCGTGCTGCTCGAAGGCGCGAATGCCCACATAGAGCGCCGTCGCCGAATACCACAGCAGCACGTGGGTCGAATCGGACGCCGGAATCCCGTCCTGAGGGGAAAACTGCGAGAAACCCGTCAGCACTGCCGCCTGCTGCCACACGGCCTCGTCGAGTTTGCCGTCGACCACGATCTGCGCGGCATCGGCCTCGATGCGCGGAATCCGCACGTGCACCTGGTTCTCTCGGCCGACGTAGGTCGTTGTCGGCTCGGTGCCCGTGATGATTGCCGGCAGGATCAGGAGCGCGCTGAGATGCATGGCGATAAGATGGCGCGCGCTCGACGAGAGGAGGGTGAACGTCTTGTAAAGTTTTTCGGCGTGAGCGCGCGCGTCCTGTCAGAATTTGTCGAGCGAGCAGGCTCCGGCGCTAGAAGGTGACGCGCGCGTACGCCACGCTCACGTCTCCCTGCTGCGCCGGGGCGACGAATGCGGGACGCGCGGGGGTCCGTGGATCCTGCAGCGCAGGAAGCCCCGGCCGGATCGCCGCGAGGTCCACATTGATGTGGCCGCCGACGGGAATCGATAGCGAAATGAACGCGCCCGTATCCGGCACGGCCCAGTACTGCATCACCCAGTCCCGCGAACGGCGCCGAAATCGCGTGGTGTCGACGACCCGGGCATCGATCGCCGTGCGAACGACCGGCGAACCGGTGGCGTGCATCATCAAACTCATCGTGCCGGTCGGCACGTTCACGCGGAACACGACGCGTCGCGCACCGTCGATCAGCGTGTCGCGGAGCAGCGTCGCCGTCGGAGCGCCGAGGCCGACCCGTTGCACGGCTCGCCCGCTCATCGGCCCTCCAAACCCGCGCGCCATCGCCGTCCACGCCGGCGCGGATTGTATCGGCCCCAGTGCTGCTCGCGTCCAATCGTCCCGGACGCCGAAGCTTCCCAGCCAGGCGTCGCCGTTGGCCGGGTTCTCTGCGTAAACGAGGCTGGTTGGTATCGGGTTGTCGGCGTTAGGGCGGATGGTTGCGACGCCAACGATCACCAGGAGGGCAGCCGCCGCCGCGCATGCCACCGCGCCACGCCAGCGCGCCGGGGCCAAGGCGCGTGCGATGAGCGGGAGAAGCAGCCACGTGACGAGCGATGTCAGTACGGCGAGCGCGATGGCTCCAACGCCAAATACGCCAAGCATGATCGCGGTTACCGCGTAGCCGACTCCGGCCAGCATGATCAGCGTCACGGCCGCCGCGATCCATTCGGCAACCACGTGACGCGAACGTGCGGCCGCGAGCGCGAACAGCAGCGGCCAGGTGAAGAGATAGCTGACGCCGGGCGACAGGATGCTCGACACAAGCGCGAGCGCGAGCCACACGATCAGCGCGCCGGCGTGGATGCCGGACGCCCAGCGACTCGCTGCGACGTAGACCGCGACCTGGAGCGCAATCACCGCCAGCGCGAGCGCGGCGGCGAATACGCCGCTCCACGCCGCCGGCCCGTGCAGCACGACCGCGCGGCCGAGCGCGGCCGACAGCGCGATCGAGCCCAAGACGATGAGCGCGCCGATGGCCGCACGCCGCCACTCGCGCCGCACGACGACGACCGCGAGCACCAGCGCCAGCATCGCGAGCGGCACGGCGAAGCTCGTCGGATAGAGGACCAATCCGAGAACTGGAAAGTCGAAGAACACGCCGTCGCCAGTGGCCGGGCGCGGCAGCGGCTCGCCGGCGATCCGCTTGCTCAGCGCCAGCATCTGCGCGCCGTGATGCTGCAGGCTGCCGGGGTTCAGGTGCGGAACGTCGTCACGGCTCGTGTGATAGCGCTCCACCCCGTCGGCGAAGGCAAAATTGAGCGCGGGAATTCCGAGCACCGCCAGCTCGGAGAGATCCGTGTCATTCGGCAGCGCCCGATAGACTGTCGTGAACATCGAGCCGGCGGTCACGTCGCCCGCCGCGCGCAACGTGCTCGCCGCGTCACGATTGCCCGGCCCGGTCTCGAACATGTACGAGCGTCCGCTCGTGCCCCGCGCCTCGAAGTTCAATGCGAACGCCACGTCCTTCGCCCACGGGTGCTCGCGCGCGAACGCCGCCGCGCCGAGCAGTCCCGCCTCTTCCCCATCGGTGAACAGTGCGATCACATCGTTGGCGAGCGGCTGCTTCCGCGCGCGCAGCGCGCGCAGCGTTTCGAGCAACGCGGCACAGCCCGCGCCGTCGTCGGCGGCCGCTGGTCCCGCCGGCACACCGTCATAGTGCACCGCGATCAGCAGCGCTTTGCCGCTCGAGTTGCTCCCCGGCAGCCAGGCAAGGATGTTCTGCACGCGGCCCGCCGACTGATACCGCGTCCCGACTGCCGTCGTGGTCTGGACCTGCGGCTTGAGGCCGAGCGCGACGAGCTGGCCGATGATGTAATCGCGTACCCGGTCGTGCTCCGGCGTTCCCATCGGGTGCGGCCGCATCGCGATGCTTTCCACGTGGCGCATCGCACGCTCGGCGGAAAACACGGTGTCCGGGGCCGTGGCCGGCACGGGTCGTGGCGGCCGGCCCACGCGAATGATCGATGCCGCGCACAGCGCGAGCAAACCGAGGATGGTGGCGAGGCGCGGACCGAGGCGGTCGATCATGAGATCCCTGCGGTGGACGGTCGACAAATCGAGGCACCGACTAGATTCTTGGGGAGACTTCTCGAACCGGAGCATCCATGCCTGACGCGACGCAACACGGCGCCGGCACGACGGTCCTGGTGGTGGACGATCACGACGAGACTCGGCAAACGATCGCGCGCATGCTCGAAGCGGGCGGATTCGGCGTTCGCCAGGCGTCGAGCGGCGCCGAAGCGCTCGAGCAGCTCGCCAGGGAGCGCGACGAGATCGATCTGGTGCTGTCCGACGTGACCATGCCGGGCATGAACGGCATCGACCTCTCGTACCAGATTCGCGAGCAGTACCCGACGGTTCCCGTTGCAATCGTCTCGGGCGACGTGAGCGAGTTGGAGCGCAGCATCATCGGCCGCGCCGACGTCCCGTTCATCAAGAAGCCGTTTCACGCCGAGTCGCTCTACAGCGCAATTCGCGAAGCGATGCGCTCGCAGTCGATCCGCGGCGATTAGACGGTCCGGCTACCGCCGTCCGAAATCGGCCGTGCCGATGCGGACCACGGTTCCCACGCGCTGCCCGCCTGCATCGGACGCCGAGTCGATCGGCACGCTCTCGGCCCAGATTCCGTACACGCGGCCATCATAGGCAGTGAGCCACGTGTAATCGCCCAGAAAGGCGTTGCGACCTTCGAACGTACTGTCGGACCAGGCGTAGTTGAGGAATGACCGTCCGCCATCTGTCGAACGCGCCAGCGTGAACCCGGTCCGTCGGTTCGTAGGATCGTCCCGCCGGTCGAAGAACTGCACGTAGACATCCCCGTTCGTCGGATCGACGGCCAGAAACTGAAAGAACTGATCGCGCCCGCTGTGCGCCGAATCGGTCGTCACGCGTACAGGCGCTGACCAGGTCCGGCCGCGATCGCGTGATGCGGCGAGGAACACATCGATGTCGCCGTTTCTGAAATCGGTCCACGACAGGTAGACGTTCGCTCCGTACACGCCGACCTGGGGAAAGCCGAACACGCGCCCCAATCCGGGCACGGCGCCCGTCCCACCGAAATAGGGTGGCCCGACCTGTTGCACGACCCGCGACGGACTGAACGTCTTTCCACCGTCGCGCGACGTCGCCATGACGATCGTCAGACCCCAGTTCCACACCGCGTAGATCGTCCCGTCCGCGTCCACCACGCCGTGAAATCCGACGACGTCGCCGTTGTCATCGCGCGGAAAACCCGCCTGCGTGCTGATTCTGATCGGACTCGACCACGTCTTTCCGTGATCGGTCGAACGCGAGAAGAGCATGATCGACTTGTCGATCTGCCACTCGATCCAGCCGACGTACAGGTTTCCCGCGTGCGGGCTGCCCGGCGAGACATCGGCCAGAATCCGCGGCATGTCCTCGAACTGCATGCCCGGCTCGTTTCCCGCATACCA
>DATJIZ010000197.1:0-5314 GCA_035492735.1 Gemmatimonadaceae bacterium | reverse complement strand
CCGACGAGGACGAGCTCGTGCGGCACTCGATCGCGAATCGTCGCGAATGCTTCGAGAAGCCCGGCCAGATTCTTGTGCGGCTTGGCGAGTCCGACGAAGACGACATACGGCCGGGCCGCTGCAGCAGAATCGGCGGAGCGTGACGGCTCGAACCAGCTCGGGTGCACGCCGTTGTGCACCACATGTAGCGGCGGCCCCGTGCCGACGGCCCGTTCCAGCTCGCGCCGCGTGAACTCGGAAACACAAATGACCGCCGACGCCCGGCGGCGCACCGCGGAGTACATCCTGGCCGCGTACTGGCGGCGCAGCCAGCGACCTGCGTACTCGGGACGCGTGAGGTGCATGACATCGTGCACGGTCACGACGAGGCGAGCGGTGCGGCTGAGCGGAATGTTGTAATGCGGTGCCCAGAACAAATCAGCCCGCGGCCGCGCCGTCGTGGCGAAGGATAGCTGTTCGCGAATCGAGTATATCGGCGCGCGGCTTTCGCGGATCTCGACATTGTCCGCGGCGCCGAAGCCGGCGTCGGCGAGCCGCTCACGATCACCGAGGAGGACGAACCGCCAGTCCGGCCGCGCGTGGACCATCAGTGGCAGTGTGTTGCGCAGGTACGTGCCGATGCCGCTCGACGCAATCATGCGCGCGTCGACGGCGATCGACACATCGTGGCCCGTCATCACGCGACGGGCCGACGATCGCGGAACGAGCGCCATTCGCGATCGACGAAGGCAGCGAACTCGGTTCGGAACACGTGCTCGGCAAAGCGCTCGGCGTTTGCGCGACACGCCATGGGCTCTATTCTGCCGGCGCCCGCTTCGAACCGTCGAACCGCATCGACGATTGCCGCTTCGGACTGTTGCTCGAAGAACACGCCGGTCGGCGCGTGGTCATCCAACCCCCGAACTGTCTCGAGCGCTCCGCCACGGCCGTAGGCGATGACCGGCACGCCGCGCGCCTGCGCTTCCACCGGGGCAATGCCGAAATCCTCTTCCGCGGCGAAGAGAAACGCGCGCGCCCCCCCGAGTAGCGATTTGGCGCGGTCGCGCTCGACGCGTCCCACGAGCTCGACGTTCGGCCCGGCGGCGGCTCGCACCTTCGCCGCGTCGGGCCCGTCGCCAGCGATCACCAGCCGACGCTCGGGAAGCTGCGCAAAGGCGCGTGCGATCAGGTCGATGCGCTTGTACGGGACGAACCGGCTCATCGTGAAGTAGTAGTCGCCGGATCCGGGTCTCCGACCTGGCTCGAGGTCGAAATACCCGACGTCGACGGGCGGATAGATCACCGTGGCGTTGCGGCCGTACGCGCGTTTGATGCGATCGGCGATGTACCGCGAGAGCGTAATGAACGAATCGACGCGCGTGCTGGTGGCTCGGTCCCACCGCCGCAGACCGTCGAGCACGCGATTCGCCGCGTAGCCGCGCACTCCGCGAGCGAGTCCCGTTTCCTCCAGGTACTGCGTGCGCAGATCCCAGGCGTATCGCATCGGGGACAGGCAGTAACACAGATGCAGTTGATGGGCGCGTGTGCGCACACCCTTGGCGATCGCGTGCGAGTTCGAGATCACGAGGTCGAACTCGCCCAAGTCGAGCGCGGACATGGCGACTGGAAAAAGCGGCAAGAGTCGTCGATACGTCGAAGCGACCCCCGGCAAACGATCGAGGAAGCTTGTGCGCGAGCGAGCAACGCCGATGAAGCTCCGGTCGGGCTCCGGCATCTTGTCGATCAGCGTGAATACGGTTGCATCCGGAAAGATGCGAAGCAACTCGCGAAGCACGAGCTCCGATCCGCCGAGCGTAACGAGCCAGTCGTGCGCGATGGCGACTTTCACGTGACGGGGTTTGGGTGACGAGAAAACCACCCGGTGTGCTGAGCAATGGTCGTGCTCGCGACGTAACCCGCGTTACCGTTGCGGCCGCAGTTGGGCCGACTGCTCTGCGCCGGTTTTTGCCGTAGGCACAAGGGGTTGACGCTCGAGGATATGGAAGAGGCCGAATCGCTTTCCGCACTGCCGGCGCCGGGACACCGTTTGCTGGTTCACTCGCTTCTGAACGGCATCGGTCAAGCGGTTCCGATCCTCGTGGCGGTCGCGGCCGTTCCGCTGCTCATTCGCGGTCTGGGCACCGAGCGCGTCGGGTTGCTGACGTTGTCGTGGAGCGTCATCGGGTACGCAAGCCTGTTCGATTTTGGTCTCGGCCGCGCGCTCACGCAGGTAGTCGCCGAGCGACGGCGTCAGGATGGAACGCAGGGGGATCTGCCCGACGCAGTCTCATCGGCACTCGCGGCGATGCTGTTGATCGGATGCGCCGGTGCGCTCGCGATGCTGGCGCTCGTTCCTTGGGCGACGCGCGTCGGACTGAACATCTCCGCTCCGCTGCAGCACGAAACGCTGACTGCCGCGCGATTGCTCGCCGTTGGCATTCCGGTCGTCGTCCTTACGTCGGGATATCGTGGCATCCTCGAAGCGTACGAGCGATTCGATCTTGCGAACGCGGTGCGCGTGCCGATCGGCATCTCGACGTTCGTCGGCCCGCTCCTCGTCATGCCGTTCACGCGCAGCTTGGCGTGGGCCGTCGGCGTGCTGCTCGGAGCGCGCGTAATCGGGCTCGTCGCGCTGATCGTACTCGTGAAGCGCGTTGCGCCGACGCTTCCGCGCCGGCCATCGATCGCGCACCCGTCGCTCGCTCCAGTCATGCGGTGCGGCGCGTGGATGACGGTGAGCAACATCCTCAGCCCCCTGATGTCGTCGGCCGATCGATTCTTCATCAGCGCGATGATTTCGGCTTCAGTGGTGGCGTACTACACGGCGCCGTACGAGATGGTCACGCGCCTCATGGCGATGATCGCGCTCGCCGTGGCAACGTCCCTCTTTCCCGCATTCGCGCGGGCAGCCGACGCAGAGGACGCTCGCATCCTGCTGAGGCGTGGCGTGCGATTGATCGTGGCGGGCTTCGTCCCGGTGATCCTGCTGGTACTGGCGCTCGCGCCGCTCCTCCTGCGGCTCTGGCTCGGCGACACGTTCGCGCGCGAGAGCACGACGGTGCTGCGGATTCTCGCGATCGGCATTCTAATGAACGGATTCGCGCAGGCGCCGTTCGCGCTGATCCAGGCCCGCGGACGCGCGGACCTGACGGCAAAGATTCATCTGCTCGAGCTGCCGTTCTATCTCGCGTCCGTGTTCTATCTCATTCGCGTATACGGGATCGAGGGCGCCGCGATCGCCTGGACCGTGCGCGTCGCTGCCGAAGCCGTCGTCCTGTTCGCGGTCGCCCGCTACGTGCTCGGCGATCGCGTCAGCGCGACGAGCGTGACGGAACCAGCCTAGGCGAAACGTTCCGACCGCCGGCTCACGCCGTGGATGTTCGGGCCGATCGGAGAAGTGCAACAGCGGTTCGCTCGACCGAGTCGACGGTCACGCCGCGCACGCATTGCATGGCCGCGCAGCCCTTGGAGCGGAAGCACGGGGCGCACGGTACGAGGTTGACCAATGCGTGCGCGCGAGGCCCGAGCGGCCGCCAATGTGATGGATCGCTCATCGCCGCCATGATCGCGATGCACGGCACGTCGGCGGCAGCGGCGAGGTGTACGGCCATCGAGTCGACACCAATCACCAGCGCCGCGCTGCCTAGCAGAAATCTCAGTTCGTTCCACGTGGTGCGGTCGCAGACGGACATGAGAGAATCGTCGCCAGAGCGGATGGCATCGACCAGTGCGCGGTCCGAGGCGCCATGCCCGGTGAGGACGATGCGCAAGTCCGGTTCGTCCCGGCGCAAACGATCGGCAAGAGCCCGCCAATGCTGAACTGGCCACTGCTTGCGCCGGTCGCCGGCACCGGGATGCAGCACAACGTACGCGTGATGATCGAGTCCGACCCGCTCGAGCAACGCCCGGCCGCGCACTTCGGCGATCGGTCCAATCGGCGGCAGATCGTAGGCGGGAAGCTCGGCCGGAAATGCGGGAAGGAATGCGCGCATCAGCGTCAGGTGCTGGTCGACGGTGTGCCGAGATGTCTCGACCCACGGAAGTGCGTGCGTATAGAGTGGCCCGCCGCCACCGCTGGTGTAGCCGATTCGGACGGGAATCGAGGCTGCGGCCAAAACGTCAGCGGCGTTCGGGAAGAAAGGGTACAGGTCAACTGCCGTGTCGTACCCGGTCTCACGAAGCTCGCGGAGCGCGCGTACGATACTGTGCCGGTACGCCAGCCAGCGCTCGATCAGCGATCCCGAGCGGTTGGTCTTCCAGTGATCGAGGCTATGCCGCCAGTGCAGGGCGGGATGATTCTCGAACACGGGCAGCGACCACGACGGCGCGAGCACGCCGATCGCGACGTCTGGATATGCCGTGCGCAAGGCGGGAAATACCCCGGATGCGAGGATCGCGTCGCCGAGGTGTCCGCCGATGCAGATCAACATTCGCCGAGGCACCGGACCCGTGCCAGGAACCCGGTCCTTGCTGCGCAACTTCAGCCATGCGTCGCGACCACGCAGCGCGAGGTTCAGGGCCGGGTGCTTGGCGAGGTAGCCGTGGCGAAGCGGCGAGCCCGGGGCCGCAGGCATCACATCGGCCATCGGCGCGCCGCGATTCCGGTTGCGGCAGATGGACTGAACAGAAAGTTGTTGATGTACGGCAGGCCCCGTTCCGGGTGCAGCGCGGGATCGAGCTGGTGCCGGTCGACGTCGAACGCCTTCACGGGTCGCAATCGACCGGTGCCGTCCAGGAAGGAGCCATCGTAACCCAGGCAGGCGACTGCCTCGAATACGTCGGCGATCGGCTCTGGATGGTGTCTTTGCTCGATCTCGATGAACAGCAACGGCCGCGATCGTCGCAACGTCTCACTGCCGCCGTGTAGCACATCGAGCTCTGCGCCTTCGACATCGATCTTGACGAGCGCTAGATCGAACAACTCGAACGAATCGAGGGGTGCGAGTGGCACCTGGAGAGCCGCGCCGGGATCGCCTGCTGCGCCAGCAGCGCGTGCTACGCGAAGGCTCGCCGACGGCGACGACGCAGCTCTGGATGGCACATGCAGCGTCCCTTCGCCCACTGCGGTCGAGAGCGCCACCGGATGCACGCGAACTCGGGACTGCCGCCTCGCCGCGTACGCAGCGAGCACTGCAACGCACTCGGGCTGCGGCTCGAACGCGTCGACGACCGCGCCGCGGCTGGCGAACACGTGCGTGTAAATGCCGTGGTTGGCGCCGACGTCCGCGACATGATCGCCGGCCTGGACGGCGGCGCGCACGATCGGCAGTTCGCGCTCGAGCAGGCCCCGGGTTCGCTCGTACAACAGGCGGATCGGTGGCTGCCACGCGGGAGG
>DATJIZ010000196.1:0-8072 GCA_035492735.1 Gemmatimonadaceae bacterium | reverse complement strand
AAAGGAATGGGTATTCGAACCGAAGTACGACGGCATCCGTATTCTGGCTTTCGCGTCCAAGGGCGAAGCGGCTCTCGTCAGCCGCAACGGCCTGGACAAGACGCGGCAGTTTCCGGAAGTCGTCGATGCCGTGCAGGCGCTACACCGCCGGGCGCGACGGCCGTTCGTGCTCGACGGCGAGATCGTCGCGATGCATGGCGACACGCCGGCGCGATTCCAGGAACTGCAATCGCGCATGCACGTCGGCGACCGGGCGGCGATCGAGCGACTCGTGGTCGACTCGCCCGTCGCGTTCCTGGTGTTCGACATCCTGCTCGACGGAAAGACATCGCTCGTCACTGAGCCGTGGCGCGTGCGGCGAAAACACCTCGCCGCGCTCCTCCAACCCCCGGGTCGTTCCAACGCGCTGCGGCTCAGTGACGTCGATGACGACGGCGCCGCGATGTTGCGCCAGGCTCGGAAGCACGGGTGGGAAGGCGTGATCGCCAAACGCGCCGACGCGGTCTACGAACCCGGCCATCGATCCCGATCGTGGCTCAAGCTCAAGATCGAGCAGCGGCAGGAGTTCGTGGTCGGCGGCTGGACCGAGCCGCGCAATTCCCGCGAGCACATCGGCGCGATACTGCTTGGCTATTACGACGCCGACGGCAAGCTGGTGTACGCCGGCCACACGGGTACCGGGTTCACGCGGGTATCACTGCTCGATATGTATCGGCGCCTGCGCCGGATCGAACGCCGAACCTCGCCCTTCGTCACGCCGCCGCGCACGAACGAGACACCGCACTGGACACGGCCGTCGATCGTGGTCGAGATCAAGTTCAACGAGTGGACCACCGACGGCAAACTGCGCCAGCCGGTCTTCGTGGGCGTCCGTGACGACAAGTCGCCGCGCGAAGTAGTGCACGAGCCGCCATCCCTCGCGGCGAAATCTGCTGAACGCGGCCGCGTTCGAGCGCGCGCTCCGCGCCGTGCCGCAGCCTCGCTGAAGGCTGCGCGACGGACGCCGGCCAAGCCTCGCGCCGCGCGGTCGGATCGCGAACGGCATAGCGGTGGCGGCGCGGCATCGAGCCGCGGCGACGCATCGATTACGCGGCGCGAAGCCGATCGCGTGGCCGCGGCGATCCAGGCGATCGAACACGACGGCGGCGCCGGCGTGCTCGAGCTGCCCACCGGGACGCTCGAGGTTTCCAACCTCGACAAAATCTTCTTTCCGGCGACCAAGCACACGAAAGGCGACGTGATGCGCTTCTATGCCCGCGTCGCACCGGTCCTGCTGCCGACCATGGCCGATCGGCCGCTGGTGATGAAGCGCTTTCCGAATGGCGTCCGCGGCAAAGCCTTCTACCAACAGCGGGCCCCGGCTGATCCGCCGGCATCGGTGCGTGTCGAGCCGGTCTCCGACGAGGGGCTCACGACCCAGAATCGCCTGATCGGCGGCGACCTCGCGACGCTGCTCTATCTCGTCCAGCTTGGCGCGATCTCGGTCGACCCGTGGCATTCGCGCGTGCAGTCGGTCAAGTACGCCGACTACTCCATCGTCGACCTCGACCCGGGCCCGCGCGCACCGTTCGCGCGCGTCATCGAAGTGGCGCACCTCGTCAAGCAGGTACTCGACGAATTCGGGCTGCACGCGGTCCCCAAAACTTCGGGCGCCAGCGGGCTCCACGTCGTGCTGCCGCTTCCGCCCGGTGTTCCGAACGACGGGGCTCGGATGATCGCGGAGCTCGTCGCGACGCGGGTTGCCGAACGATCGCCGCGCATCGCGACGATCGAACGCTGGGTGAACGCGCGACCGCCTGGCGCGGTGTACGTGGATTTTCTGCAGAACATTCGCGGCAAGACGGTCGCCGGGGTGTACTCGGTGCGCGCCCGTCCACAGCCGACCGTGTCCACACCGCTCGAGTGGGACGAGGTCGGCGAGGACCTGACGCCCGCCGCGTTCACGATCGATACTGTCCCCGAGCGACTGCGCGCGTGCGGCGATCTGTGGGCGCGGGGCATGCGCCGCGCCAACTCACTCGACGGGGTGCTCGACCGTGGGTGAGGCTCGCGCCATCCGCCCGCGCCGCGGGAATGACAAGCTCGCGCGGTTTCTCGTATATCTGCGCGAGATCGAGGAGGCGTTGATGCGTCGCGACGCCCTGCAGGTCACCGCGCTGCTCCGAAAGCGGACGGCAACGCACCTGCCGCGGGCGGTGCGCGAGGAGTTGCTGGTCCTGTCACGGGCACCGCGCGACAGTCTGCGGGCGCCGGTGCAATTTCTTCGCTTCCAGCATCGGATGACGGAGCTTGCGCGCGGCGGTGAGCGCCTGCCGACCGCGCAGACGGAGCTGGAGCTGGAGGCGCCGGCCGCAGCCGGCAGCATCCGGCGCCGGGACGGCGACGAGCGGCGCGCCGCGGCAGGTGACGCCGGCGAGCACGATCGAGGAAACGGCGAGGCGTGACGCTGCGTCCGCGCCCCGGAATCGCGCCGATGGAGGCGCGCGTCGTCGACACGCTGCCGGTAGGGACCCAGTGGCAGTACGAGCCGAAGTGGGATGGTTTTCGCTGCCTCTGCTTTCGCGACGGCAATTCGATCGAGCTCCGATCGAAGTCGAACCAATCCCTGACGCGGTATTTTCCCGAGCTCGTCAACGCGGTCCGTGCCGTCCAGGCGCGACGCTTCGTGCTCGATGGCGAGATCGTCATCCCGACCGCGCACGGATTGTCGTTCGACGCATTGCTGCTTCGCCTGCATCCGGCCGCGAGCCGGGTGGAGAAGCTGTCGCGCGAGACGCCGGCCGCGTTGCTCGTGTTCGATCTGCTGGCCGACTCCGATGGCGCGGACCTTACCCAGCGTCCGCTGTCGGAGCGCCGCGCCGCGCTCGAGGCGTTCGCGTCGAGGTACCTGCGAACCGCATTGTCGATCATCCTGAGCCCGGCCACCCGTCGCCTGCCGCAGGCACGCGCCTGGCTCGCCGGTCGCGCGGGGACCGACGGCGTCATGGCCAAGCGACTCGACCTCCCGTATGCCAGCGGCGAGCGGACGGCAATGGAGAAGATCAAGCGCAAACGGACCGCGGATTGCGTGGTGGGTGGCTTCCGCTACGCGAGCAAAGGGCGAATCGTCGGGTCGTTACTGCTCGGCTTGTATGACGAGTCGGGTTTGCTCCATCATGTTGGATTCACCTCGAGTCTGTCGCAGGCCGAGCGGAAGCGTATCACGCCCGAGCTCGAGGAACGGGCGGGCGGCAGCGGATTCACCGGACGAGCACCCGGCGGTCCGAGCCGGTGGTCGACGGAACGGTCCGGTGAGTGGGTGCCGCTCGACCCGGTTCTCGTGGTGGAGGTGCAGTACGATCACTTCACCAACGGCCGATTTCGGCACGGCACGAAGTTTCTACGTTGGCGTCCAGAAAAGGCGCCGACGCAATGCCGGTTGTCCCAGGTCGCCGAGGCGCGACAGGAGGCGGCGGCTGGCGGTTCCACGGGCGGGGGAGGACGCGACGGTGCTGAGCAGCGAAAATCAACCCGGTCCATCCGGCCGCGAGCCGGCGGCGAAAAGCGCGTCGCGCCGACACGCGGAAGGCCGGCGCGACAGCGCGCTGCCCGACGACGCGCTCCGCCGAGCCGTTGAGATACTGAGCGCCGAGATCTGCTGGTTCCTGGCGACCGATGCCGACGGGCGGGCCGCTGTCTCGCTCGCTACCGGTTCGACTCGTCCGACATCGCGTCGACCGAGATCTTGAGATTCTCGTTCAGCGTTGCGTCGCCGCTGATGATCGAACGCCACGACAGCTCTGGACCGTTGCGCCGCCCTTTCTCGGTCACCTTGAGACCCTCGGGACCGATGGCGATCGTGTAGACTTTCCCATCGATCTCCAGCTCACGCTTGATCGTCTTATCGAGCTTTGCCGTCATGCTTTCTCCTGGAAGTCGAGTTCGTTTGAACCGCGGTCACATTCGACGCAATTCAAGCTAGTACCGAGGAAGCGCCGCCGCCCATCCTCGGTGACCACCCACGGCCGAACCTGCCACGGCGGGTCGTGTCGAACGTGCTGGGCGTGCCCGCACTCGAGGTCGGCAACCCAGTGGTGCTCCTCGTCAGTGTGGAACCCAATGATCCGACGCTGCATCATGTGGTCTTGCGCAATTCCATGTACGTCGAGCGCGGCGGGTCAGTGGTGAAGCCGAATTTCTCGTACAGCGCGCGGGCGTCGCGCGTGAGCAGCGCGATCCGCCGGAGTCCTTGCAGGTCGGGATGTCTGAGCAACGCATCGACCATCCAAGAGCCGATGCCCTGCTCTCTCGCATCTTCTGCGACGATCACGTCGGTGAGGTACGCGTAAGTCGCCAGATCGGTGACGGCACGCGCAAACGCAACCTGCCGGTCGCCATCGTACACGCCCACGCAAAGCGAATTGTCGACGGCTCGCCCGAGTACGTCGCGCGTCACGTCGGCACCCCAATGTGAATCGTGGAGCATCGCCAGCACGGCATCGAAGTCCAGTCGGCTGCGATCGGTCGAGAGGAGCAGCGTCCCTCGCCGCTCCTCGATTTGCCGGTCGTTCATGGCGATGAATATAGAAAAACATCGGGACTCGACGTCGCGCGATGCGAAGAGTGTGCGCGGCCCGGAGCGCGAACGCGCCCGCCGGTGACGCGAATCACGCGGCGCGATCTCGACGAGCCCGGCGTTGCGGCGCGCGGTCCAGGCTCGTCCCACTCTCGAACCACCGGTGAGGAGAGGCCAGTGCCGAAGACAGCGCAACGTGTTTCCGAGTCCTGCCCCCACGAGGTTCGTCCGGGAACAACGGTTTGCCTGCACTGCCGCCACACGGAACGCCTTGCCGCGCGCGCGCGGCGACGTCGGTACATGCTGCGGAGCAGCGCGGTGGGAGCCGTCGCGGCAACGCTCGGGGTGGCTGGGGTTCTCGGCGCCATGGTGATTCGCGGTCGCACGCCCCGGGCGGCCGCGCATTCGTCCAAGGTCGCTGCGGTCCGTCTGGTCCAGGAACCCGCTGTCGGCGCTCGAGTCGCCGCGGCACAACCCGCCAAACCCGATCTGGCGGTCGCGCGCGTTCCATTGGGCAACGCGAGCGTCTCGTCGGGAAACGTGGCCATCGCACCAGCAGTTTCGACGGCCGCGACGCGGTCGGCGATCGCGCCCGTCCTTCCCGAAGGCCGATCGGATCTGCCGGACGGCGTTTCCGCAATGCGCAGTGGCGGCGTGGTGGTGCTGGACTTCGACACCAAACTCGCAAGAACGCGCATCCCCGACAAATTCGAGCGGTTCGTCCGCGCGACATTGCCGGTCATCTACGGCGCCGTCGCCGACTCGGCGTTGGCCCGCATTCCGCAAGGAGCGCTCGCGCGACAAGGTGATCTGATCGACGATCTGCCGTCGCGAGGCATGCGAATCCCCGCGCCCGACGGTTGGACCATTACGCTTTACCCGATGACGCGGCCCGGTCAGGACGGCCCGCTGGTCACGCGGTATCGGGTAGTCGCGATCAAAGGGTAGCCAGCGCGAAACGGCGACGCGACCGACACAGAGACGCACAATTGACTGCAGCGCGGCGCCGATTTCGAGGATTCGAAATCGGCGCCGCGGCTATTGACGGTGACGGGCACCGCGGTTCGACGTGCGCTCGGCGACCACGAAGCCTCGTGAAACGATCTACTATTGGCCTAGTTGACACACGTCCTGGCGGTGGCAATATTGCTACTACAGCCCTAGTAGAGACCGGCCATGGATGACTTCGTTCTTGGTGACCGCGAGCTGGATGTGATGGGGGTTCTGTGGGATTTGGGTTCCGGAACGGTCGCGGAGGTACGTGATCGCCTCCCGGCCGATCTCGCCTACACGACCGTGCTGACGATCCTTCGCAACCTCGAAGCGAAGGAGCTCGTGACCCACAGGGCCGAAGGCAAAGCCCACCGCTATGTCCCGCGGGTCGCGCGAAAGACCGCACGCCGGAGCGCCATTGCGCGCGTCGTGGACAAGCTGTTCCACGGATCGCCGGAGCAGCTCGTGACGCAGCTCGTAGAGGACGACCAATTGAGCGCCGACGATCTGCGCCGACTCCGCGCGCTTTTATTGTCACAAAGCAAGAAAGGGAGGCCAAAGCGATGATTGCGTCCTGGATGTTGTACACGCTGGCGGTTGGCGGACTGCTCACGATCGCGGCCTTTGCCCTCGATCGGGCGCTCACCGCGCGGGGCCGAGCGACGCGCGCTGTATGGGCCGTGGCGATTGCGCTGTCGGTCCTCATTCCGGCGGTGGGCACGATTCCCGGCGAACTCCTCGCCCGATCCAATGGTCGGCAGGTCCCATTCACGATCACTGTTGCGGCGCCCCAAGCGATCGTGATCACCGGCGCGTCGTCGAGTCGTGCCGCGATCGTGAACAGCGCGTTGATCGCGCTCTGGGTCGGCGCGAGCGCTCTTCTGCTGCTGCGACTCGTGCGCGCCACGCGGTCGCTCCGGCGCCTGCGACGCGAATGGCGCGCGGGCGAAGTCGACGGAGTTCACGTGCAATTGTCCGCGGATGTCGGCCCTGCCGTCGTCGGGCTCGGGCCGATGCAGGTCGTGCTGCCCGAATGGATCCTGAGTTTGGACACGCCGCATCGCGCGCTCGTGTTACGGCACGAGCAGGAGCACTGCGCGGCACGCGATCCGTACATGCTCTTCGGATCCGCCGTCGCGGTCGTGCTGATGCCCTGGAATCCGGCGTTGTGGATGCAGTCCGAGCGGCTGCGGCTGGCAATCGAAATGGACTGTGACGCACGGGTGCTGCGCGCCCATCCGACACCGGAGCGCTACGGGCTGTTGATGCTCACCATCGCGCAGCGCCGGTCGATCGCGCGCCCGCTGTTCGCACCGATGCTCTCGGAGCCGACGAGTCATCTGGAGCGGCGAATCGTCGCCATGCGCGCGTCGAAGCATCGATTCACCCGGCTCAGTACGTACGCGGCAACCGGGTTCTCCGCGGCGATCCTCGTGCTCGCGGGACTACTGCGATGCGCGGAGCCGGTGGCAACGCCCGTCGCGCGTGCGAGCGACAGCGCGATCGCGCGCAAGGCGCAGCGTCGCGGCGATCGCGGACCGGCTATGGTGTCCAGCAATCAGACATACTTCGAGTTTCAGGTCGAGCGGCAGGTGTTGCCGATGCCGGGAAATCCGTGGCCACGGTATCCCGACCTGCTGCGCAAGGCGAACATCCAGGGCGACGTCCTCGCGCAGTTCGTCGTGGACACGCTCGGTCGCCCGATGATGGACAGCTTCAAGGTGCTCAAGTCGAGCCACGACCTGTTCACGGCGGCGGTGAAGAACGCGTTGCCGAACATGAGGTTCCACGCGGCCGAAGTCGGCGGCAAGGCGGTGAAGCAGCTCGTCCAGATGCCGTTCCAATTCAGCCTGTCAAAGGACTGACGGCGCCCGGCGCTGTCCCGGCCACGAGTCGGGACAGCGCTTCGAGCAGCCGCTCCGGATCGGTGTCGACGATCAGGCGCTCTCGCTGTGCCGCGCGAACGAAGCCTTCGTCGCGCGCGTGGTCGAGAAACTGGAGGAGAGGCCGGTAGTAGCGCTCGACGTCGAGGAGGCCGAACGGCTTGGCGTGAAGGCCGAGCATTCCCCAGGTCCACACCTCGAACAGCTCCTCGAGCGTGCCGAGGCCTCCCGGAAGCACAACAAAGGCGTCGGCGAGCTCGGCCATCCGGGCTTTCCGCTCGTGCATCGTCTCGACGACATGCAGTTCGGTGAGACCACGGTGCGCGATCTCGCGAACAACGAGCGCACGCGGGATGACGCCGACGACACGCCCGCCGTGCGCCAGCGTGGTGTCGGCGAGCACGCCCATCAAGCCGACGCTCGCGCCGCCGTACACGAGCTGGATTCCCTTCTTCGCGGCGCACTGGGCGAGTTCGTTCGCGGCGGTGGCGTAGGACGGCGACCCACCGTTCGACGATCCGCAAAAGACGCAAATGGACTTTAGTCGCATGCGGGAACGCTATCGGTGACGGACACCCGTAGCCACTCGAAGTCCAACAACTCTCATCGGGGTAACATCGTAGACTAGAAGTACGCTGGAT
>DATJIZ010000195.1:0-3159 GCA_035492735.1 Gemmatimonadaceae bacterium | reverse complement strand
GCGCCCCGTCGTCGACTTGCCGCAGCCGGATTCGCCCACGAGGCCGAGCGTCTCGGCCGGCATCACGTCGAACGAGACGCCGTCCACCGCTCGCACGGCGCCCGCGGGACGCCCGAAGACGCCTTTCCTGATGGGAAAATGTTTCGCGAGATCGCGAACGCTGAGGAGCGGCGACGTCACGCGATCGACCTCACGGCGCCGACCTCACAGGATCGACCTCACGAGATCGACCTCACGGGATCGGCCTCATGCCATCGACCTCACGACCAGCGGCTCGTGCTTGTCGGCGCGACGCTGCGGCTCATCGGCGAGGTGACACCGCGAGATGTGGCCGGCACCGATCTGATACAGTGGCGGATGCTCGGCCACGCACCGATCCCAGGCATACGCACATCGGTCGTGGAATCGGCAGCCGCTCGGCCACGCCGTCGGCGGTGGCACGGTGCCAGGGATGGTCTCGAGCCGTTCGCGCTCCTGACCGACCTTGGGCATCGCATTCAGGAGACCCTCCGTGTACGGATGGTGCGGCTGCGCGAACAGCTCGCCGACCGACGCTTCTTCCACGATCTCGCCGCCGTACATCACGAGCACGCGCGACACGGTCTCGGCGACGACACCCAGGTCGTGCGTGATCAGCAGGACCGACGTGCCGAACTGACGCTGGAGGTCGCCGAGCAGCTCGAGGATCTGCGCCTGGATGGTGACGTCGAGCGCGGTGGTCGGCTCGTCGGCGATCACGAGGGGTGGGTGCATGACGAGCGCCATGGCGATCACGACGCGCTGGCGCATGCCGCCCGAGAGCTGATGCGGGTACTCGTGCGCGCGTTGGGCCGGGGAGGGGATGCCGACCGTCTCAAGCATCTCGACCGCGCGGTCCCAGGCCTCGCGCTTGGAACCACCCTTGTGCACCCGGACGACCTCGGCGATCTGGTCACCCACCGTGAACACGGGATTGAGCGCGGTCATCGGTTCCTGGAAGACCATCGAGATCCGGGCCCCGCGCACGGCACGCATCGCCCGCTCGTCGATCGTGACCAGGTTGTGCCCCTCGAATTCGATCTCGCTGCCCGATTCCATCCGGCCTGGCGGACGGATGAGACGCAGCAGCGAGAGCGCGGTGACCGACTTGCCCGAGCCCGACTCGCCGACGAGGCCCACCGTTTCGCCGGCGCCGATCTCGAAGCTGACGCCGTCCACCGCTTTGGCGACGCCGGCTTCGCCATAGAAGTAGGTGCGTAACTCGCGAACGCGCAGCAGCGGCTCAGCCATTCTCCACGGGTAGTCGGGTGGACACGGGTACCGCCGTCGACTCCGGCAACGGCCGGGCCAGGTGAAGCTGCCGAGGGTCGAGGACGTCGCGCAAGGCATCGCCGAGCACGTTGAAGGCGAGCACGGTCGCGACGATCGCGATGCCGGGGAAGAGCGGCACCCACCACGCGCCTGCGAAGGGGTCGACAGCGTCGGTGAACATCGCGCCCCAACTCGCCGTCGGCAGCCGCGTGCCGATGCCGAGAAATGACAGACCGGCCTCGAGCGCGATCACGTTCCCGACACCCAGTGTGGCGCTTACGATGGCAGGCGCGGCGACGTTCGGCAGCAGGTGCCGCCAGAGGATCCGCGAAGTTTCCGCACCGAGAGCTCTCGCAGCCACCACGAAATCCGAGTCACGGATGGTGAGCACTTCCGCCCGGACGAGGCGCGCCACGACGAACCATCCCGTCACGCCGATGAGGAGGATCAAACCGGCCAGGGGCACGCGCTGCCAGATCGTGAGCACCGCGACGAGCAGCAGTACACGCGGAATCGCGATGAATGCGTCGAGCAGACGCATCATCGTCGCGTCGGTGCGGCCGCCAATGTAGCCGGCCACTAACCCATACGTGGTGCCGAGCGAGGACGCGAGCAGGGCGGCGACGATCCCCACGGCCAGCGAAATGCGCGCGCCACTCAGTACGCGCGCCAGCACGTCCCGACTCAACGCGTCCGTGCCGAAGGGATGGGCCAGCGACGGCGGCATGTTCCTGAGTCGCTCGATCCCGAGTTGGGCCGCGGGATCGATCCCCCTTAGCGGTGGGCCGAAGACCGCCGCGATCACGAACAGACCGATCACGCCGATCGACCACGCGGCCGCTCGATGGGAGAACAGTCGTGCGGCGAGGCCGCCGGCCGCGCTATTCACGAACACGCGGATCGAGTGCCGCGTGCAACAGGTCCGACAGGAGATTCCCGATCACGACCATGACCGATCCAATGACGACCGTGGCGACCACGAGATCGTAGTCGTTCGACTTGATCGCGGACGCGGCCACGAACCCCATGCCAGGCCACTGGAAGACGTTCTCCACGAAGAGTGCGCCGCCGAGGAGGGCGGGGAACATGAGCCCGAGCAGGGTGACCATGGGCGTGAGCGCCGTTCGCAGCGCGTGTCGCCAGATGACCCGGCGCTCGGGCAGTCCTTTTGCGCGTGCCGTCCGCACATAGTCGGCGGGAAGGACGTCGAGCAGAGCCGCGCGCTGAAAGCGCGTGATCCCGGCGATGATGATCGCGGTGAGCGTCGCGACTGGGAGGATTAGATGTCGGATTCGGTCGATCGCCGCGGCCCACGGGCTCATGTAGTCGTGCACCACGGGCGTCACGATGCCCGCCGCGGGCAGTACCGGCCACCAGTACGCGAAAAGGAGCATGACCATCAGCGCCGCCCAAAAGTCCGGCAGCGCGTACAGCGTCACCAGCACGCCGGAGCTCAGGCGATCGAACCAACCGTCGCGGCGAACGGCCTGCAGAACGCCGATGACGATGCCGAGCGCCAGGCTGAGCGTGAGAGCGATGCCGGTGAGCAGCAAAGTGCGCGGGACCGCCTCAGCGAGCACGGTGGAGACGGGCTGGCGCCAGCGCACCGAGTAGCCGAAGTTGCCCCGCGCGACGCCATCGATGTAGCGAACGTACTGTTCGGCGAGCGGGCGGTCGTAACCGCGCTGATGCCGCCACTGCTCGCGAATGGCGGGAGTCATGTCCGTGCCCTCGTAGGCGAACGGAGACCCCGGGGCCGCGTGGATGAGACAAAAGCTGATCGTCGTGACGAGGAACACGACGATCAGCGATTGCCAGAGCCGCGCGACCAGTCGTCGCCGCACGGCTCAGCGTTTCTGCGGTGCGGTG
>DATJIZ010000194.1:0-2709 GCA_035492735.1 Gemmatimonadaceae bacterium | reverse complement strand
TGGCGCTCGACGAGAACCACGGTCCGCACACCGGCGGATGCGGCAACTGCCGCGGCGTAGTCACGATCGACTCACGAACCGGCACGATCACGCGCAACGAGGAGTACTACGCGCTGGCGCACGCCAGCCGGTTCGTGCGACCCGGCGCCCGTCGCATCGAATCGAACCTGCTGCCCAGGCTCGACAACGTCGCGTTCCGCAATCCGGACGGGTCGCGCGTGCTGGTCGTGCTCAACGCCGACAGCAGCGCGCGCACCTTCGCCGTGCGCGAGCGCGGGCGCTCCTTCAGCTACACACTCGCGCCCGGCGCGGTGGTCACGTTCCGCTGGCGATGAGCTGGGCGGCCGCGGGCGTGTCCACCGTCTCGGCGACAGTCTTGGGCGCCGGCTCTTCCGCGTAGGCGTAGCCCTTTTCGGCGAGACGCTTGCCCGAGATGTCGTAGGCGAATCCCGGCATGTCGCTCACCCCCGTGGCGTCGATCCAGCTGTTGTAGAACTGGAATAGCGCGCACACGGTGATCGCGTCGTACAGCGCTTCGTCCGACCAGCCAGCCGCCCGCGCGCGATCGAGATCGTCGTGCGCGATCGACGTCGAATCGGCCACCATCTTGGTGATGAGCGCGAACAGCGCGCGCTCGGCGTCGGAGATTGGCGCCGTCGTATAATCCTCGAGGACCGCCGCCACGAGTTCCTTGCTGCCCAGCAGCTCCGCCGCGACCGCGGCGTGCGAGCCGATTCAGAACGGGCAGTCGTTTCGCCTTGAGGTGAAGGCGGCAATCAGCTCGCGCTGCCCGGGGGAGAGCGGGGAAGGTCCCCGCATCACCCCGTGCGTGAAGCGCGCCAGGTGGTCCGTGCGGTCCGGCTTGAACGCGAACAGGTGCTGGATCTGCGGGATCGGCTGGTTCGACGCGCGCAGCCGAGCCATCATCTCGCCACGGCTGCCAGTTGCGGGATGAGACTCGACGTCGGGTAGGTACATCGGGTGCATGCGCGGTACCTCGGGCACGGTGATGAAGGAGTCGCCCTACGCTATTCGTGGGGTCGGTACCTGTCCAGTCCAGAGCGCGACCCCGGACCCCACTCTCACGCAAACGCGCCGGCCGCTGCATAATCCCGATTCACCGTGAGAGCGAACGGAGCGTGTGACATGACCAAGGAGACCTATTCGCGTCGTGAGTTCGTCGGCATCGGAGCCGCGGTCGCGGGCGCATCGATGATCGGCGGGTCGATTCCGACGCCCGACGCCCTTCTCAAACCCGCCAAGCTCGCGCCGGCGAGCGACCGCGTGCGCTTCGGGATGATCGGCATCGGCATGCAGGGCAACTCGCTGCTCGGCACCTCGATCACGCTTCCCGACGTCGAATGCGCCGCGGCGTGCGATCTGTACGACGGCCGGCACGTGCTCGCGCGCGAGATCGTTCGCGCCGACCTGCCGGTCACGCGTCGCTACCAGGAGCTGCTCGACAACAAGGACATCGATTGCATCGTGGCGGCCGTGCCGGACCACTGGCACCGTCAAGTCGTCATCGACGCGGTCAGCGCCGGCAAGGACATCTACTGCGAGAAGCCGATGTCGCACAGCGCCGAGGACGGCGTGGCGATGCTCGACGCGGCAAAGAAGAGTGGACGCATCGTGCAGATCGGCTCGCAGCGGGTGAGCTCGAAGATCTGCGCCAAGGCGCGCGAGATGATCGCCCAGGGCGCCATCGGTGACCTCATGTTCGTGGAAGGCCACCTCGGGCGAAACGATCCCACCGGCGCCTGGGAGTACCCACCGCCGCCCGACCTCTCGCCGCAAAATCTCGACTGGGACACGTGGCAAGGCCGCGTGCCGAAGCGAGCGTTCGATCCTAAAATCTTCGCGCGCTGGCGGTGCTGGAAGGAGTACGGCACGGGCGTGTCGGGCGATCTGCTCGTGCACCTGGTGAGCGGCATGATGTACATGCTCGACATGAATCGTCCGCCGACCCAGGCGATGGCCGTGGGCGGCATTCGCCGCTGGAAGGACGGCCGCAACATGCCCGACGTGCACGCCACCTCGTACTACTACGGCGACCTCCCGGTGCACATGCGCCTCAACCTCGGCACCGAGATGCCGGAGACGTACAGCTTCCAGGGGTCGAAGGGCATCCTCACCGTCACGGGTTCGAGCATCACGCTCGAGCCGCAGACCGGCCGCGACATGTCACCGAGCTACTACGCGTACGGCTTTCCGCGCGCGTTGCGTGACGCGTACTTCAAGCAGTGGCACGCCGAGAACGATCCGATCATCGCCAAGCTGCCGCTGCCCGAAACGATCAGGATTGAAGGTCCCGACTACGACGACATCAAGCCCCATCTCGCGACGTTCTTCGACGCCGTGCGCACGCGCAAGCCGGTGACCGAGGACGCGCAGTTCGGCCACAACGCGGCGCTCGCCTGCCACATGGCGAACGAATCATACTTCCGCAAAGCGATCGTGAGCTGGGACGAGACGGCGAGGGCGCTGCGCTCCTGACGACCGCGCGAACGGCGAACTCAACCTCCCGGCGGCGACGGGCGATACACGCGCACGTAGTCGACCAGCATCGTCGCCGGGAGGATCGCGTCCGATTTCGGATCGCCGTCGAAGTGGCCGCCGACGGCAAGATTCAGGATGACGAAGAACGGCTGGTCGAACACCCAGCGCCCATGCTGCTCCACTTCACTCCGCTCGACCGTGTAGTGCGGA
>DATJIZ010000193.1:0-2395 GCA_035492735.1 Gemmatimonadaceae bacterium | reverse complement strand
CGGCTGTCGTACCGGCCCACGGTCTCGCGCTCGTTGCGCAGCAGCTCGGTGCGGAACGTGCCGGGATCGATGCGAAGGTTCGTATTCGATATGTACTGGGGCGAGACGCCGGTGAGCCGCGCGATCTGCTGTGCCGCCGCCGTGCGCTCGGCCGACGACAGTGTGTTGCCCTTGGCGAGCGCCGTCGCATACTCGCCGAACGCAAACGTGCGCGCCTCCTGCACCGCCTGCGCGAGCGTCATCTTCTGCAGATCGGCCGGCAGCTTCTTGTGGTACCACGCCGTCGCCGTGTAGGTGGGCAGATAGCACTCGTACGCAAGATCGTTCGTCGGACCAGGCTGGATGTTTGCAAAATCGAGCACGGTGCCAAGCAGCATGACGCCGTTGAGCTCGACGCCTTCGGCGCTCTGCAGCTCCGACGCGAGCCCCGCCGAGCGGAACGTGCCGTAGCTCTCGCCGTAGAGGTACTTCGGCGATGCCCACCGGTTGTACTTGTCGAGATAGTTGCGAATGAATTGGCCGAACATCCTGATGTCGTTCGTCGCGCCGGTAAAGTCGGTGATCTTGGCGCCGGGTGCCGGTCGCGAGTAGCCGGTCATCATCGCGTCGACCTGCACGAGATCGGTCACGTCGAGCGGGGTGTACGGATTGTCGACGAGCGTGTACGGCGGCGCGGGCTGCGCGCCGTTCGGACCCATCTCCGGGTGCCGGGGACTCATGATGCCCATGTCGAGCCAGATCGACGCGGAACCTGGGCCGCCGTTGTAGAAGAACGTCACCGGTCGCGTCGCCGCGTCTTCCTGATCGCGCGTGTAGGCGACGTAGAACACGGTCGCTTTCGGTTTCCCGTCGTCGTCGCGAATCACCATGGTTCCAGCGTTGGCGGTGTATGCGATCGTCTTGCCATTGATCGTCACGGTGTGATGCGTGGTCGACACCTTCTCGACCGCGGGCACGCCGGCTTCCTCGGCGGCCTCGGGGCCGCCGCGGCCTCCGCCGCGTCCACCCGGCGCGACCGGCTGCTGCGCGACTGCGCCGCCGGCGACGAACAACGTGACGACGGTACCAAACACGAACGAGCGTCTCAGCATGGGGGTGTTTCTCCTTCTTTATAGATGGATGACGGTCCGGCAGGCGGGCCTCTATGAACTATCGCATGAGGGAGCCCAACTGTTGAAGGGGGTAGCGGCCCAAGCCAGCCAGATGATTGCATGACAACGGCGGGGCGAGGCATCCTTCCGCGCGCTTTGTACGCCGAATAGCTTCGCGTCCTCATTGACGGACCGTCGGTGATTGCATTGGCAGCACGCACTCGAGTCCGTGGCGCAGTACGCAACGGGTGCGCGGGAGCCGACCGAAATTGTGCACGAGAGGCGTGGAACGGAGTGCTCGATGGCGGTGACCTTTTCCCTCGATCTCGAGCGCCGACTGCTGATCGTGAAAGCATCCGGCGTCCTCGTCGACCAGGACGTGCACGCCGGCCGGCAGGAATTGCTCGATGATCCGCACTTCGACCGCGACTTCGGCGAACTGTTCGACGCCCGCGACGTGGAAGAGGTTCAATTCTCGGCCGAAGTGATGGGGCGAATGGCGCAGACGTCGATTCTCGCGCGTGAATCGCGTCGCGCGTTCGTGGCGACGACACCATACCAGTACCGGATGGCGTCACTATTCGTGACGCTCGCGCAGCCGTATCAGCCGAACGTGCAGGTATTCCGCGATATCGACGAGGCGCTCGCGTGGCTGGCACTGTAGCGACCCGCCGCGGATCGCGCGGCGGGGTCTCTCACGACGCGGATGCCCCGAGTAGGGCTGCGCCGCGGGATCACTTCGCGATCACTGCGATCGAGGGCGGCTCGACGGCGGCACCATTTTGTTCAGCCGCATGTACGTCACGATGTTCCCATAATGCTCGCCGTCGTGCGACGCGTTCGCGATCAATGCGTAGAACCGCGGGTGCTGCTGCCCGAACACGTCGATCATCGGTTTGACGTTGTCGTCGGGCTGCGTGTAGGCCTTCTCGCAGTATGCGTTCGACTGTTTCAGCGCGGCGAGAATCGCCGCTTTGCCTTTCGCCGTCTTCTCGACGTCGCCCTCGCCGGGAATCTTGTCGCCGAGCGCCATGGCGCAGTACATGAACTGCGAGCCGGCGATGTGCGCGAACAGCTCGCCGAAGCTCCGCACCTCGGGCGTGGGCCGGTACGCGTACATGGAATCCGAGAGCTCCTCGGCGGCCTGCGTCACGTAGCCGACGTTGCCCTTCCATAGTGCGCGTGCTTCGGCGACGGGTGATTGCGCGGTCGCGGCAGAGGCGATGAGCGGCAGGGCCGCGATCCCGATGAGGCGTTTCAGCATGGACGGTGGGGTTGGGGAGAGAGGGAATGTACAGGAGATC
>DATJIZ010000192.1:0-22408 GCA_035492735.1 Gemmatimonadaceae bacterium | reverse complement strand
GCCGTTCATCCCTTTGCCGGCGCGCGCGACCGTTGTGTGCCGCTCACCGAATGGACCCAGCTCGCGTTCGCCCTGGAAGCACGGAAGATCCAAGTGCTGTGGGTGGGTACCACGACAGAGTTGAACGAGCTGCGGCGGTCGCACACACACCCGAAAGGTGCGTACGTCGACCAGCTCGCCGACGGATCTCTTACCACAACCGCCGCGGCACTCTCGCTCGCCCGCGGGTTCGTCGGCCACGACTCCGGTCCACTGCACGTCGCCGCCGCGCTGGGCGTGCCGGTGCTGGGGATCTTCGCGCCGGGGCAGCCGGCGCGGACCTTTCCGCAGGGTGCGGGCCCCTGGCGCATGATCGCGCGCCCGAGTCGGGATGAAATCGACGCCGGCGCGATGCTGCGCGAGGTCGAGGCGCTCGGTCTATTTTCCGTCGCATGATCGACGTTCCTCTGCGGCGCGTATGCGTGGTGATGATGAGCGCGGTCGGCGACGCCGTACACGTGCTGCCGCTGCTCGAGGCGCTCAAGCGGAAATCGCCCGCGATGCACGTCACCTGGGTACTGCAGCCCGGCCCGGCGTCGCTCGTGCGCGGTCATCGGGCGGTCGACGAGATCCTGCTGTTCGATCGTAACAAAGGCTGGCGCGCGTTCACGGATATTCGCGAGCAACTCGCGTCGCGGACTTTCGACCTGGTGATCGACCTTCAGGTCTACTTCAAGGCGGGCATCGTCACGGCGTTCACCCGCGCCTCCGTGAAGCTCGGCTTCGATCGCACACGTGCGCGCGATTTCAACTGGGTCTTCACGACGCATCGCATCCCACCACACGCGCCGCAGCACGTCCAGGATCAGTACTTCGAGTTCCTCACCGCGCTCAATGTCCCTCACGAGCCGGTGAGCTGGGCGCTGGGTCCGTGGCCGAACGAGCGCGCCGCGCAACAGGACTTCTACGCCAAGTTCGACCGACCGGTCGCCGCGATCGTCGTGGCGACCAGCAAGCCGCAGAAGGATTGGCTGCCCGAGCGATGGGCCGAAGTCTCAGACGCGCTCTGGTACGAGTTCGGTCTGCAACCGGTGCTCGTCGGTGGTCAGTCGCCGCGGGAGTTGGCGGCAGAGCAGACGATCATGAGCCGGGCCAAACGCGCGCCCTTCTCGGCGCTCGGCAGCGGCTTGCGCGGCCTGGTCGGCATCATCGACGGTTCGGCTCTCGTGCTCTCGCCGGACACCGGGCCGCTGCACATGGCGGTCGCGCTGGACCGGCCGGTCGTGAGCCTCATGGGCTACACCAACCCCAAGCGCACGGGCCCGTACCGTAAGTTTCACGATCTGATCGTCGACGCGTACGGCGAACCGGGAGAGGACTACCCGATCAGCATGGAAAACCGCCGCGACCGCATGCCGAACATCACCGCTCGTGACGTACTCGATCGAGTCGAGCGATGGCGCGCCGCGTATCAGTCCGCGGTAATCGGACCGAATGCGTAGTCCAGGCCGAGCGAGCGACAGAGTCGCACGAGCTGATTGAGCGCCAGTCCCATCACGGCGAAATAGTCTCCGTCCACCCGCTCCACGATGGTCGCGCCGTATCCCTGGATGCCGTACGCACCCGCCTTGTCCATCGGCTCGCCCGTGTCGATGTAGCGCTCGATCTCGTCGTCCGTGAGCGGGCGAAACGTCACGCCCACCTCTTCGAGACCGGAAGCGACCCGGTCCTGCCAACACACCGCGACGCCGGTCATCACCGTATGCGACCGGCCGCTCAGACGGCGAAGCATCGCGGCCGCAGTTTTCCGATCTGGCGGCTTCCCCAGCACGTCGCCGTCAATCACGACGATCGTGTCGCTGCCGATGGTCACGGCCCCATCCTCGTGGATCGCCTGCGCCTTCTCGCGGGCGAGGCGCTCGGCGTGCGCGCGCGGCGTCTCGTGGTCGAGATAGCGTTCATCGATGTCCGCCGGCCGCACCTCGTGCTCGATGCCGATCAGCCGAAGAAGCTCGCGACGGCGAGGCGATGCTGATGCGAGGACGACGCGCGGACGCATCAGCGCTCCAGCCATAGCGTCACCGGGCCGTCATTCACGAGCTCGACCTGCATCGAAGCTCCGAACGTGCCGGTCTCGACGCGGACGCCGGTACCGCGGAGCAGCTCGACGAAACGCTCGTACAATGGAACTGCCTGCTCGGCGCGCGCTGCGTCGACGAAGCTCGGACGACGTCCCTTCGCGGCATCGCCATAGAGCGTGAACTGCGACACGACGAGCAACGTCCCGCCGGCATCCGTGATCGAGCGGTTCATCTTGTCGTCGTCGTCGGGAAAGATCCGCAGGCCGACGATCTTCTCCGCCATCCAGGTGAGATGCTCCAGCGCATCGTCGTGAGTGAAGCCGACCAGCAGCAGCATGCCGTGATCGATCCGTGCCGTGACCTGTCCGGCAATTCGGACCTCGGCACGCGTCACTCGCTGAACAAGGACTCGCATGTCGAGGCGATAACTTAGCGAGCCTCAGGCGCGGGCGCGCCACGCGGACTGTTGCACCGCGCGGCGCGCGCTCTCACCCCACCGCAATGCGTGGAGCTTACGCGGCGGCAGCGGTCGTCTTCGCCGCCTGATGCACCAACTCGACGTCGATCGTCAGCTTCACCTCGTCACCGACCATCACGCCGCCCGTCTCAAGCGCCTGGTTCCAGTTCAGGCCGAATTCCCGCCGGTTGATCTTGCCGGTGGCGCTGAACCCAGCGCGCTCGTTGCCCCACGGATCTCTCGTCCGGCCCTCGAGGGTCGCCGTCAGCGCGACCTCGCGCGTGATGCCGCGGATCGTGAGGTCCCCCACGACGCGGAACTCACCGTGCACGTCGCCTTCGATCCGCTTGCTCACGAAATGCATGGTCGGATGCTTTTCGACGTCGAAGAAGTCGGCCGATCGCAGGTGATTGTCGCGCATCTCCTGGCGGGTATCGATCGAGTTCACGTCGACCGTCACGTCGACTTTCGAGTTGAGCGGATTCTGCTCATCTACAGTCACGGTGCCGGACACGGCGCCAAAGCGGCCCCGCACCGTCGCGATCATGAGGTGCCGGACTGCAAAGCCGATTTCGGCGTGCGCCGGATCGATCGTCCATGTCGTCGTGTTGCTGGTCATTGCTCTGCTCTCCTCTCGGATGATGTGTTCGGTGGATAACTGCATAGTTCGCTAATAGAAAGTCGATGAGTGAAGTGTTTTTGCAAAAAAAGGTCCTACCCCAGCGCCCGAGCAAACCGCTCGATCGCGGCATGGTCCTCGGGCTGAACCAGGCCGACAATCTCCGCATTCACTTTCGCAAACTCCACGGCCGCAACGGCTTGTCGCTCTCTGCCAAGCTCGGAAATTTCAGCTTTGACGCTCCGGCGGTCCGTCGGGCAGCTCACTCGCCTGACAAACCCCTCGGCTTCGAGCCGATCGATCAGTTGCGTCATGTTGGAACGGACGCAGCTCAGGCGTTCGGCCAACTCTCCCAGCGCCAATGGCTCGCCCGCTTCGACGAGCTGGCTCAACACCGAGAACTTGGCCATGGACAGCCCAGCGCGGCCGCACGCGGCCTCGAGCTTGGCTTCGACCGCGTGCGCGGCGTGCAACACGGCCATCACGTTCGCTGGAGCCGCGGCTGCGCTCGGCTGTTCTGGTGCCATATCGTTCATGGATGAATAGTACATATGACGCACATCCTCGTCAAGTGCGCCCAAGGTCCCGCCGCCAGCGGTTCGGCACACCTCATGACCGCGTGGATGACACCTTTAGCCTTTCGAGGTGCACGATGGCACGAGACGGACGCCGGCCCATCCGCTGTCTGGTGTTTGGAGCGTCGCTCCGACAAGGCTCGCTAAACGACAGGCTGGCCGCACTCGCGGCAGACATCGTGGCGCAGCAGGGCGCGACCGCGGACCGCGCGACCATGGCCGACTTCGAGTGTCCGTCGTATGACTTCGATGTCGAACAGTCGAGCGGACTGCCGGAACCCGCGCGCGAGCTCTGCCGGCGGATCAAGGAAGCGGACGCCTTCATCATCGCGTCGCCCGAGTACAATGCCTCGATGCCCGGCGTGTTGAAGAACGCCATCGACTGGGGTTCCCGCGCCCGTCCGCAGCCGTTCAATGGCAAGCAGGCGCTGCTCATGTCGGCGTCGACCTCGATGGCCGGCGGGAATCGCGGCCTCTGGTCTCTGCGCGTGCCGCTCGAGCATCTCGGCACCCGCATCTATCCGGACATGTTTTCGCTCGCCCAGGCGCACCAGGCATTCGGCGATGACGGCCGGATCGCCAATGACGTGCTGCAGCAGCGCTTCGTGAGCACAATCGACTGCTTCCTCGATCTCGTCGAGGCCCAGCGCCACTACCCGGCGCTCAAGAAGCAATGGGTCGAGTTCCTGGGCGAACGACCCGACGCATCGATCGACCGCGTCGAGTCTTCGCCCGCCGAGGCGGCGTGATCAGGTTGGAAGGCGGTGACGGTCCTACTCGACCGTCACCGACTTCGCGAGGTTGCGCGGCTGATCGACGTTCAGTCCGCGCTTCACGGCGATGTAATACGCGAGCAGCTGCAGCGGAATGACGGTCAGCACCGGATACAGCATATCCACCGTCTGGGGGACGCGGATCTCGTAATCGATCATGCCCTCGAGCACCGGCTCGTCCTGGCTCGTGATGCAAATGACTTTTCCGCCGCGCGCCTTCACTTCCTGGATGTTCGACACGACCTTGTCGAACACCGCGTCGTGCGGCGCCACGAACACCACCGGCATCTCGGAGTCGATGAGGGCGATCGGACCGTGTTTCATCTCGGCCGCCGGATAGCCCTCGGCGTGGATGTAGCTGATCTCTTTCAGCTTCAGCGCGCCCTCGAGTGCGACCGGGAAGTTGTATCCCCGCCCGAGGTACAGAAAGTTCGTCGCGTCCTTGAAGCGCTCGGCCAGCTCCTCGATCTCCGGCGCATCGTCGAGAATCGATTGGATCTGCTCGGGGAGTTTGAGCATCGCTGACGCGATTTCCCGCCCTTGCACGACGGACATGGTCCGCAGGCGGGCGAGCTTCAGAGTAAGCAGCGCGAGGGCGATGACCTGGCTCGTGAAGGCCTTGGTCGACGCCACACCGATCTCCGGTCCGGCATGGAGGTAGATGCCGCCGTCGTCTTCGCGCGCGATGGTCGACCCGACGACATTCACGAGGCCGAGCGTCTTGGCGCCGCGTCGCTTCGCCTCTCGCATGGCGGCGAGCGTGTCGGCCGTCTCGCCCGATTGCGATACCACGACGCACAGTGTCCTGTCGGCGACGATCGGGTTGCGGTATCGGAACTCTGACGCGTACTCGACCTCGCAGCGGATGCGCGCCAGCTCCTCGATGTACATCTCGCCGATGAGGCCGGAGTGCCAGCTCGTGCCACACGCGGTGATGATGATCTGGTCGATCGACTGCAGCTCGTCCTTCGAGAGATTGAGACCGCCGAGCTTGGAGAATCCCTCCTCGACGACGAGCCGGCCGCGCATCGTATTCTGGATCGTCTGTGGCTGCTCGAAGATCTCCTTGAGCATGAAGTGCTCGAACCCGCCCTTCTCGATCTCGTCGAGCGACCAATCGATGCGACTCACGCCTTTCGAGACTCGGCGGGCGTTCAGGTCGAGCACTTCGTACCCGTTCTTCGTCAGCACGCCCATCTCACCGTCGTCCAGGTACACGACCTGACGGGTGTGCTGCAGAATGGCCGCGGCGTCGCTCGCCACGTAATACTCGCCGTCGCCAAGGCCGATGAGCAGCGGGCTACCGTTCCGCGCGCAGACGATCTTGTCGGGGTCGCGGCTGGAGATCACGGCAATGCCGTACGTGCCCTGGACGAGATTAAGCGCGTCGATCACCGCGTCCTCGAGCGGGTCGCCATCCATTGCCGCTTCGATCAGATGCGCCAGCACCTCGGTATCCGTTTCGGACTTGAAGGTGTGCCCTTGCATCTGCAGCATCTTTCGCAGCGCGGCAAAGTTCTCGATGATGCCGTTGTGGACGACGGCGATCGAGTTGGTGCAATCGACCTGCGGATGCGCGTTGCACTCGTTTGGCGCGCCGTGCGTGGCCCACCGCGTATGCGCGATGCCCACGGATCCGTGGATCGGACTGCCGTTCACGAGCGACTCGAGCATCGAGATCTTGCCTTTTGCCCGACGCGTCTCGAGACCGTGCCCGTTGCTCATCGCGATGCCCGCGGAGTCGTAGCCGCGATACTCGAGGCGCTTGAGCCCCTCGATCAGCATCGAACTGGCGGCGCGATTGCCAACGTATCCAACGATTCCACACATGGCGGCAGTCCCTTGCTCAGTGATTCCTGCTCAGCGCGTCCAGCGGTTCGCGCGACCGTCTCACCAGCTCGTCCGCCTCAGCGACGCTCGGCGCTTCGGCGATAACCCTCACGATCGGCTCGGTCCCCGAGGGCCTCACGTGCACCCAGCGGTCCGCCCACGACAATCGAAGTCCGTCCTGCGTGTCCACCGAACTGTCCGGAAACGCCGTCCGCAAACTGCCGTACACCGCGTCGAGGGGTGCGGCCGGACGGTCGAGCTTGTCTTTCACGATCGCGTACCGCGGCAAAGCGGCGACGATCTCCGACAGCGGCTTCTTCTCTTCCAGCAACAATTGCAAAAGCAGTGCGGCACCGACCGGGGCATCCCTGCCGAGGTGCACCGTGCTCAGGATGACACCGCCATTGCCTTCTCCCCCGACTGGCGCGTGCTCCAGCCGCATTCGCACCGCCACGTTCACTTCGCCAACCGGGGCGCGAATGACCGGCACGCGCGCGCGAGCGGCCACATCATCGACGATCCGGCTGGTTGAAAGGTTCGTCACAACGGGCCCCGGGTCGTGGCGGAGCACCAGCATCGCGGCCAGAGCCAACGTGAAGTCTTCGCCAATTGCCCTGCCCGCGTCGGAGACAAGTGCGAGCCGGTCGACGTCCGGATCCACCGCGAAACCGACCTCGGCGCCCGTATCGCGCACGAGCCGTTCCAGCTCGCCAAGGTTTTCGGCCACGGGCTCGGGCGGCCGCGGAAACCGGCCGTCGGTCTCCGTGTTGATCGCGCTCACCCGGCAACCGAGTCGCTCGAGGAGCGCGGGCATGATCGCCGCGCCGGCGCCGCGAACGCAGTCGAGCGCCACCCGAAACTTCCGCGCCCGAATTCCCTCGACGTCCACGTACGGTATCGCCAGGACACGGTCGATGTGTCGCCCTATGGCACCGTGGTCCTGCTCGACCTGCCCGAGGCGGTCCCACGACGCTCGCGGGATTCCGCGGTCGACTACGGCCCGCATCTCCGCGCCTTCGCTCGCCTCGAGAAACAGCCCGGTCGGTCCGATGAACTTGAGCGCGTTCCATTCGATCGGATTGTGGCTCGCCGAGATCATCAGCCCGCCCGCCGCGTGGTGGTGTTCCACCGCGAGCTGACAGGTGGGTGTAGTCGTGAGGCCGATGTCGATGACGTCGCATCCGACCGACTGCAGCGCCGAGACGACAACCCGGTGGAACATGGGTCCCGAGACTCGGCTGTCTCGGCCTACGACGACGGAGTTCGACCCGGTCCTCCCCGCCGCCCATGCGCCGAAGGCTCCTGCATACTGCGCCACGACCTCTGGTGTGAGCCCCCCGCCGACACGGCCACGAATGCCCGAGACGCTGACCATCAGCCCGTCGTTCGCTGCCATCCCGCCTCCATTCGAGTGGCCGAAACCTAACCACGGTCCGCCGCGCCGGCGGCGGGATTATCTTCCGCTGACACCCATCAGACGAGACTCGGCATGACCCGCGTGTTCGACGAGGATCTGGCGGCTGGCTTCGGAACGCAGGCAATTCACGCCGGCCAGCGCCCCGAGCCGCTGGCCGGGGCGATCATGACCCCGCTCTATCTCACGTCCACGTACGTCCAGGAAGGCGTGGGCCGGAACAAGGGCTACGAGTACTCGCGGGGCACGAACCCCACGCGCGAGGCATTCGAGCGGAACGTCGCCACGCTCGAGAACGGCCGCCATGGATTCGCGTTCGCCAGCGGGATGGGGTGCCTGGATTCGATCATGAAGCTCTTCCGTGCCGGCGACCATGTTGTCTGCGCGGAGAACGTGTACGGCGGGACGTTTCGCCTGTTCGACAAGATCCTGCAGCACATGGGTTTGTCCTTCAGCTACGTCGACACCCGCGATCCGCAGCGCGTGGCCGACGCGATGACCGCGGCCACCCGCGCCGTCATCGTGGAGACGCCGAGCAACCCGCTCATGCGACTCACGGATATTGCCGCCGTCGCGGAGATCGCGCACCACCGCGGTGCACTGCTCATCGTCGACAACACCTTCGCCTCGCCCTACTTCCAACGGCCGCTCGAGCTCGGCGCCGACATCGTCTATCACTCGACCACCAAGTATCTGAACGGCCACAGCGACATGGTCGGCGGTGTCGCCGTGACTCGCGACGATGGCCTGGGCGAGCAGCTCAAGTTCATTCACAATGCGGCCGGCGCCGTCGCGGGACCGTTCGACGCGTGGCTCGCGCTGCGCGGAACGAAGACGTTGCATCTCCGCATGCGGCAGCACGACGCGAACGGGCGCGAGATCGCCCGCTGGCTCGTCGAGCAGGTGGGGCCGGAGAACGTGTACTACATCGGCCTTCCGACCCACCCGCAGTACGACCTTGCCTGCCGCCAGATGTCGGGGTTCGGTGGCATGATCAGCTTGGAACTGGGAAGCCGCGAGCGGGCGGACTACGTGCTGGAGCGCGTTCGCGTGTTCTCGCTCGCCGAGTCGCTCGGCGGCGTCGAATCGCTGATCAGCCTGCCGGCGGCGATGACGCACGCGTCGGTGCCGCCGGAGCGCCGCGCCGCCATGGGGTTGAGCGAAGGCCTCATTCGGCTGTCGTGCGGCGTCGAAGACGTGGGCGATTTGCTGGCGGATCTCGAGCAAGCATTCGAGGGGCTGCCCGGACGAGGAAACAAGGGATCGACCGGCGCACGAGGAACCACGGGCGCGAAGCCGAGCCGCGACACCATCGGGAGCGCTGCCCCGTAGGATGGTGCGGTCCGTTGGTTTTCACATTCCACTTCCCGCATCCTTCATCCCACCATGCCAAACCGCGTTCCGCTCGTCCAGATCTCGTCGCGCGCGTGGGAGCATCCCGCCGACCGTGCGGCCCTGAACACGCTTCGCGCCATTCCCGGATTCGACGACGTCGTTCGAAAGGTTGCCGGCTTTTTCGGTGAGCGCGGCATTCGCCAGCTCTTCCTGGGTGACGCGGTCAAGGTCACGGCGGGCCAGCGGCCGAAGATGAACGCAATGTGGACCGAGGTCCTGGAGACGCTCGACTGGCCCGAACGTCCGGAGCTGTACGTGAGCCAGACGCCGATTGCCAACGCGATGGCCGTTGGTTTCGACAAGCCATTCGTCGTGATGCACTCGGGCCTGCTCGAGATCCTGGACGAAGAGGAGCAGCGCGCCATACTCGGCCACGAGCTCGGCCACATCATGAGTGGCCATCCGACGTACACCACGATCGCGATCATCCTGATGTATTTCGGCGTGAGCAACCTCCCATTTATCGCCGCGGCGGCGCTGCTGCCCTTCCAGCTCGCGATTCTCGAGTGGCACCGCAAGAGCGAGTTCTCCTCGGACCGCGCGGGGTTGCTCACGACGCAGGATCTGAACACGGTCATGACCGCGGAGATGAAGCTCGCGGGCGGCAAGGCGTACGGCGACGATCTCAGGGTGGAGGAGTTCATCCGCCAGGCCGAACAGTACGAGACGGGTGGCGACGCCTGGGATACGGTTTTGAAGATTCTGAACACCGTGATGCGCACTCACCCGATGCACACGGTTCGCGCGGCCGAACTGCTGCGCTGGCAGCGGGCAGGCGGCTACGAGAAAATCCTCGCGGGTGATTACATTCGGCGCGGGCCGGGCGAAGGCGAGCAGCCGCTGAGCGACGACTTCGTCGATGCGGCGGGTTACTACGGCCAGAAAACGCGCGAAACCGTGACGCAGTTCAAGGATGGACTGAACCGCGCGAAGGACGCCGTGACGTCGGCGTGGCGCAATCGGTGAGAGTTCTGGTCGTGGGCGGCGGCGGGCGCGAGCACGCGCTCGCCTGGCGCCTGCGTCAGGAGAATCCCACCGCGAAGATCTACGCGGCGCCGGGCAACCCTGGCATCGCGCAGGTCGCCCAGTGCGTTGCGCTTTCGTCTGCTGACACCGACGGGCTGCTGGCGTTCGCGCGCCGCGAGCAAGTCGACTGGACGTTGGTCGGTCCCGAGGCGCCGCTCGCCGGCGGCATCGCCGACGCGTTCCGCGCCGCGGGTCTGCCGCTGTTTGGTCCGACCCGGGCGGCGGCGATGCTCGAGACGTCCAAAGCGTTCTCGAAGGCGCTGATGCTCGACGCCGGAGTTCCGACGGCGCGCGCGATTACCTGCGATGAGGTACGGAGCGCCGACCGCGCCATCGACGAGATCGGCGCGCCGCTCGTGATCAAGGCATCGGGACTCGCCGCCGGCAAAGGCGTGATCGTTTGCGATAGCATCGCGGAGGCACGGTCCGCTGTCAGATCGATGCTCGAGCAGCACGCCTTCGGCGAAGCTGGTGCTACGGTCCTGGTCGAAGAGTTCATGCAGGGCGAAGAGTTGTCGCTCTTCGTGCTGACCGATGGCGAGCGCGTGGTCCCGCTGCCAGCAGCGCGCGATCACAAGCGGCTGCTCGATGGCGACCGCGGACCCAACACCGGCGGCATGGGCGCCTATTGCCCCGTTTCACTCGATGACGCCGAAACCCTCATCGACGAGGTCCTGGAGCGCGTCGCCAGGCCGACGCTCGACCGGATGCGTGCGCGCGGCACGCCGTTCACGGGCCTGCTCTACATCGGATTGATGCTCACGGCCGACGGGCCGAAGGTCGTCGAGTTCAATTGCCGATTCGGCGATCCCGAGACCCAGGCCGTGTTGCCGGCGGTCGATCGCGCGCAGTCGTTGAGCGAGCTGATGTCGACGATCGCGCGCGGCGACCGCATTTCGGACGGCCGGCGATTCGACGCGACGCGCTCCGCGGTCACGACGGTGCTCGCGAGTTCGGGTTATCCGGAGCAGCCGCGCACCGGCGACCGCATAGAGATCCCGCCCGTGCCCGCTGACGTGCTCGTGTTCCACGCTGGGACCAGCCTGGATGCGGGCGGATCGCTGCTCACCGCGGGTGGTCGCGTCCTGGCCGTCACCGGACTCGGCGATGCCTTCGATGACGCACAGCGGCGCAGTATCGAGTTCGCGCGAGCCGTGGTGTTCGAGGGCAGACAGCTGCGCAGCGACATCGGCTGGCGCGAGCTGGCGCGCCGTGCCGGAACTCCCTGAGACCGAGACGATCGCCCGCGATCTCGCGATCGAGATCGCGGGACGACGCATCGTGGCTGTGCGCGTCGCGCGGGCCGACGTGCTTCGGCTCGTCGACGCACCGACACTGTGCCGACGCGCGAGTGGCGCGACGATCGAGCACGCGTGGCGCCGAGCCAAGCTGGTCGTGCTCGATCTCTCGACCGGCGACCGGATCGTCGTGCAGCCGCGGTTCACCGGCGCGCTGTTGATCGACGGCGGCACGCTGCCCGACGTGGAGCGCCGGTACACGACCGTCGAGTTCGTGCTCGATGACGGCCGTTCGCTCCGCTATCGCGACATTCGTCGGCTCGGCACCGTGGCAATCATGTCCGGCGAGCAGTTCGCCCGATACAGCGACAAGCTCGGCGCGGAGCCACTTGACCCGGCATTCACCGCTGAGCATTTATCGGCACTCGTTCGAGATCGGCGACAAGCCATCAAAAAGGTGCTGATGGACCAGCGCGTGATTGCGGGTGTTGGGAACATTTACGCGAACGAGGCGCTGTGGCGCGCTCGCATCGACCCGTCGCGCGCCGGCGGCAGCCTGGGGCTACCGGAGATCGACGCACTCCACACCGCGGTGCGCGACGTGCTTCGCGAATCGATCGCCCACCGCGGTACGAGCTTCCGCGATTATCGCGATGCGAGCGGCGCGCGTGGCGGATTCGTCGAGCACCTCGCGGTCTACGGCCGAGCTGGCGCGCCGTGTCCACGCTGCGGCCGTCGGCTGATCGGGACGCACGCGGTGGACGGACGCATGACGGTGCTATGCGCGCATTGTCAAAGGTAAGACTCCTCCGCCCGCCGACGTCCGATGGGCAGATCGCCGAGATGCTCGCCCACGTGCGCGCGGACGCCGGCGACCGGCCGGGCGTGTATCGCATGATCGCCGACGACGGCGAGATCGTCTACGTCGGCAAATCGAAGCGCGTGCGCACGCGGCTGCTCAGCTACTTCCGATGCGCCTTCCCGGAGGAAAAAGGCGCGCGCATTCTGCGCGAGGCCAGTCGCATCGAGTGGGAGTACGTCCCGAGCGAGTTCGCCGCGCTGCTCACCGAGCTGCGGCTCATCAAGCGGTACCGCCCGCGATTCAACGTCGCGATGAAGCGCGACGCGCGGAATTATTGCTTCATCAAGATCACGAAGACGCCGGCGCCCAAGCTGGTCGTCGTGCGCGGTCCGGGACAGGACGACTCCGCCATCTATTACGGCCCTTTCATGGGCGCGATGGGCGTGAGCGAGGCGCTCCGCGAGCTGAACGACATTCTGGGGCTGCGAGACTGCGCCGTCGACCAGCGCATGCACTTTGCTGATCAGGCGGAGCTGTTCGATGCGATGCCGCGCACGCCAGGGTGCATCCGCTACGAGGTGAAGAAGTGTCTCGGCCCGTGCGTCGGCGGATGCACGGTGCACCAGTACGACGAGCGGCTCGCGCTTGCGCGCGCCTTTCTGGACGGCACGGATGACGGCCCGATCGAGCAGTTGCGACGCGAGATGGAGGCGGCGAGCGAGCGGCTGGAGTATGAACGCGCCGCCGTACTGCGCGACAAGCTGCGACGTCTCGAGGCACTGCGCGGTCAGTTCGCGCGCCTCCGCTTCGCGATCGAGACGCTGTCGTTCGTCTACACGGTTCCGGGCTACGAGGGCGCCGATCGCGTGTATCTCATTCGGCGCGGACGCGTGCGCGCGGAGCTCGAGCGCCCGAGCTCGCCCCCGGATGCGGCGCGGCTGCTCCACCTCGTCGAGGAGGTCTTCGCGCCGGCGGAGCGCGAGAGTAGTCAAATTCCTACCCACGAGATCGACGAGTTGTTGCTGCTGTCGTCCTGGTTTCGTCGTTTTCCTGGTGAGCTCGAGCGGACCAGCGCCAGCGGCGGCATTGCCCCGCTCGCCGCTGCGTCCTGAGGCCTCGACGCTCCGCAGGGATCCGTCGGCACGTCGACGATTGGCGCGCCTTCTGCATTAGGGGTCGCATGCGTGTTGGCGCGTACGACGAACCGCGGAGCGATGATGGCGACAACGTCCTGGCAACCGACGACCCTGGTGCAATGCGTGAGCACGAAGCCATGGCTCGTCTATCCGGGCTGCGACGAGCCGGGCGGTTGTCACGACCTCACGCTCGGGAAGATCTACGAGATGCTGGGTGTCGAGGGACAGGGATCGTTCTATCGCATCGTGGACGACTCGGGTGAGGATTTTCTGTACCCGATATCGCATTTTCGCGTTGTCTGACTGCGGGCCCGCGATCGAACGACGCGATCAGGGAGTCAGCTCCACCAATTCGATCTCGATGACACCGGCGCGAACTGTCATCCGCGCCACGCTCGGCATGAGATCGAACCGCCGCGGTCCCGCCGCGCCCGGGTTCACGACCCAACGTTCGCCCGCCCGAACGACGAGCGCCTTGTGCGTGTGGCCGTAGACGAGCACGTCGGCGTCATAGCGCGCGAGGAGCTTTTCCGGCGTCGGTGCGCCGACTTCGTGCCCGTGACTCACGTGAACGCGCACAGCACCGATCGTCTCGTCGACTGCCGCCACGAGCAGCGGGTCGCCCGGAGGATCGGTATTGCCGTACACGGCGCGGACCGGCGCGATCTGCTCGAGCTCGCGCAGAATGTCGTCGCCGCCGACGTCACCCGCGTGCAGGATGAGCTCGACCCCGGCGAGCGCAGTGTGCACTTGGGGCCGGAGCAGGCCGTGCGTGTCGGAGATCAGCCCGACGACATGGGCCGGGCCGCTCCTCATCGCGTCGTGTCACCGCCCCAGCGCGACACGAGCTCCTGCTCCACACCGAGATGGTCGAGCACGCGCGCCACGACGAAGTTCACGAGATCGTCGATGCTGCGGGGCCGGTGGTAGAAGCCGGGCGCGGCCGGCATCACGACGGCGCCGGCGCGCGTGACGCGCAGCATGTTCTCGAGATGGATCGCGCTGAGCGGCGTCTCGCGCGGCACGAGCAGCAGTGGGCGCCGCTCCTTCAGCATCACATCCGCGGCGCGTTCGACGAGTGAGCGCGACGATCCGTGCGCGATGGCCGACAGGGTCCCCATCGAGCAGGGGCAAATCACCATTCCGGCGTTCAACGCCGAGCCCGACGCGGGCGCCGCGCCACGATCCGCGTCATCGAACGTCGCGACGAAGCGATCCCAACCCTTCCCGACGTGCTTGGCGAGCGCGTCGACCGATGCGATGCCCAGTTCGGTGTCGAGCAGGCGCAGACCATGACTCGAGACGATGAGCTGGACGGGCCGCCGCGCGTGCACGAGCGATTCGAGAAGCCGCACCGCGTACGGCGCACCCGAAGCTCCGGTGATCGCGACGACGATCGGCGCTTCGCTCATCCCAGCAGGCGCGCCAGGGCGTAGGTAATCGGGTTCGCGTGCGTGAGCCGGTCGAGCAGCACACAGGTGAAGAACACAATGCTGATCACGCCGTTCATCGTGAAGAAGGCCGCGTCCAGCCTGGAATAGTCATCCGGCCGCACGAGCGAATGCTCATATACGAGGAGCGCCGCGGCGACCACGACGCCGACGGCGTAGAACGTGCCGCCACTCGTGCCGGTGAAGGTCGCCGCGCCGACCATGGCCAGGCACACGACGGTCGCGCCGTGCAGCACCCGCGCGACGAACAACGCGTGGCGACCACCGATCGCCGCCGGGAGCGAGTACAACCGGTGGCGTCGATCGAACTCGATGTCCTGAAGCGCGTAGAGCACGTCGAATCCACCGCCCCAGGTGGCCACCGCGAGCGCGAGCGCGATGAGCATCCACCAGGGGTCGCTCCAGGCGCCGGTCACCGCCAGGTAGCCGCCCACCGGCGCGATCGACATTCCGACGCCGAGCACGATGTGGCACCAGCGCGTGAATCGCTTGGTGTAGCTGTAGAAGAACACCCAGGCGAGCGCCAGCGGCGACAGCATCGCGCAGAGCGGGTTGAGTCGCCACGCAGCGTACACGAACAGCACCGCGGCGATCCCGACCGCGACGAGCGCCTCCGTCACCCGCAGCACTCCGCTCGGAATCTCCCGCTGCCGCGTGCGCGGATTTCGCGCGTCGATGTCGCGATCGACGATGCGGTTGAAGCCCATCGCGGCGAAGCGAGCGCACGTGAACGCGAGCACGACCCATCCGAGCTGGGTCCAGCTCACCGCTGCGCGGTAGGACGCGAGCACCACGCCCACCAGCGCGAACGGCAACGCGAACAGCGTGTGCGGCAGCTTGACGAAGTTCACGTAGGCGAGCCAGCGCGAGCCGCGATGGTCGAAGGTCTGCCCTTCTCGGGGGGAAGAGGGAAGAGGGATGAGGGAAGAGGGACGATCGTTCATGATCGTTTCTCCCGCTCCAGGGCTCCGATCCCCAACACGGGCCACATCGCATCCACTTTGCGCTTCGTGGGCTCATTCATCTCGATCACATCGGGCCATTCGCGGTCGAAGCCTTCCTCGGGCAGCTTGCGCGTTGCATCGAACCCCACCTTGGATCCGTACGTGAACGCGCGGCTCGAGTGATCGAGCACGTCCATCGGTCCCATCGTGAAGCGCGCGTCGCGTTGTGGATCGATGTTGTTGAGCGCCACCCACCAGGCTTCCTGCGGATTCCGCACGTTCACCCAGGCATCGAGCACGATGAGCACCTTGGCGAGCGACATGAGCCCCTGCCCCCAGAGCGCGTTCATGACCTTGTACGCCTGGCCCGGATATTCCTTCTTGATGGATACGAATACGAGGTTGTGAAAGATTCCCTCCGCCGGCATGTGATAGTCGACGATCTCGGGAATCGTGAGCTTGAGCAGCGGCAGAAAAATGCGTTCGGTGGCGTGACCGAGATAGAAGTCTTCCATCGGCGGCCTGCCGACGATGGTGCACGGAAAGATCGGCGAACGGCGCATCGTCACGGCGGTCACGTGCACCTGCGGATACAGGTCGGCCAGCGAGTAAAAGCCCGTGTGATCGCCGAAGGGACCTTCCATCACGAGCGGCTCCGCCGGATCGATGTAGCCTTCGATCACGAAGTCGGCCTCCGCGGGCACCTCGAGGTCGCACGTCACGGCCTTGGCGAGCGAGACCGGCTCCTTTCGCAGAAAACCGGCGAACAGAAACTCGTCCACCGTCGGCGGCAGCGGCGCGCTCGCCGAATACATCGACGGCGGATCGGCGCCGAGGGCGATGCACACCGGCATCTTCTCGCCGCGCTCCGCCATCTCTCTCCAGTGGGCGGCGCCGACCTTGTGCCGCTGCCAGTGCATTGCCAGCGTCGTCTTGCCCGTCTGCATGATTCGATACATGCCGACGTTGCGAGTGCCGCGCCTGGGATCGCGCGTGATCACCATCGGAAAGGTGATGTACGCACCGCCGTCATCGGGCCAGCATTTCATCAACGGCAGCCGGTCGAGATCGACGTCGTCGCCGCGCCACACGATCTCCTGCGACGGCGGCGTGCCGCGCCGCATGCGTGGCGGGAACTTGCCGACCTCGAGGAGGCGCGGCAGCAGCGCGAGCTTGGCAACGATGCCCTCCGGGACCTTCATCTCCATCAACTGGGTGATTCGCGCGCCGATCTCGTCCAGCGATTCGACGCCCATCGCCAGGTTCATCCGGCGCATCGAGCCGAACAGATTGATCCCCACCGGGAACTCGGATCGCTGCCCGTTCATCAGCACCGGATGCTCGAACAGCAGGGCTGGTCCCCCGCCCGGCTGCTTCATCACGCGGTCGGCGATCTCACACAGCTCGAGGTCGAGCGATACGGGCTGGCGCACGCGGACCAGCTCTCCCGCGCGCTCCAGCCGTGCGACGAATTCGGTCAAGGTATCGATCGTCATGCGGCGAACGGACTGCGAGCATCAAGGCCCGGCGCGGTCTGATTCAGGCGGCTCACCGTTTGGTTCCGGAGTGAATGGCGGCGATGCCGAACGTGAGCGACTGCCAGCGCACGTCGACGAAGCCGGCAGCGCGCATGCGGGCCGCCAATTCCTCTTCGGCAGGAAAATGTGCGACGGACCGGGGCAGGTACCGGTACGCCGACGCGTGGCCGCTGATGGCGGCCCCGACTCGGGGCAGGATCTGATGGAAGTACAAGTGATAGAGCGCGCGCACGAGCCTCGACCGCGGGGTTGTAAACTCGAGGATCACGAAGCGCGCTTCGGGCTCGAGCACCCGACGGACCTCGCGCAGCGCCACATCGAGATCAGCCACGTTACGGATGCCAAAGGCCACCGTTGCCCCGGCGACGCTCGCATTCCGGAGCGGCAGTTCGAGCGCGTCCGCCACCACGGGCCCGACGGTCGCCAGCGACACCTTTCCGAGCCCGGCGCGCAGCATCGGCTCGGCGAAGTCGGCCCCGACAACGTGGCCGCGAAATCCCCGCTGACGTGACAGTTCGGCCGCCACGTCGAGCGTGCCGGCGCACAGATCGACGTACGTGCCCGTCGGCGAACGCTCCCAGCCGAGGGCCGCGATCGCCCGCCGCCGCCACGCTTTGTCGATGTTGAAGCTCAGAAGGTGGTTGAGCAGGTCGTAGCGGGGGGCAATCTGCGAGAAGATGCGCCGCACGTAGACACGCTTGGTGTCGCCCCCTTCGGTCGCCGCGGCCGCCACGGCGGCCTCGGTCTCTTCCTCCTCCTCCCACTGGCTGACGGGCATCGCAGAAAGTTGCCCGTCCTCGGAGAGCGAAGCAAGCCAAAGCGCTGGTTTGAGGATACCGGCGCACATAGTTTTGGTGAGCCGCCGGCGCGCTTCGCCGTGCGTTCGCGCGCCACAAGGCGATGCCACCTGCCCTCGACCTCTCAAACCTCCCGGACGCAGACGTCGTCGCGCTGGCGCAGCAAGGCCGCGACGCGGCATTTCGCGAACTGATCCGGCGCTACGAGCGCCCGGTATTCTCGCTGATTTACCGCATGGTCCGCGACCGCGAGCTCGCCGAGGATCTGGCGCAGGACACCTTCGTGAAGGTCCTCAATCACGTGGACCGGTATCGCGCCGAGTTCAAGTTCTCGAGCTGGCTGTTCAAGATCGCCAACAACGTGGCGATCGATCACCTCCGCCGTCGGCAGCTCGACACGGTCAGCATCGACGGCTCGCCGCACGCACAGAGCAGCGAAGCCATCGAGGCGACCTCGTTCGATGTTGCCGTGCAGCAGGAGTCGGCGCTCGACGAGCTGGAGGCGCGCGAGCTCGGGAGCGCCATCGAGCGGGCGATCGCCGGCCTGCGCCCGGAGTATCGCGCCTGCATCATGCTCCGGCACGTCGAAGGCCGCTCCTACGAGGAGATCGCGGCCACGCTCGACCTCCCGCTGGGGACCGTCAAGACGTATATCCACCGCGCCCGGCATGAGCTTCGCCGGTCGCTCGACCATCTACGCGAGGACAGCGGGTGAAAGAGGAGCTGGAGCGCTGAAACCATCCCCTCGACCCCGTCGTATTGACCTCCGGAGACTCCATGAAACACAGGCACCTGCTTCCCGACGAAATCGACCTCCTCCTCGATAACGAGGTGGGCTTTGGCGTTGCTCCGCTCAAGGCCCACGTCGGCGAGTGCGACGAATGCCGGGCTCGGGTCGAAGACGAGCGCCGCGTCGTCGCGTCGTTGGAAGCCTCTCCGCATTTTGCGCCGTCCCATACGTTTGCGGACGCCATCATGTCTCAGGTGCCCGTATTCGTCCCCTGGCACGTGACGGCGCGGGACACATTGGCCCGCTGGCTGCCGCAATCCAGGCCAGCGCGCGTGGCCGCCGGCGTGCTCGCGACCTCGGCGGCGTCCATCCTCACCGCGGCGATTCTCTGGGTGGCCACACAGACGGACGTGCTCGCGTTCGCGTCCGGCGCGGCGAGCGACGAGCTGCGGAGCCTGCTGACGTCGGGCGCCCGCGCCCTGCTGTCGGTCGTCTTCGGTGACCAGGTATCGGTGATGATCCAGGCCATGGGGAGCACGGCAGTGGCAGTCGCCCTGGCCGGCCTCAGCCTCGTCGCCGCGGGGTCGATCGCCGGGCTTCGCGCACTCGCACTCGCGTCCAGCCGCCGTAGGGTTTGACCATGCTGGCCCTGCTTTTCGTGTCGGCCCTGTCGCTTGCCCAGGCGCCGGCCCAGAGACGGATTGTCGTTCCAGTCAGTGGCATTCATCCGAGCATCGGCGCGTGGCCCGTGCAGGATACCGCAAAGCTGGCACAGGAGATCGCGCAACGTCGTGCCGCCGGCGAAACGTACCTGCCTGACGCCGACCACTTCACCTTTGGCGACCGGACGATCGAGTCGGGAACGCGGGTGGATGGTCCGATCGCCGTGGCGTACGGAAATCTCGACATCTACGGCACAGTGAACGGCGATGTCGCCGCGTTGCGCGGCGACGTTCGCGTGCATCGAGGCGCCCGGGTCACCGGGAACGCCTGGGCGGCCGCTGGAAGCCTGATCGTCGACGGCGGAACGGTCGACGGCGAGAAGCGCTCGATCGCGATCGGACCTGCAGCGCACGCACCGGCACAGCAGCCAGGTCGGCCGCTTACCACTGGGCAGTCGATCAAGCTGGTCCTGGGCTGGTTCGCAGTCCTCGCCATCATTGGGCTCGGCGTCATGGTGTTCGCCGAGCAGAATCTCGACGGCGTCGTGGTGGCGCTCGAGCGCGGATTTACTCGCTCGTTCTGGACGGGTCTGGTCGGCGAAGTACTCATGTTGCCTGCGCTGCTCGTCCTCGTGGTCGCGCTCGCGATCACAGTGCTCGGGGTGCTTCTCATTCCGTTCGCGGTCGTGGCGTACGTGGTCGCGGCGGCCGGGCTGCTCACGCTGGGGTTGCTGGCCGTGGCGCGCCTCACGGGCGGAGCCTTTGCGTCCGACCGTGGAACCGCCTCGCCACGGGGGGTGCACCTCCGCGCGCTTGTGATCGGGCTCGCCGTGTATCTCGGCGTGTGGATCCTCGCCGCCGCATTCACGTGGAGTCCGCTGCTCGGCGCGATCTTCCGTGCGATTGCGATCGCCCTCACCTGGGTGGCCGCCACGGTCGGACTCGGCGCAACGATCATTTCGCGCGCGGGGACTCAGCGCACCGGCGTGGGCCGCGCCGCGCCGACCTCGACCGACGAGTTTGCCTGGCAGACGCCGACGCCGGTGGCCGGCGTGGCGGCGTCGGCGCGACGCTCAGTATCGTCGGTCCACTGAGCGGCATCGGGCGCGCTGCTTCGCGCGCCCGACAGGTGGAATACCGCTTGCCAGCCTTCTGATCACGTATGGTGATCAAGGGCTACCGCGTGGGGCCGCTGCTCAAGAAGACGTTCCGCGAGATCGGCGCGGACAACGTCACGACACTCGCCGCCTCCGCAGCATACAACTTCTTTTTCTCGCTCTTTCCGCTGCTGCTGTTTCTGGCGCCGCTGGTCGGGCTCATCGCCGACGAACGGAAGATCATCGGCTGGCTCATGTCGGAGCTGACCACGGCGCTGCCGCCCACGCAGGTCGCGGCGATTCGACCGGTGCTCGAGAAGGTGGTGTTTTCGTCCGGCGCACCGGGGTTGATGTCGGTGGGCCTCGTGCTCGCCGCATGGTCCGGATCGAACATCTTCGGGACCTTGATGGGTGCGCTGAATACCGCGTACGACGTGCAGGAGACGCGGCCGTGGATCAAGCAGCAGCTCATTCGACTCGGCACGTTCGCGCTCGGAGCCGTGATCACCGTCATTTCGACGATCATCTTCCTGAACGGCGAGGGCGTGGTGGACTGGCTCGGCCGGCTGCTCCACGTGGGCGGGGCCGTTCTGTATGTGTGGAAGCTCGTGCAGTTTCCCCTCGCGCTGGCCGGACTGGTGGCGCTCGCGTTTGCGAGTTTCTACTTCTTGCCCAACGTAAAGCAGCGAAAATCGCACGTGCTGATCGCGGCGCTGTTCACGACGGTGCTGTGGATTGCCGCGACGATGCTCTTCCGGCTCTACGTGAATCACTTTCCGCCGAATCCGGCGTACGGGATCATCGGCGGCGTGATCGTGCTGCTGACGTGGATGTATTACACGATGTTCGTGATTCTCGTCGGCGGCGAGCTCGCGTCGGAGCTTCATCACGGCACCGGGCTGATCGCGCCGGATCGGGGCGCGATCTACCTCGGGCGTGTGGTGAGTGGCAGCGGCCCGGGAAGCGCGTCCATCAGGCGGCGCGCCTGAGCTCGAGCGGCGAGACCACCCGGTCGCTCGACTACCGAAGAACGACTTTGTCTCCGCGATGGATGCCGAGTGCCCGCGCGGCATCCCCGTCGCGGACGGCGATCTCGATGAACCCGGTCGAGCCTGTCACCGCGACGGCTTCACCCCTCGCGACTTCGGCGTAGGTGTGGCGCACGGCGATGTGCCGTGCACCGATCTCGATCGTTCCGCCGCGCAGACCGATGAGGTTGGTGACCGCGTTTCCGAATCGGTCCAGAACGATGATCTCACCTTCCACGGCGCCATCCGACCGCCGGACCGGCTCGGGCGTGCGGTGCACGATCGGGTTCACGGCCGATGCGCCGAGCGCATCGATCGACTCGCCGCGGGCGAGCGCCGCCGCTGCCGGGGCGAATACGTCGCGGCCATGAAAGGTTGCCGACGATCGGGACGGTAGGGGCAGCGCGACGACCCGCGCGCCGGCCACGAGCAGCGCCGGCGACAGCACGCCGTTGTCAGGCCCAACGAGGAACCGGCCATCGCTCTGTACCGCCAGCGCGGCGCGGTTGGAGCCGACCCCCGGATCGACGACGACGAGGTGAACGGTGCCCGGCGGAAATCTCCGCCAGACGCGCGCGATCGTGAGTCGGCCCCGCTCGACGTCTTGTGGCGGGATCTCGTGCGTGACGTCGACGAGCTCGACGCCAGGCGCGAGCGACAGGAGCACGCCTTTGACCTCGCCGACGTAACCATCAGCCGTGCCGAAGTCGGTGGTCAGCGTGATGATCGGACGCATGTTCGTTCGAAGCCCGTCTGGGCGCGTGGCATCGTCGTTAAGTTGCCCACCTCCGGAATCGCTGGCAAATAGCCGCTTGTTTGCGGGCTCGCGCGGCGCG
>DATJIZ010000191.1:0-19172 GCA_035492735.1 Gemmatimonadaceae bacterium | reverse complement strand
ATGCGGTTGATGTCGCCCGGCACCGAATGTTTGAGGCAGGACGCGGCCGTCGCGAACTCGAGGGCCCGGGAGTCGTCGCCGTAGGCGCGAAGACCGTAGATGAGCCCCGCCGCGAACGAGTCGCCGGCCCCGACGCGGTCGACGATGTCATTGATCTGGTAATGCCGGCTGCTCAGAAACGCGCGGCGGTTGTGCAGCACCGCGCCCCATCCGTTGCGATCGGCGCTGTGGCTTTCGCGGAGCGTGATCGCCTGACGCGAGAGATTCGGAAATGCCTCGAGCACCTTCTCGGCGAGCACGCGATACGCGTCGTGCGCGAGATCGCCCGAAGCGGCGTCCGCGACGCCGACATCGGCGGTGATGCCGAGCGATTTCTGGCAGTCTTCCTCGTTGGCGATGCCGACGTCGGCGCAGCGAACGAGGTCACGCATGACTTCGGGCGCCCTCTTGCCGTACCGCCAGAGGTTCTTACGAAAATTGTAATCGACCGAGACCGTGACCTTGCGCTCGCGGGCAGCCTGCGCCGCGGCGAGGGACAATTCGGCGGCGGATGCGCTGATCGCCGGCGTCACGCCGCTGACGTGGAACCAATCGGCGCCCGCGAACACCGCGTCCCAGTCGAAATCCGATGCCTTCGTGGCCGCGATCGAGGAGCCGCCGCGGTCGTAGGTGACGCGCGACGGCCGCTGATTGGCACCGCTCTCCAGGTAGTAGACGCCGAGCCGGTCCCCCTCGCGGCGTACCATCGTCGTGTCGATGCCGAATGCGCGAAGCGAGGCGATGCACGCGTCGCCGACGGCGTTCGCCGGCACGGCGGATACCAATCGCGCGGCGACGCCGAACTGGGCGAGCGATGCCGCAACGTTCGCTTCGGCGCCGCCGAACGTCGCCTCGAGCACGGGAGACTGGAACAGCCGCTCGAATCCGGGCGACTTGAGCCGAAGCAGCACTTCGCCGAGGGTGACGACGCAGGTCATACGATGACCGCCGGCGTTCGGCCGTGCGCGGTGTCGACCGCACGGCGCGACTCCTCGCGAACGCGCTCGAACTGCCTGGCCGCGATCCACTCGGCTGGCGCCATCCACGAGCCACCGCACGCGACCACGCGGTCGAACGCGAGGTAGCTCGCGATGTTCGCCGCGTTGATTCCGCCCGTCGGCATAAAGCTCACGTCGACGTATGGCGCGGCGATCGCTTTGAGATACGCCAGCCCGCCCATCGGCTCGGCGGGAAAGAACTTGAGCGTGCGGAGCCCCATCTCGAGCGCCGCCTCGATCTCCGTCGGCGTCGCGATCCCCGGAAAGACCGGGATTCCGCGCTCCTGGCAGTGCTCGACGACGCGCGGCCCGAATCCCGGCGCCACGATGAACTGCGCGCCGGCATCGCGCGCCGCGGCCGCTTGCGACGCGGTCAGTATGGTGCCCGCGCCGACGAACATCTCGGGCACCTCGGCGGTGATTCGCGCGATCGACTCGGCCGCCGCGGCCGTGCGGAAGGTGATTTCGGCGCACGACAGACCGCCGGCGGCCAGAGCCCGCGCGAGCGGGACGGCGTTGGCCGAATCGTCGATCGTGATCACGGGCACGATCCGCACTTGGCGGAGACGCGTGACGACGTCGGCGCCGAAATCGGCCTGGATCATGTGAGGGCGGTCGCCTGGTTCATCTGCCGCGGCTCGGATGGGATTCCGCCGAGCCGGTAGGTCTCGCGCGCCAACTCGTAGGCGAGGGCGCGCGCCATGCGCCGTGCGTCCTCGATGTCGACGACGTGCCGCGTGACGAGCCCGGCGAGAAAGTTCGCATCGACGCGGCGCGACAGGTCGTGGCGCGCGGGGATCGAGCAGAAGGCACGTGTGTCGTCGTTGAACCCGGCGGTATTGTAGATGCCCGCCGTCTCGGTGACCTGCTGTCTATAGCGGTTCATCCCTTCGATCGAGTCGTGGAACCACCACGGCGGCCCGAGCCGGACCGCCGGATAATGGCCGGCCAGCGGCGCGAGCTCTCGTGCATACGTCGACTCGTCGAGCGTGAACAGCACGAGCGTGAGACGCGGGTCATTGCCGTACGCGTTGAGCAGCGCGGACAAGTTGCGCGTGTACTCCGTCGCGACCGGAATGTCGGCACCCTTGTCAGCGCCGAATCGATCGAAGACCAGGCGATTGTGGTCGCGCAACGCGCCGGGGTGGAGCTGCATCACGAGCCCATCCTGGACCGACATCCGCGCCATCTCCATCAGCATGTGCGCCTCGAACGCGCGCTGATCCTCCACGGTAGCGCGACCCTCGACCGCGCGGCGGAAGATGGCGTCCGCTTCGCCGTCGGGCAGACGCGCCGTATACGGCTCGACCACGGCGTGATCGGTCGCGGCGCCGCCGAGGCCGCGGAAGTAGGCGCGCCGGGCCTCGAGCGCTTCGATGAACGATGAGTAATCTCGGATGGCTCCGCCGCACGCACGGGCGAGCGCGTCGAGCTCCAACGCCCAGGCAGGCGTCGCGACGCGAAACGCGGCGTCGGGCCGAAACGTCGGGATGACGCGCCCGCGCCACCCGGACTCGCGGATCGCGCGGTGCGCGTCGAGTGGATCGCTCGCGGCGTCGGTGGTTGCGAGCACCTCGATGTTGAAGCGCTCGAAGAGCGTGCGCGGCCTGAACTCCGGCGATGCGAGCCGCTCGGCGATCTCGTCGTAGATGTGCCGCGCCGAGTCGCCGTTCAGCTTCACGCGTATGCCGAACAGGTCGTGAAGCTCGTGGTCGAGCCAGACACCCGTCGGCGTGCCGCTGAACAAATGGTAGTGCTCCGCAAAGATCTGCCAGACGCGGCGCGGGTCCCGTTCGACCGGTGCGCCGTCGCGCGTCGGGATCCCGAGCCGTTCCATCGGCACGCCGCGCGAGTACAACATCCGGATGATGTAGTGATCGGGAACGATCAGGAGTGACGCCGGTTCCGGGAACGCCGCGTTTTGGGCGAGGAGCGCGGGATCGACGTGACCGTGCGGACAGATGAGCGGCAGATTCCGCGTTTCGTCGTACAGGGCGCGGGCGACGGCGCGAATCGCCGGGTCGGAATCGAAGAACCGATCGGCGTGGAGGACGAGCGGCTGCGACGCTCCCCGCTTCAACCGCGGTTCTCCGCGCGGAAGAAAAAGCGGAGGCGCGGACCGTCCGAGTTCACGCGAGGCGGCATTCGTTCAAGTTGCGAACAAAATTGCGATGCCGTTAGGGGCCGAGTGCTTGCCGCCTCCAGCGCCGGCGCCTTTTGGCTCCGGCGCCCTCAGCCCCCCGCTGCGCACACCCCCGCTACGCTCAGCCCCGCTACACTCAGCCCCCGCTGCGCTCAACCCCGACGCGCTTATACCTCGGCGTTGTTGGCGCCACCGCAGGTCGCGTAGCGCGTCTCGGACGGCTGCGACGCTTGGGGATGACCGTGTCGGTCGGGATTGGCGGCCTGAACACGCCCGAGAAGGTGACGAGGGAATCGATCCGCTCGATGAATCGCGTACTGATTCCGTAGACGCGACGCAGGCCATCGCGGCTAAGGAACGGCCCTCTGGTCATGCGATCGGCGACGATTCGACGAGCCACGGTTGGCGTAATCCCGGGCAGCGAGTCGATTTGTGCCGCCGTCGCAACGTCGAGATCGAGTCGATTGCCGACGTAGCCCGGCCGATCGAGTAGCGGAGCAGAACGGCGCCGAACGGTGCTGTCGGCTGCCGACGGGTCGTTCGGCGGCTTCGAGGGCGATCTGCTTCGTGATGCCTTGGCGCGCGGCCTGGCTCGGCCCGCTCGAGCAGAAGAGTCGGCCGCCTGAATCTGGTGCTCGAGCGAGGGTTGAGGAATCGGGTCCGGGGAACCAAGGGCAACCCGTGTAACGCGCACGGCAGCTCCCAGGACAGCCACGGCGCCGATGAAGATCAGCGCCTTGTGATCCGACGGTATGGACATGGCCCCAACCTATGACCCCGGACCGCTCCACCATCATCAAACGACTGCCGTCAGGCTCGGAATGATGCTGCAAGCCCGCCGGATTCGCGCTTCCCGCGGGCACGACCTTTGACCCGGAACCGCGTTAAACGGGGAATCATTGCGCAGCGGGGCTCTCGGCAACGGAATGGTGGCCAGACCACCGGAACGGCACTCGTCCGCCGTGGCTACGAGGTTCGCCTCGGCTCATGCCACGCCGGGCACCGTTTCGCTCGACGGATTGCACGCCGTGGCTGTCGGAATCTGGCTGGAAAAGTGTGGGGTACGCCAAGGCGCCATCGATCACCTTTCACGTCGCTCACCAGCGACCTTCGGGGTAAGAATGCCGTAAAGTCGCTGACTCCGTTGCCCGACCGCAGCTATTCTTCACCGACTCCTTTGACCTGGGATTCCGAATGAAGTCGTTCGCTTCGCGCTACTCGTTACTGCCGATCTTCGTGATCGCGGCCGCCTGCGGCACGCCGGCGACCGTTGCCACCTCTACACCGGCACCGGCCACGTCCCCCGCGCCGTCGCAGCCTGTCGCGACCGCGCCGTCGATGCGTGCACCGGCCGTCACGCTCGCCGAGCCGCCACGCAACTGGCAGCTGCTCGACGAATCCACCGATCACATTCCCGGCATCAGCGCGCAGCGCGCGATGACGGAGCTGCTTGCCGGCAAGTCGCCCAAGCGCACGGTGCTCGTCGCCATCATCGACAACGGCATCGACACGTCGCACGCCGATCTCCGCGCCAACCTGTGGACGAATCCCAAGGAAGTGGCTGGCAACGGCAAGGACGACGACAACAATGGCTACGTCGACGATTTGCACGGGTGGAATTTCATCGGCGCCAAGAACGGTGATGACGTGCACTTCGACACATTCGAGGTGACGCGCCAGTATGCGCGCTGCCATCACAACGGCGCGTCCGACGGTGAACCGCCGCTCACCGACGCGGCTCGTTGCGCGCAGATCGACACGGATTTCAACGAGCAGAAGAAGAAGATCGAAGGCAGCGTGCAGATGTACCGCCAGATCAACACGGTGCTGCAGCAGATCATGCCGATGCTGAAGCAGGCGGTGGCGCCGGACTCGGTTTATGCCGTGAGCGTGCGCACGCTGCGTCCGTCCACACCGCAGCTCACGCAGGCGCGACAGATCTACCTCGAGCTGGCCGACCAGGGCGCGACGCCGACCGTGATCGAGGACGGGCTCAAGTCGCTCGAGGGGCAGCTCAAGTACGGGCTCAATCCGGACTACAATCCGCGTACGATCGTCGGCGACCACTACGCGGATCCCACCGAGCGCAACTACGGCAACGCCGACGTCATGGGCCAGGACGCGAAGCATGGAACCCACGTGGCCGGCATCATCGGCGCCGTGCGTGGGAACGGCATTGGCGTGGATGGCATCGCGCCCGCGGTGAAGTTCATGATGATCCGCGCCGTGCCGGACGGCGACGAGCGAGACAAGGACATCGCGAACGGCATTCGATACGCCGTCGACAACGGCGCGCAGATCATCAGCATGAGCTTTGGCAAGCCGTACTCGCCCTACAAGGGAGCGGTCGACGAAGCCGTGAAGTACGCCGATGCGCACGGCGTGCTCATGGTGCACGCCGCCGGCAACGACGGGGCGGATCTCAGCAAGGGCAAGAACTTCCCGACGCCGAACTATCTCGATGGCGGCCGGCCGCGGCTCTGGCTCGAGGTCGGCGCGTCGTCATGGAAGGGCGGCGACAGCCTGGCAGCGCCCTTCTCGAACTACGGCAAGGGCGAAGTGGACGTGTTTGCGCCAGGCGTCGACATCCTGTCGAGCGTTCCGGGCAACCAGTACGAGCGCGACAGCGGCACGAGCATGGCGGCGCCGGTCGTGAGCGGCCTCGCCGCGTTGATCATGGACTACTACCCCAATCTGACGGCGACCGACATCCGCAAGATCATCGTCGCCTCGGTCAGCCCGTTCCGCGATCAGTCAGTGGTGCGCCCCGGATCAGAGGACAAGGAGCACGTGCCATTCGGATCGCTGTCGGTGACCGGTGGGATCGTCAACGCGTACAACGCGATCAAGATGGCCGAGGAGATCAGCAACGGGAAACCCAAGCCGTAGCGGCTCCGGGCTCACTTGACGAGTGTCACCGCCACGTCGCCCACGACTTGCAGGCTCTTCGCCGACAGTTTGTCGAAGGTATCCTGCAGGGTGTGGTGGTAGTTGGGATTCGGCGCGGTGAACGGACCGTAGCCCGCCGGCAGGGGGCCGTACTGCAGGTCGATTACGTCGATCACGTGCAAGCCCTTGTTGAGCAGCGGAATGTGATCGTCGGTGATCGCCTCGCCAACCTGATTGATGAAGTACTTGCCGTACCCGAGCTGCGCCGCGGTGTCCCACACCCGACGCACGACCTCGGGCGCCTGCTGCGCCGAGTTGGCTTCTTGATAGATCTGTAAATCGGCGTCGCCGATCATGTCGAACAGCACGCCGAACAGCGGCGTGTAGCCGGGCGACGGCAGATGCGCGGCAAAGTACTGCGAGCCGAACAGCGCATCGGGATAGTGTCCGGCGCTGTCGGGGTCGAACGCACCCCAGTCCTCGCCGTCCACGAACAGCAGGTCCACACCGAGCGACGGCGGCGTCTTCTTGAAGACGTCGCCGAGGGCGATGAACAATCCCACGCCCGACGCGCCGTCGTTCGCGCCGAGGATGGGGCGCGCCTTGTTGCCGAAATTCGGATCATCGTCCGCCTTGGGCCGCGTGTCCCAATGGGTCAAATAGAGCACGCGCTGTGTGGCCGCCGGATTGAACCGCGCGAGGATGTTCCGCAGCGGCAGCTTCGTACCGTCGGCCGTCGTCTGGGTCCAGCTTTGCACGATCACGCTGTCGGTGCGCTTCTTCATCTCGGCGACGATCCAATCGGCCGCCTGATCGTGCGCCGCCGTGCCCGGCGTGCGCGGCCCGAACGCGAGATGCGCCTTGACGTAGCCCATCGCCGCCTGTCCGTCGAACGCCGTCTTGGGGCCGGCAAACCGGTCCCTGAGCTTGTCACACCCGGTGAGCGAGAGAAAGGCGACGCAGAGCAGAATGGGCATTCGCACGTGAGAGAGCTCGTCAATGAATAGACGAAGAATAGTACCGAGCTTCACGCGGCCAGGATCCCACGGGCTCGTCGCGCCACGAGCCCGGATCTGAACGGCTCAACGCAGAGGGCGCGGAGGGCGCGGAGGGCGCGGAGGGCGCGGAGGGACTGCTGAACTACTCAACGCAGAGACGCGGGGGCGCAGAGACGCGGGAATGCTCTGCGGAACGCCGCAACGAGCCGGGGATTCTTTGTTCACAGCCGCTCGGGACGCCACCAGGCACGTCCCGAGCGGCTGTCCCAAAGCAAGGCTCGTCCGGGCTCGTGCCACGAGCACCTCTCGCGCCACACACTGCGCCTCCGCGTCTCCGCGCCTCTGCGTTAAGTAGTACCTCCGCGTCCTCCGCGTCTCTGCGTTGAGCAGTTCCATCCGGGCTCGTGGCGCACGGTTATACCGCTACGGAATTCACTTCCCTGCCCCGAAGAACTGGATCTGCAACCCGGTCGAGAACACCGTCTGCGCGAAGCGCCGATTCAGGTTGTTGTCGAACGTGATGATGTGCGATCCCTGGAACGTGAACACCAGGTTCTCACTCAGGTTCGTATCCGCCGTGAGATTGAACGACTCGCGTCCGTTGTCCTGCAGTCGGCTGCGGCCGCCGTCGGTGCCGTCGACCACGAAAGTCGTGAGGTGCGATTCCTGAACGCCGAGCCGCGCGCGGACATCGTTGCGAAGGCCCAAGCCCCAACTCTCGGGGATCCGGAACGCGCGCCCCGCATCGATGCCGAGCTCGTTCACGCGTGACTGGGCGATGCTGCCCGGCAAACTGTCCACGCGGCGCGTGTAGCTGTACCGCGCGCCGGTGCTGAGGCCTCCACGCACGGCCCAGGCGATCGAGGCGCTGACCGGGAACGTCTCGGAGTGACTGCGACGGATGTTGGGCGGCGCCTCGCCGATCAGGTTGGGCAGCGACACGGTCGCGCTGCTTCGCACGTAACCCGCCCCGGCGTCGAGGTTCGAGATGAACGCCGTGAGCGTCGCTGGACGGAATGCCCAGCGGAGGTTCACGTCGGGGAACTGCACCTGCGAGCCGTTCACTTGCGCCTGTGACGAATCCGGTCGGACGATCCAGTTCAGGGTGGTCGTGCGCCGGAAGCGATTCTCGACCGCGGCGCCCAAGGGCAGCCGGATTACCGTGCTGCCGCTCCAGGTGCCGGTCTCACCAGCCGTCGTGGCGGGCAGACCGCGAATCGTGCGGAAGGCCGCTGGGCCGGCGATGCCGAACTGCAGCGAGAGCGGCGCGCTCGAGGGCGCGGCGTCGACCGCCGACAACAGGCTCCGCGTGTACGAGAGGTCCACGGGTGTGAACCATTGACCGATGTTGTGCGCCGCGCTCGAATCCCGCATGTACGTGGCGAGCACCGCGCCAACGTCGAGCGTCGACCCGATGCTCGCCGTCTGCGCGGCCGTCATGCGGCGTGGCAAGTCGCGCTGGAGCGCCGCCAGCGAGTCACGCGTCGCGAGCACGCTGTCGACGCCGATCACGCCCGGCAGCGGTGTGAATCGTCGCGAGTTGGGGTCGCGCAGCATGTCGTACTGCGTTCCCACATCGGCGCGCGGCCGGAACCAGGTGGAAAACGCCGGCGCGAGACTGAAGCTCGCCAGCATCGTCCGCTCACGCTCGAATCCCGGCGCGACGTCTACCGGGCCGCGCTGCGTGGCGACCGGATCGGCCGTCGAGTCGCGATAATCTCGAAAATCCCGGATCGACTGGATTTCCCAGCGCAGGTCCGTGCCGGTCGTTGGATGAAAGGCCAGCGTGCCACCGTTTCGCCACAACCGGCTCGATGCCGTACTCACCGCCGGGTCGTCGCCCACGTCACTGGATGGACGGATGAAGGACGTGCGCCGATCGTCGCCGCGCACGATACCGCTCGTGATCCGAAGCTGGGTGGGGTTCCACCGGAATGTGCTCGCACGCAGCGCGTCGATCGGCCCCGCCCGCACGATCGCCGGCAGCACGCCGAGTGATCCGTCGATCCAGCCGGGCAGCCGTGCGGTGCGAGCCGTGTCGTCGGTGACGAGGTAGTCGAGCGCGAAGGTGAAGTTGTGCGCGTTGCCGTTCTGGAATTCCGTCCGGTCGATCCCGGTCACGTACGTCGACGTCGCCGAGAGATTGTTGACCAGCGGGCCCACCAGCGCCGTCGTGACAGGCGTCGTCCGTCGCACGGTCAGACTGTACGTGGTGAGATCGTTCTTCGGCTTGCGTAGTCCTGGGATCCCGGCGCCACGGATGTCGGTCTGCGACAGATAAAATGGATCGTTCGCCGTCGAGAGTTTCGTGATCGTGAGCGGCAGCGCCAGGCCCAGGCTTCGCGGCAGAAGCTTGTCGAGCCGCACGGTGGCGCCCATGTCGACCGTGCGCTCGCCGAGGAACGACGGCTCCTCGCCGAGCTGGCGGAAGTTCGGGTTGCGATTGCTGACGTTGAGCCTGAGGTCCAGGAAGTCGCCCGCATTCATGGCGAGTCCGATCTGTCCGGCCACACCGGTCGTGTTCGTCGGATGCTCGAGCCGAATGTCGTCGACCCAGAGCTCCAGCGTGTCCGCCGTCGTGATCATCGATCCGCCGGGACCACCACCGCCCACGCGTAAAATGCCCACGGCGATCTCCTGCACAGCCGCGAGATTGGGCGCGGTCACCGCCGGATCGATCGTGTACACCATGTAGCCGTCCGCGCACGCGGCAAAGGGATGTGCGACCGTGCCGCCCGGGACCGGTGACGCGGCGATGATCGCCGAGTCGACGCCCGTGCAGGCGATCGATTCCGTTTTGCCGGCGAGATAGGCCGCCTGGATCTTTCGCCGAAGGTCGACGAAGCGCGAGAGGTCGACGTCGAGGTCCGTCCAGGCGGCTTGCGTCTGGCCGGCGTTCACCGGCGACCGGTACATGTAGAAGTTGTTCTCGTCGCGGCCGACCTTGACGTACATCTGGAGCTCGCCGCCCTGGCCCCAGCCAACTTTGCGGCCGCGTCCCCACACGCGCAGCCGCTCGAATCCGAGAAAATGCTGCGGCCCGGTCGGAAAGCGCAGATACGCCTCGGCGCGATTGAACAGGTCCAGGCTGCCCGCCTGGATGCGCATCGAGCTCTCGTTGATCGGCGTCAGTCCGCCCTGGAACTGCGCGCCTTTCACGTCGGGCTGGTCGCCCACGCCGGGCGGCGGCTGATAGACGATGGCGGCGCTGGAATCGGTGGTGCCGATCGTCGACGTGATCACGAATCCGCCAACGGGCCGGATCCCGGCGATGCCGGCCAGTGTCCGGCTGTCTCGGTCCAGCCAGGGCGCGCCGGTGAGCTTCAACTCGGCGATCGGAAGTTGTATCGGCGTCTCGGGGTCGTCCAACTGACCAGAGACCATGGTCAGTCGCAGCGCGCGGATCTTTCTGCGGTTGACGTCGTTCAGCGAATCCGCGGGCGACTTGAAGGGGACGCTGACCAGCACCCACCGGCGCGTGCGCGGCTGCGGAAGCCCGCGCTCGTACACCGTATCGGTGAAGGTCCCGCCAAGTCGCTTGTACGTCGCCGGATTGCCCAGATCGACGATGTAGCGCAGCACGCGTTCATTCTCGCGCTCGGTGCTCGCGAAGTTGAGCGCGTTGTCGAGATCGATGTCCTCTTCGTCGAGCTTGGCGTTGGCGACCGTACAGTTCGTGCGCGGGTCGCCGATGACGTCGAGCGCGCCGGCGGCCCCGCGACAAATCCGAACCTGCGTCTCGCGTCGCACCGTCGAGCCGTCGACGACGACGATCGTATCGACGACATCGCCCGGAAGTCCGGTGTCGTTCACGTCCGCGTTGAACGCGCGCGAGAACGGATCGCGCTCGCTGTCGAGCCGATCGAAACCCTGCAGCTTGCGGCCGGAGTACACGCTATCGACGGTGCCGTTCGCGTTATGCGTGATCTTCAGCGTGTCGGGGCCGAAGCTCACCGAGTTCTCCGAGACGTCGCCGAAGTCGAAGATGAGCGTTGGATTCTTCTCGCCGGCGCTCGGGTCGAGCAGCGTCCAGAACTCGAAGAACTCGTTGCGCGTGAGATCGAGCCCGGTGGGGCTGAGCACGGTGCGAATGCTGCGGAAGCGCCGGCCGCCCGAGATCGTGCTCGTCGTCCAGTCGTACTGCTTCGTGGACCGATTGTACTTTCCGGTCTGGTCGAGCGGGAGCAGCGTGAGCCAGAGCGCCGGCTCGTTGAGCTCGAGCCCCGTGCCAACGGTCCTGAGCAGCGGATCGATCTCGCTGCGACGCAGCGTGATGCGCCGGCCGGTCGGCGTCTGCACGTTCGTCTGCCAGACGAGCGTTGAAGCGTTGGCCGGCTCGAAGAATCCCGGACCGAAGCGCGATCGGAGCGACGAACCGTATGCCGGCAGGCTGCTGTAATACCAGGCCTGATCGGACAGCGCCACCGAGAAGCCGCCGCCGTTCTCGAACGTCTCGACGAACGCATCGCCCTGGTTGCGGGCGGCGAACTGCGGGTGGCTCGTCGCGATCTCGCCGATCAACGAGATGTGCGACGCGGCCTTGGTCTCGCCGAACGGCAGCCGACTCACCAATCGCGTGAGTGCCGGCGCATCCCAGTTGAATTGTCCCGTCGCGCCGGTGGTGAGCGTCGAGTTGCTCTGCAAGCCGAGCTGCGGGCGGGTGAACGACGTGCGCTGCGATTGGTTGATCGCGAGAAAGTTCAGCGTTCCGTGCGGTACCGGCAGCTCGCTCACGAACCCGGCGAGGGTGATCGGGGAGGCGCCGAAGCTCAGATTCTCCTCGTACCGAACGTCGACGTGCCGCTCGCTCGCGAACAGCGTGTCGGGCCGCATGAATTCCAGCCGGCCGAGGTCGTAGTCGATGCGATAATCGAGGTCGCGCACGAGTGGACGGCCGTCGAGCAGCACGCGCTCCGAGCCGGGCCGCATCTGGGCCGCGTTGATCGTCAGCGCGCCACCTTCGTCGCTGCCGGCGATGTCGTACTTGAGGTGGAAGCGATACAGCCCGGCCGGATGCTGCTGCGAGTACAGATACTCGCCGGGGATCGTATAGATCGCGTCGTTCGTGGGATTGCCTGGCACGACGAGCCCCGAATCGCGCGCGCTGAACGGCCGCAGCGACGGCAGTACCAGAAAGTAGTCCCGGATCACCTTGGCCACGTCGAGCGACTGGCCGTTTCTGATGTCCGCCGCGCCGGCGCCGAGGTTGAACACGCCGTCGCTCTCGCGTGGCCAGAGCCGGTTCTGAAAGTCGAACGCGGCCGGGTTCGTCGGCTGCGCGAGGCCGAGCATCTGCAGGAACGTGGCGTCGTTGCCGGCGATCGGATGCTCGAGCAGGCCGCTCCCGGTCACGACGCGAAGCTGCGCGGTCTGCCGGATGAGGTTGTCGCCGGCCACGCGATAGATCGAGCGGATCTCGTTGCGGAATGCCGGCGACGACGGCCCGACGTTCGGATCCATCACCAGATTGGCGACCTGTTCCCGCGTCGGCACGTACTGGAGATCGGGCGTGCCGCCGGTGCTCGTCCAGATCGTGTCGCGTCCGTTGATCCGCACGTTATAGGCGACGACCAGGCGCTCGTTGGTCTCGTTGAGCGGCCGCACGAGCGCGAACCACAGCAGCGAAGGATCCATGACGTAATCGACGCCTTCGCGGAGCAAGTCATAGGTCTGCGTGCCGCTCGTTTGCGCGCCGCGCACCCGGAACCGCGGTCCCTTGGGATTTTGCGGCTGCGTGCCGAACTGCAGCCGGTACAGCAGCACGCGCGTGGGCCGAAGCGTGTCGGGCAGCGAGGCAGCGAGTCGCCTCAGTTGCGCGCGGTCGAGGATGTCGATGTTGGGGTATGCACCGCGGAAGAGCGCCGGATCGATCGTGAAGAAAAATCGAAGCCGCTCGATCTGGTAGTCGTCGATGTCACGCTCGTTCGTCTGCCGGGTGCGTGCGCCGATCGTGAACTGGCGGTTCTGCACCACGTTCCCGGTCTGGGTGGCGAAGATCGACTTGAGGCGCAGCGCCCCGAACTGGTTCGTGATCTGAAAGCCGTAATTGCCGCTGGGCAGCGACGACGTGATGAACCGCGACGACGGCGGAGCGAAGGCGATGTTGCCCACGTCCACCCGCCGCCAGTGCGATCCGGCGGCACCCTCGTAATACAGCGAGACGGTGTTCGACGCATCGAACTCGCGTTGCATGTCGTAGTCGACGTTCACGTGCACGCGATCGCCGATCACGCCAGCCGTCTTGAGCGTTCCGCGAAAGTCCAGGTTGAGGGGCAGGAAGCCGGCCCTGCACCCCGAGACCTCGCTCACCTGGATCGCCTCGAGCGAGTTGCACCGGAGATTGCGGTCGCGCTCCTTCTTGCCCTCGATCCGGAGATCGAATTGCACCGGGAGGTCCAGGCCGGGAATGACCGTGGTGCTCGATCGCCGACTCGTGTCGGTGTCCGCCGGCGGACGCGGCATCAATGGGATGCGGCGCGTCGTGTCGGTCGGTGGCTTCTTCGCGGTGTCGGCTGGCGGCCCCTGCCCCGAGACGTACCTCGGCGCCGCGAGCACGAGCAGCGCGCCGGCCAGAATCCGCGACGAGGCGAGAAAGGGGGGGGAACGCACCAAACCCTTGCGGTGGGGTAGGAACCCGCCGACGGCTCGTGCCTGAGGTCAGTCGTCGCTGGGAGAGCGATCGACGCCGTTCACCTCGAGTGCGACCTTGAATTCGAGCAGGCGGCGGGTGGAATATACAGGCCAGGCACGGCCGTACAACCCTGTGGAGCGATTGAAGTTCCGCAGCGTCGGGCCAGTCCGGTACCCAACGTGAAGATAATCAGTCGCTACGTCCTCAAGGAGCACGTCGGGCCATTCGTGTTCGCGCTCTCGGCCCTGACGTCGCTCATGCTGCTTCAATACATCGCGCGGCGCTTCGGCGACCTCGTGGGCCGCGGGCTGTCGTGGCAGGTGATCACCGAGTTCTTCCTGCTGTCGATCCCGTTCACCGTCGCCATGACGCTGCCGATGGCCGTGCTCGTGGCCGTCCTCTTTGCGTTCAGCCGCCTCGCGTCGGAGAACGAGATCACCGCGCTCAAGGCGGGCGGCGTATCGACCCGGTCGCTGATGCGCCCGGCTCTGGTATCGTCCGTCATCCTGGCGGTCTTCATGCTCTGGTTCAACGACCAGGTGCTGTCGCGCTCGAACCACGAGCTCGCGACCCTGCAGATGGCCATCCTGCGGACCAAGCCGACGTTCGCCCTCAAGGAGCAGGTGATCAACACGGTCAAGGAGGGTCAGCTCTACCTGCGCGCCGGGTACATCGATCGCGACCAGAACGGCCGCATGCGCGACGTGACGATCTACGACGTGAGCGACGCCAAGCGCCGTCGCACGATCTACGCAGACAGCGGCACGCTGGAGCTCGCCCCCAACAAGCGCGACCTGCGGATGCATCTGTACCACGGCATGATGATGACGGTGCCGACCGATCAGAATCAGCAGCTCGACCGCATTTACTACCGCCAGGACCAGCTGAAAGTACGCGACGTCGCGAACTCGTTTCAGTCGATCAACGCCGATACGGCGGCGAAAGGCGAGCGCGAGATGTCCGTGTGCGAGATGCAGCAGGAGTTCGAGGCGCGGAATCGGGCGCTCCAGCGGGCCTACGCCGACAGCGTACGCGGCGTATGGCGGGTGATGCACGAGCACGGCGACAAGCGTCCCGAGCCGAAGGAGCCGGTGATCACCAAGGCCGGTGGCATCGGCGCGGTGTATTGTCGGTTCATCAGGAAATACCTCCACGTCCAATCCGCGAGCGCCGCGGAGCTGCCGCACGCTGATGGGATCCTCGTTCTGCAGCAGGACACGACCGCCAAGCGGCAGGATACGACGAGCAAGCGGCAGGATACCGCGAGCAAGCGACAGGACACGACGAGCAAACGCCAGGACACGACCGCCAAGCACCAGGACACGAGCGCGGCAAAGCTGCAGGACACCGCGAAGGCGGCCCTCGCGCGCAAGCAGGACTCGATCTCCAAGGCAAAGCTGGCCAAGCTCGGCGACTCCGTCTGGGTGATCGTCAACGGGATCATCAGGCACGTCGGGCGTAATCAGATTCCGGCCGGCGCGTTCATTCCCGAGACGACTGCATCGGGCGCTGCCGCAGCGGGCAGGGGCGCCGCCGCGCCCGGTCAGCCGGCCGGCCAGGCACCGCCGGTTCCGCTGACGCCCGCGGCGGGCGTGCCGTCGGCAGCGGTGCCCACGCCGCCGGGCGGGACTCCGATCGCCGCCGACACCGCCAAGAAGGACGTGCAGTCGGAGATCATGATGGAGGTGAGCGACGCCAAGATCCGGCTCGACGACGCACGGCACTGGCGGAATCGCTACGGCGTCGAGATCCAGAAGAAGTTCTCGCTCGCCGCGGCGTGCATCGTGTTCGTGCTCGTGGGCGCGCCGATCGCACTGCGCTTCCCGCGCGGCGGTGTGGGGCTCGTGATCGGGGTCAGCTTCGTGGTGTTCGCCGTCTACTACATCGGCCTGATCGGCGGCGAGTCCCTCGCGAATCACAACATCATCTCGCCGTTCTGGGCGATGTGGGCGGACAACATCCTGTTCCTGGCTGTGGGCCTCGTCCTCGTGGCGCGCATGGGACACGAAGGCGTCACGACCCGGGGCGGCAACTTCCACGAGATGCTCGACGCCACGCGGGCCTGGTTCGCGCGACTCGCTCGCCGCGACCGCGTGGAGCGGGAGACGAGCGCCGCATGAAGCACTTGCTCCGCCCGCTCGATCGCTACGTGTTCAGCGAGTTCGCGAAGATCTTTCTCGTGACCGCGCTCGGCTTCCCGGTTTTGCTCATCGTGATCGATCTGACGGATCACGTGCAGGGCTATCTCGACCGGCAGATCCCGACGTCGGACATTGCGCTGAGCTACCTGTACTGGATTCCCGACTCGATGTTCATGGTGCTGCCGGCGGCGGTACTGTTCGCGACCGTGTTCTCGATCGGCGCGTTCACCCGGCACTCGGAGGTCACGGCGGCCAAGGCGACGGGGATCAGCTTCTACCGCCTGGTCCTGCCGATCCTCATCGGCTCGGTCCTCGCCTGCGGCCTCGATCTCGGGTTGGGTGAAATCGTTCCGATCACCAACCAGCGACGGAGCGCACTGCTGCAGGAGGACAAAGCGCAGATCGGCACCAATCGGTACAACTTCGCCTTCGCCGGCGAATACGGGCGCGTGTACAAGGCCTGGGAGCTGCGGACCGACTCGGGCCGGATCAACCAGTTGCAGATCGAGCGCAAGGGCGCCGGGCCGGCCTATCCGACGTACCTGCTGAGCGCCGACAAGGCGCTGTATGATGCACGGCGCCAGCGGTGGCTGTTGCAGAACGGCAACATGCACATCGTGAGCGACTCGGGGGCCAACCTGACGATCTCGTTCGCCACGGCGCGGGACGCGCATTTCACCGAGCGGCCCGCCGAGATGATGGCCAAGGCCCGCGATCCGCACGACATGCGCTACGAGGAGCTGACGCGGTTCATCACCGCGCTCGAGCGATCCGGCGGCGACGCCAACGTGCTGCGCGTGGAGCGAGCGCTCAAGATCGCGATCCCGGCGACCTGCATCATCATCGCGCTGTTCGGGGCGCCGCTCGCTACCAGCACGCAGCGCGGCGGTTCGGCGTACGGGATTGCCGTAAGCCTTGCCACGACGATGATCTTTCTGCTGATGATTCAGCTCACGCGGGCAATCGGCGGCAAGGGCGTCATTCCGCCGGATCTGGCGGCGTGGATTCCAGCGGCGATCTTTGGGCTGATGGGACTCGTCCTCTTGGCCCGGGTGCGTACTTGAGCGGACCACCCCCTCCCCCGTTCGCAAAAGAAACCCAGGCATTCCCCGTCGTTCAGCGAACGTCGATCCGGTTTTTCCGACGGATCACGAGAAGCTGGATCTCGATTTTCCGCGACATCGGGCTGCGGTCGTACTTCTTTCGCGACATCATCCGGGGCTTCGGCGATCCCGCGACGTACGTCCCCGAGACGATCCGCCAGATGAAGAACATCGGCGTCGATTCGGTGCCGCTCACCGTGATCGTCGCTGCGTTCATCGGCGGCGTCATCGCGCTGCAGACGCGCTACCAGCTCTTTCCGGGCGTGGAGCTGTCGATCATCGGCCTGGCCAGCCGGTTGATGATCGTGCTCGAGCTGGGACCACTCCTCACCGGGCTCGTACTGACCGGCCGAGTCGGCGGACGCATGACCGCGGAGATCGGCACCATGCGGGTGACCGAGCAGATCGACGCGCTCGAGACGCTGGCCTACGACCCGGTCGCATTTCTGATCGTGCCGCGCCTGCTCGCCGCGACCTTCATGCTGCCGACGCTCGTCATCCTGGCCGACGCCACGGGACTCCTCAGCGCGTACTTCGTCTCCGTTCGCCTGACCGACGTCACGGCGCAGGATTTCATCACGGGACTGCGGCTCGGCTTCGGCACGTTCCAGGTCGTCTATAGTTTGCTCAAGGCCATGATGTTCGGCATGGCGATCGCGCTCGTCTGCTCCTACGAAGGTTACATTACCGAGGCTGGTGCGGAGGGTGTCGGTCGCTCGACCGCGCGCGCGGTCGTGATCACCTCTGTGACGGTATTGGTACTCGATGCCCTGACGGCGGGCGTACTGGCACCTTTCCTCCAGACATGAAACGTCGCGACGAAGTCACCGTCGGAATCCTCATCACAGTTGCGGTCGTCGTCCTGATCCTCGGGACGCTCTGGCTCGCGCGCGGCGGTCTCAAGTCCGGATATCCGCTCTACACGCGGTTCGCGTGGGGCCAGAACCTCAAGCAGGGCCAGCCCGTGCTGCTGGCGGGCGTCAGCGTCGGCTACGTGGGCGACGTCAACTTGCGGCGCGACGGCTACCTCGACGTCATGCTGCGCATCGACGATCAGTACACGGTCCCGAAAGGATCGACGGCGATCGTCAAGCCGGTGGGAATCTTCGGCGACGTGGCGGTGGCGCTCATGCCGCCGATACCCGTCCCCGCGACCTCGTATTCGCCCGGCGACACGGTGCCGCCCGGACCCGCCGCCGCGGACATCGGCCAGATCATGAACCGGGTCGATACCATCGGACAGAGCGTTTCGGTGCTGATGCACGCGCTGCAGCAGCAGGTGATCGAAGCCGGCACGCTCAAGCAGCTCAATCGCACCATGACTTCGGCCGCCGCCCTGTCCGTGCAGCTTCAGGGTGTCATCGCACAGCAAAACCGCAACATCAGCGAGACCATGGCGGCGTTTCGCGACGCGGCGACCCACATGAGCAACGCGGTCGACTCGGCGCAGCTCGCCGCCACGATGACCCATCTCCGGCAAACGAGCGAGAACTCGGCGAGGCTGGTGGCGAATCTCGATTCGACCAACAGGCAGCTTCGCGGACTCCTGACGCTGGCGCAAAACGGCAACGGCACCGTCGGTAAGCTGCTCACCGACTCCCTGCTCTACTCCGACCTCCGCCACTCGGTCCAGCGCCTCGACTCGCTGATCGCGGACATCAAGGCGAATCCGCGGAAGTACATCAACTTGAAGATTTTCTAACGAGGCGCGCGCGGCGTGGAGGAACGCCAGCTCAGTCTCCGTGCGCCACGGCCGGCTCCCGCAACCCTGGCGGCCGCCGCCCAACCGTCGCGTAGTAGACTGGAATCCCGAGCAGGATGACGACGAAGATCGCCAGCGTTCCCCAGCGACTGCTCGGGTCGATCAGCGCATTCGCCAGCAGGTAGATCGTCGCCAGCACGAACACGATCGGCGCGATCGGGTACAGCGGCGCGCGGAAGGGCGGCGCGTAGTCGCTCGACGCCCGCCGGCGAAACACGAAGATCGACGCCACGCCGAGTGCGTAGAACGGCAGGATCGCCGTGACGAACGTGTCGGCGAGCTGCTCGAACGTGCGCAGCAGCACGAAGATGATCCCGAGCACCGCAGTGAGCGCGATCGCCACGTACGGCGTCTCGAACTTCGGATGCACCGCGGCAATCTTGCGGAAGAGGAGCCCGTCGGCCGCCATCGCGAAGAACACGCGCGGGTTCGTGAGGATCGATCCGTTGAGCGTGCCCAGCGTCGACA
>DATJIZ010000190.1:0-16726 GCA_035492735.1 Gemmatimonadaceae bacterium | reverse complement strand
GACAGCGCGATGGTCGTCCACACCATGTCGCCCGGCGTGAGGAACGCACCGATGATGATGATGAGCACCACGGCGTGCCGGCGGTACTTGGAGAGGAACTGCGGCGTCACGATGCCGAGGGCGGCCAGCGCGAGCACGACGATCGGCAGCTCGAAGCTCAAACCGAAGGTCAGCACCATCGCAAAGATGAAGCTGAAATAGTCTTCGGCGGTGATCAGCGGCACAAGCGACGGCCCGGCGAACCCGAACAGCCAGGGCAAAGCGAGCGGGACGACGACGAAGTACGCCAGCGCCGCACCGGCGACGAACAGCAGCACACCGCTGAACAGCACGCCGAGTCCGACCCGCTTCTCGCTCCGATGCAGCGCGGGCGCGAGAAACGCCCAGACCTGATAAATGATGACGGGCGACGCCAGCACGAAGCCGAAGGTCATCGCCGCGTTCAAAATCACGGTGAAGCCTTCGCTGGGGTGCGTGTAGACGAGCCGGTGCTCCGGGATCAGCGGGAGGATCGGTCGTGCGAGCAGGCCTACGACGTCGTAGCGGACCGAAAGGTAGAAGCCGATTCCGACGCAGACGATGACGGCCACCAACGAATAGATGATTCGCCAGCGGAGTTCCTCGAGGTGGTCGAGGAACGGCATTTCCCCCGTCGGTGACTTCGGAATCGGCATCCCTGCGGTGGCCTCATTCTCACGGATTCAGCTTCGACTTCGCGAGTTCAGCCTCATCCGATCTGGGATAGTCGCGAATGAGGCGGTTGAAGACGATGCGCGCCTCTTCTCGCTTGTTCGCATCCCACAGGATCAGGCCGTGCTTGTAGAGTCCCGAAGCCGCAACCGGGTTGTTGGGATACTTGGCCGCGACGAGCTGGTATACCGAGTCGGCCGCGGCAGTGTTCCCCTCGCTCCTGTAGCTGTCTCCAATGTACACCTGGGCCCGGGGCGTCTGCTCGTAATCGGGATACGTCCGCACCAGATCCTCGAAGCCCGACCGGGCCGTGCGGTAGCTCCCATTCTTGAACGCATCGATTGCCGATGTGAACAGCGTCGCGGGCCCCGGTCCGCCAGCACGCTGCGACGTGTCCGCTCCCGTCGCGGGCGGCACCGGACTGGCGGTGGAAGCGGGTGAGGTTCCCTGCTCACGCAGCGCCTCGAGCTGTGCGCGTGCGTCCTGCATGTTGCGCGTGGTTTGTCCGAGCAGCGCCTGAACCTGGACGATCTGCTTGCCCATCGCGTCGAACTCACCGGTGGCATTGGCCTGGAACAGGGCGAATCGGGTGGTGAGCACGCGCAAAGAATCGTTCACGCGGTCGAGCGTCGCCGCCAACTGGGCAAACTGTGCCTGGCGCGCCGCGTCGGCGCGGAGGATCGCCGAATCGCCGGTCGCCACCTGGGCGCGAGTCACCCGAAGCTCGTCCTGGATGAGTCGAATATCGCCCTTGGATGCGAGACACCCGGTCGTGCCCGAAAGCACGACCGGAGCGACGAGGGCGACGATCCGCCCGGATCTCATGGCGCCTTGAGCGTTTGCGGTCCCGAAGTGATCTCGAACTCGTCGCGACGATTCTGCGCGTAGGCCGACTCGTCCGAGCCCTGGGCGATGGGACGCTCCTCCCCATAGCTCACCGTCTCGATGCGCGAATCCGAGATGCCGCGTTGCACGAGGTACTCCTTCGCCGCCGCGGCGCGGCGCTGGCCAAGGGCGAGGTTGTACTCGTCGGACCCACGCTCGTCGGTGTGGCCCGAGACGCGAATCTTCACGTCCGGATTGGCCTGCAGAATCGGCACCTTGGAGTCGAGTACGGCGCGGTCCTCGGGACGCAGCTCGGATTTGTCGAAGTCGAAATGGACCATCGCCGTGAGCGCTGCGCGGGCACCGGCGGCCTTCGCTGCCGCATCGCGCGCCGCGGCTTCGGCGGCAGCGACACTGTCGGCGCGCCGGCGCGCCGCGGCTTCCGCTGCGGCAATGCTGTCCGCGCGGCGGCGCGCGGCGGCGGCACTGTCGGAGTTCGATGCTTGCGTGACGGGCACCGGCGCCGGCGCTGGCTTCTTGTGACAGGCGTCGACTACCAGTACGGACAGCATCGCCGTCGTCAGACCTGCGATCCGTCGAGCGTGAGTCATTTCGGGTCTCTCAAGTAGGTAGGTAAGGGTGAGATATGAAAACGAACATTGCAGGTTCTTGATCACTGCCCTCCGCCCGTCAACCTCCCCGACCACGCGGCAAGCCTGGAGCCCGCCGATTTCGTGAGCTGTCGTACCCGTCCGGATTCGCTGTCCATGATCCACAGCTGACGGACCCCGGTGCGAGTCGACGTGAACACGAGGTGCCGGGCATCGGGCGCCCAGGACGGCTGTTCGTTGTCGCCTTCGCTCGTGAGCTGTTTGGGTGTGCCCCCGGATGCCCGGATCGTACGGATCTGAAACCGGCCACCAAGACGCTCCTGATACGCGATCAGACGTCCGTCGGGCGACCAGTCCGGATCGGATCGATAGTTGTTCTCGCTGAAATCGTAGTTGGTGAGGACGTCCGCGTTCGTTCCATCGGAGTCCATAATATATAACTCCGGCCGGCCTAACACGTTGCTGACGTAAACGATGCGACGGCCGTCCGGGCTCGGCGTCGGGTTCGTGTTGATCGCACCTCGACCCACCGTCAGCCGCCGCGGCGCGTCGCTGCCGGAGAGGCCGATGCTGTAGATGTCGGAGCCTTCCTCTCCAGCCCGGGCAAACAAAATCGAGTTGCCGTCGGACATGAACTCGGGTGTGATGTACTGGCTGTTCCTCGGTGCCGCCGCCAAGGTGCGCGAGCGACCCGTCGCGAGGTCGATCAGCACCAGGCGTGAGCCGACGGAGCCGTACGTCGAGTACACGAGCGTCGTCCCCGCCGGGTTCCATGCTGGCGAGACCGGATTCGAGTCCGTGGGTACGGTGATCTCGTCGGCGCCGTCGCTGTCGACGATGCGCATGGAAAAGCGGCCGCGGAGATAGGCGATCCGCGTGGACGCGATGCCCGGCCGTCCCGTCATCCACCGTTCGATCTCGTCGGACGCGCGGTGAACGGCCATGCGCCAGTCCCGACCGAGGCCGGTCGCGGGCAGCGCAAAATCGGCGATGTTGACGACCTGCGACCGCGCGACGTCGTGCAGCACGACGTGCAGCCCGTTGCCGGCCGGCGTGATCTGCACGATGCCCGACGCGCCGAGTCTCGCGAAGAGCTGGTAATTCAGGCGCGCGGCGGCGCCGGTGCCGCGAAGCGCCGACGGATCGGCGCTGTCGATCGCGATCACGTTGAATCGATCGCTGTAGTCGAGATCGCGCTGCACGATCGTGCGCACCGAATCGCCGTACGCGCCGGACACCGGCATGACGACGATCGAGATCTTGTCGCGCGTCGGGTCGTACGCGCCGACGAGCGTGATGCCGCGGAAGGTCGTGTCCTGCGCGCGGGCGACGTGCGGCGCGGCGAGGGCCAGAACGGCGAGCGCGAAGAGCGTTGCACGGGCGGTCCGCGTCATCGGAAGAGTGCCGGGGTGAATCGGAATGTCACAGGAAGGATGTCCTCTCGAAAGCCGGGCGGCAGCGGCCCGAAGACCTTCGCGTTCGCCGCGGCTTCGACCGCGGCAAGCGCCCGTTGGGTAAACGAGTAACTGGATCCGGCGATCGGCCGAATGCTTTCCGGATCGACGGTACCATCGCGACGGATGACGAAGCGCACGACCGCCGTGTCGCGCGCCGCGGTCCGGCCGAGGTAGATGATCAGTTGCCGCACGATGTTGTTGGTGTAACCGGGATACGGAAACTCGATGCCGGGCGTATCGACGTTCGCCACGTCCGCGCCCTTCCCGCCCGTCTCGCCACCGCCGGCAACGGGTTGCGGCGCTTCGGTTTTCGGCTGGGCCTTCTGCGGCGCGGGCGGAGGCGTCGCCGCTTTCACTTTGGGTTGCGGCTTCACCTTGGCCTTCGGCGGAGCCGGCACCGGTCGAGTGGGGGTCACTTTCGCCGGCGTCGGCGTCGGCGGCTTCTCCGTCGTCGGCTGAGGGGACTCCTGCACCGCGCCAATCGCCCGAGGGCCCGGGGGCGCCGCGATCAAATGCACCTTGTACAAGGGCGGCGACGGCGGCGGTGCGGGCGGACGAAGCAGCAGGAACGCCCCGACCAGCCCACCGTGCAACAGCACGGAAGCCAGGATTCCCCCAGAGAGTCGCGGGTCCGCCGCTGCAGTCACAACTATCGAATCTCCTCCGGCTCGGTGACGAGCGCGACGTTGGTGACTCCCTGTCCGGCCATGATGGCGAGCAGTTGCACGACGACGCCGTAGCCGACGGTCCGGTCAGCCCGGAGATACACGCCGGCGCGCGTTCGGTTCTTCATGCTCGGAAAGACCACCTTGAACTCGCGCAGGCTGTACTTCTGATCCTCGACGTAAATGTCGCCGCGACTGTTCACGGTGATGCCCAGCCCGTCCTTGGATTCGAGCGGCTTCGATTCAGCGGACGGAAGGTTGATGTCGACCCCGCCTTGCATCAGGGGCGCCGTGATCATGAAGATCACGAGCAGGAGCAGCATGACGTCGATCAGGCTGACGACGTTCACGTCCGCGTTGAGCTCGTAACGATGACGCCGGCGCTGGCGCGGCATCTCAGATCCGTCCTTCGCGCACGAGCAAGGCGATCACCGCCGTGCCGAACCGCTCCATCCGGCCATCGAATCGATTGAGTCGGCTCGCGAAGATGTTGTAGCCGAAGGTGGCCGGAATCGCGACCGCGAGCGCCGCGGCCGTCGCCGTGAGCGCTTCACCGACGCCCGGGGCGACCGCCGAGAGATTGCCTGATCCCTTGGACGCGATGCCGAGGAACGCCTCGATCACGCCGAGCACCGTGCCGAGCAGTCCGATGAGCGGACTGACCGACCCGATCGTGGCGAGCCAGGGGAGAAAGCGCCCGAGTCGATCGCGCTCATCCGAAGCCTGCGTGTCGAGCAACAGATGGAGAGTTTCAATCTGCGAGCCGCTCAACGTCGCTTCAGACGGCGCGTCACCGCCCGCCGGCGTCGCGCGTTCGCGCACCTGCTGGTTCGCCACGCGCGCGTCGGCCACGAAATGCATTGCCCGCGTGAAGAGCCGCGGCAGCGCGCTGGGTCGTGCACGCTTGGCCAGCGCGCCCGCCTCGTCCAACCGAGACGTCGTTTCGAACTCCTGCCAGAACTTTTCGGCGGCGCTGCCCGCGCGGGCGAGCGAACGCCACAGCCCGAAGATGATCGCCCAGCTGAGGAGCGACAGGAACGCGAGCAGGATGAGCACGACCTGCGTCACGGTGGTCGCGCTCATCACCAGATCGACCGGTGTTGCCGGAACGGCGCCTCGCGACGCCTGCAGCAGAAATGGAGCGATTGTCACGATAGAAAATCAGGAACGGGAAGTGAGTGAACTCTCGGCGGGACTCGAAAACCATGCGAAGGTGTCGCCAAGTCCGTCGCGGAGCGCAACCCGCGGGGACCATCCAAGCGCCGCACGCGCCTTGCTGATGGTGAGGAACGAATGCTGTTGTTCGCCGGCGCGCCTGGGCGCGAACTCGATCGGCACCTCCGCACCGGCCACGGTGCGCAGTGTGCTCGCCAGGGTCACGACGGATGTCGCGACGCCCGTGCCGACGTTGAACGCCCGCGCGTCGATGCCGCCGGGAGCCGGAAGCGGCCTCGTGGACGCGGCGAACGTCGCTTCGGCGACGTCGCTCACGTGCACGTAGTCGCGCGTCTGCGTGCCGTCGCCAAACACCGTGAGCGGGCGGCCGTCCAGAATGCGCTGGCAGAAAATGGCGACGACGCCCGCCTCGCCGTGCGGGTCCTGACGTGGCCCGTAAACGTTCGCGAAGCGAACCGTCGCGGTGTCCAAGCCGTGAATGCGAGCATAGTACGCCAGGAAGTGTTCAGCGGCGAGTTTGTCGATCCCGTAAGGCGAGTCGGGCTCCTTGGGCGTGGATTCGGCGTTCGGCGGCGTCGCGAGATCACCGTACAGTGCACCACCGGTCGATGCGAACACGAAGCGCGTCGCGGCCGGGCTCCGCGACCGCCGGAGCGCCTCGACGAGATTGAGCGTACCCAGCACGTTGACGCTGGCGTCGAACGTGGGATCGGCTACGCTGCGCCGGACGTCCATCTGCGCGGCCAGATGAACGATCACACCGAACCCTCCCTGCTCGACGACCGCGGCCGCCTCCGGCGACCGAACGTCGAGCACGTGCAGCTCCGCGGCGGCAGGCACGTTCTCGCGCTTGCCGTTCGACAAATCGTCGACGATCTGCACGGCCCACCCTTCACGGAGAAACCGATCAGCGACGTGCGATCCTATGAACCCGGCCCCGCCCGTGATCAACGCGCGTCGAGTCATGCCCGCGGCCCGCCGCTCGGCTGGCTGGTCGTCGGATCGGCAGCCTCGGTCTCCGGCTTTTCGCCCTCGAGCCCGAAGAGGTAGCGCACCGCGTCGACGGCTCCCAGCCCGCGGCCGTTCGCCGCCGCGGCGCGCAATCGTACGGTTGGTTCGTGCAGGAACTTGTTCATCAGGGATCTCGACAACTCTTCGACAATGGCCCGGTCCGCGTCCGACAGATTCGGCAGTCGACGCAGCGCCTCGGCCAGCTCGCGCGCTCGGACCGCATCCGCCCGCGAACGCATCTCGGTGAGTACCGGAACCGCTGCCAGCCCGGCCAGCCAGTCCCAGTACCGAGCTGCTTCCGCGGAGATCAGCTCTTCGGCGGTGGGAATTTCGGCACGCCGACGTTCGATGTTCGACGACACGACGGCCTGAAGGTCATCGAGATTGTACAGGAATACATTGCCGAGCTCGCCGACCGCCGGATCGACGTCGCGTGGAAGCGCGATATCGAGAATGCAAAGCGGTCGGTCGCCGCGGGCGGCCAACGCAGGTCGCACCTGCTCGACGGACACCACGGCGCGCGGCGCCGCCGTCGAGCACAGGAGCAGGTCGACATCGGCGAGCGCTGCCCAGCACTCATCGTAATGCATCGCGACCGCGTCGTAGCGGGCGGCGAGCTCGATCGCTCGCTCGAAGGTACGGTTGGCGACGATCGAGGCTCGCACGCCTTGATCGGCCAGGCACTCGAGCGCCAGCTCGGCCATCTCGCCGGCGCCAAGCACCATGGCGCGCTTGCCGGCGAGCGAGCCGAAGATCTGCTTCCCGAGCTGCACGGCGGCCGAGCTCACGGACGCGGCGCCGCGTGCGATCGACGTCTCGTTTCGCACGCGCCCGGCGACAGAGAGCGAAGTCTGGAACAGTCGGTTGAGCGCCGGGCCGGAATGGGACCGGCATTGCTCCCACGCGTCACGCACCTGGCCGTGGATCTGCGCCTCTCCGAGGATCATCGAGTCGAGCCCGCAGGCAACACGGAAGAGATGCACGACGGCATCGCGGTCCCGCCGAACGTACCCCAAGCCCGAGGCATCGCCGCCGATTCGTCGCGACCAACTCTCCCACACTGCGGGCGCCGGGTCGTGCTCGTCGGCGACGAGATAGAGCTCGGTGCGATTGCAAGTCGAGAGCAGCACCGCCTCGCGGGCCGACTGGTCGCGGAACTCGTCGAGCGCCGGCGCAACCTCGCTCGCGCGATAAGCGAGTCGCTCACGGACGTCGAGCGGGGCGGCGCGATAGCTGATCCCGACGAGCGTCAGCGCCATTCTTCGACCCTGTCTGCGAACCGGCCCGACTCCACCTGCTCACAAAAATCCGGTGTGACCAGCGCGCCGGCGGCGGCGCGCCAACGGTCGCGTCGGCCGCTGTCGAGCAGCGCGCGGCGCAGATCGGCCAGCGTGCGCACTGCCTGCGAGTAGCGCTCGTCGAAGGTGTGGGCAATCGAATCGCGAATCCGCGCGGCGGCGGCTGGCACGCCGCCCGCGCTCACCGCGACCACGAGCTCGCCGGCGCGGTGTACCGCGGGCGTGATACAGTTCCCAAGCTCCGGTGCATCCACCACGTTCACGAGCCTGCCGCAGGTGCGCGCTTCGGAGGCAATCGTGGCATTGACCTGCGCGTCGTCGGTGGCGGCAACGACGAGCAGCGCGTCGCCGAGTCGCCCAACCGCGTACGGCTCGCGCGTGATCGTCAGCGATGCATGTCGGGCCTGGAGATCCTCCAGCGCGCGATCGACCATCGGCGCCAGAACGTGCACCCGGGCGCCCGAGTCGAGCAGCGCCGTGACCTTGCGCACGGCGACACGACCGCCGCCGATGACGAGCGCGTTCACCGCCGCGCCGTCGAGCACGAGTGGATAGGCGCTCACGGCGAGATCACAGGAATTGGCCGGTGCCGGGTCGCGCGACGCGGAAAGCGACGTACAGCACCAGCACGGCGACGAACGCGAGGCTCGAGTACTTCGCGGCGCGCTGCGCCTGCCATCCGCGCGCCATCCGGCCGATTGCGATGCACGTTACGGCGACCCACGCCCCCATTCCCCACACGAGTTGGGGCAGGTTGAGCTCGTGGTACTCCACGGAATACGTCGCGGCGAGCACGACGCCGAGCGTCAGACCGAGCCATCCGGCAATCGCGGCAAGATGGTTGACCCGATCGAGGGTCGCGAGCGGCGGAAAGAATCGAAAGATCGCGCCGAACCGGCGTGACTTGAGTTCGCGCCGCTGCACGAGGTACATGATTCCCGCCGCGGCAGCGGTGGCGAACGCCGCGATGCCGATGAAGCTGAGCGTGATGTGCGCGAAGAGCCACGCGCCGCGAACACCCTCCGCGCCCCGGCCGGGCGTCATGCCGATGAAGTTCGCGCATGCCGTCGGGATTGCCGCCAGTGGCGCGGCGACCAGCGTGAGGCTGACGTCGCGCGCCAGGACCTCGACGATCAGCAGAGTGAAAGCCAGCGTGGCACCTGCGAACGACAGCGCGGGACCAAGCCCGGTCATTGGAACTGAGCTGGACTGAATCGAGAAGACGAGCAGGCCGATGGCGTGTGCCGCGACGCCGATGGCGAGCGCGGCGGCAACGCCGCGGACGGGCGCTTTCACCGGACGCGCGAACGGCACCGCGGCCAGGGCCGCGGCGCCGAGATAGCACGAGATGGCGAAGAATTGGGCGATCGCAATCATGGCGGTCGCCCAAATTTACTGCGCCGCAGCGGCTTACGGCATCTTGGCCGCGACGCGCACCGCGGTGCCTTCCTCGATCTTGGGCTGGTCCTGCGCGGTGATCACGGCCGTCGCGCCGAACGGCGTGACACGGAGCACCTGCGCACGCGCGATGTAGATCTCGGGCAGCGAGAGCTCGCGCGTTTCATCCGGTCGCTGTCGCGGTTGATAGAGCTCGATCTGATCGCCGGTCGTCACGCCGTCGTGCCGCGAAAGGTCGAGCACGATGTAGCTCTGCAGGTTCGGCAGCACGGGTTCCTCGAGGATCCAACGCACGCGACCCGTACGACCATTCGTCACAGGCGACGGGCGTCCCGTGGCCAGCGCCTCGCTGCTGTCGAGCGGTATGAGTCGTTGGCCTTGGAGGACCTCGCCGAACATCTTCACCACGCGACCGACCGCGGCATCACCCGGCTGCGGCGCTTGCGCGACTTCGATGATGCCGGTCGGGATGACGATCTGGCCGAAGTCCTCGAACGAGGGGCCCAGCCGGTACGTGAGATAGCGCATGCGACCGGAGGCCGCCGCGCCACTGGGCGGGGCAATGAACACGCGATCGTACAGCTTAAGACGTGACCGGTCCGCCGAGGCGATTCCCGGGATCTCGGCGCTCTCCATGATGCGGCCGTAGCCGCGCGGGCCGCCCTGCTCATCGACCCACGGCGCCGCGATGTACTCGCCGGTCCGCACGGTCGTCTTCGGCTCCTCGAGCAGTGCGGCCGGGGCCGTATCGGCTGGCGCCGGCGTGACCACCGGTTGTGCGATCTTCGGTGCGGAATCGACCGGCGCGGGCGCGGCGGCAACCACGTTCTCGCCGGGAAGCTTGAGCACTTCGCCGGGATAGATCCAATGCGGATCCTCGATCACATCGGTGTTCAACCGATAGATCTCGGGCCACAGGAACGGATCGCCGAAGTAGCCGTGGGCAAGATCCCACAACGTGTCGCCCCGCTTGACGGTGTGCGTCCTGGGCACGGCGGATTGCGGAACCTGAGCGATCAGAGCGTCCGGACGGGCGGCGCTGAGCGCGATCGCCATCACACCAGCGGCGCGCAGGATCGCTCCGCGTCGTGGAATACGGACGGGCCGCACAAGCATGGCATCAACTCCAGGCGAGTTTCGTGGGGACCAGCTTCGACTCGGAAGGCAGACGGCGCCTACCTCTGGCCGTTGACGATCCGGCCGGCTGGATGGAAACGGTCTGGACAGTTCAAAAAATTGACGCGGACCCAACGTGTGACCTACGTCGGGTCCGCGTCGTGCGCGGCGCTGCTTTAGAACGGCAGATCGTCGTCGTCGTCGGCCAGGGCGTTCGGGAAATCCTCGAAGTCCTCGCCGCCAGCGGCAGCTTTCGCCTTGGGTGCGGCAGCAACCGACCGGCGCGCTCCGGATTCGCCACTCTCGAAATCACCGCCGCCCTTGCCCCCGCCGAGCATGATCAGCTCGCGCACGTTGATCTCCGTGCTGTACCGCGTCTGGCCGTCTTTGTCCTGCCATTGGCGATACTCGATCCGACCCTCCACGTAGAGCTTATCGCCCTTGTGTACATAGCGCTCGACGATGTCGGCCAGCTGCGACGTCTTGGTGTTCCACACGACGCACCGGTGCCACTCGGTCTTTTCCTGCTTGGCTCCCGACGCATCGTTCCACGACCGGCTCGTGGCAAGAGAGAACGTCGCGACGCGATTGCCTCCAGTCGTCGAACGCACCTCCGGATCATTCCCGAGGTTGCCGATCAACTGGACCTTGTTCAAGCTACGGCTCACAGATTCCTCCTGGCGAGAGAGAGTACATGACCTCGCCGTTCACGGTATGATCCAGTCCGTGTCGATGCGCAAGCAAATCCCCGCACATCGACGTGTAGTGTTGCGTAGAGGGAAGGGGGAAGAGGGACGGGGGAAGAGGTGAAGCCGAACCTCCGCCAACCGCGGCTCGAAAACTCACGCCGTCCCGCTTCCCTCTTCCCTCTTCCCTCGTCCTTCCAACCGCCGCAGCACGATCGCGTCCTCGATCGGACGCCGATAGTAGCCTCGACGTCGTCCCACCTGCTCGAATCCGCGCGACGCGTACAGACGCTGCGCCCGCTCGTTCGACTCGCGCACCTCGAGAAACACCGCCCCGACACCACGGGATGCCGCTTCCGACAGCGCGGCATCGAGAAGAGCGCGTCCGACTCCTGCGCCCCACGCCGGCCGCGAGACCGCGAGGTTCGCAATCTCGCCCTCGTCGGCGACGAACCACGCGACAACATAACCGAGCACATCGCCGCCGTCATCACATGCGCAGGAGAAATGCACCGCCGGATGACCGAGCGCTTCGCGAAATGACTGCGCCGACCACGGATCGCTGAACACCGCGCGCTCGATTTCGACGATCGCGGGCACATCGACGAGCCGGGCTGGTTGCACAATCACCTTCATGCCGTGGGCAGCGGCGTTCCGTGCGCCGACTCCCACCGAACCTGCGCCTCGGCGAGTCGTCCGTACGAAGGTTCCCAGGACGTCGCGTCCACCGCGCCATGGTCACGGATCCACGCTGCCAGGTGTACGACGCCACGCGCCATTGGCCGCGCCCGGATCGCGCCGTCGATCTGCAGCGGCGTCACGATCCGCGCTTCGCTGTCGGCGGCGAGACGCTCCAGGTCCGACGCCGGGATGAGCCGCGCGCGCTCGACCTCGATCACGTCGCCCGCGGCGTGGACGTCGTACAGTGCGACGTACACCTCTCCTCGCAGCGCATCGAGCGCGGCGACGTACCGTCCGGAGGGAAGCCGCGCGCCACCCACGACGAGCGCGAGCGACGGCACCGCGAACAGCGGCTTCCCAAGGCCAAGCGTCAAGCCCTTCGCGATGCTGGCCGCGATTCGCAAGCTCGTGAAGCTGCCCGGTCCCGCCCCGCATATCACGCGGTCGATCGCACGGGGAGTGATCGCGGCGCGTTGCAGAGTCTCGCCGACGAGCGGCATCAGCGTCTCGCGGTCGGCCCGCTTCATCGCGGTATGCCCGTCGGCTAGCACGCGCGCGCCGTCGACCACGGCGACGTCGCCCTCGTACGTCGACGCGTCCAACGCGAGCGTGATCATACGTGGCCGCCCGCGTAGAGGAGGCGTCGACCTGGTTCGTCGGGCAAGTGCTGCAGACTGATCGGCAGGTGCACGTGCGGGATCCGGTTCCCGGCGCGCTCCGGCCACTCGATCAGCACGAGCGCGTCTTCGGCGAGCATCTCGTCCCAGCCGAGGTTCGTGAGATCGCGGGGATCACTCAGACGATACAGATCGACGTGGTAGACGGACGACTTCGGCGCCTGATACTGATGCACGAGCGTGAACGTGGGGCTCGTGACTTCGTCAGCCACGCCATAGCCGCCGCAGATCGCCCTGGCGAGCGTCGTCTTTCCGGCCCCGAGCTCGCCGGCGATCGTGATGACCAGAGGCGGCGTCACCGCGCGGCCGAGCGATTCCCCCCACGCGATGAGCTCGGCCTCGGTGCAGGCGAGTCGGCCATGCGCCGCGAGCGGCGGAATGATCGGCGGGTGCGACATGCTATCGCGCGCGCGCCGTGCCGGCGGGCACTCGCTTCACCGCGCCGTCGCGCTTGGCGCGAACCTCGAACAGCTGGTCGCGAAGCTGTGCCGCGAGCTCGAAGTCCATCGCCGCCGCCGCCTCGCGCATCTGCTGCTCGAGCATCTTCTCGAGCGATTCGATCTCCATCACGGCATAGCCGCGCGCCGGCTCGGCGACTCGCTTCTCCTCGCGCTCCGTGCGCGCGTCGGCGACACGGGTGATGAACCGCACCTGATCGACGCTCTTGCTGACCGTGGTCGGCGTCACGCCGTGCTCGGTGTTGTAGCGGACCTGGAGCTCGCGGCGCCGGCTCGTCTCCTCGATGCAGCGCGCCATGGACCCCGTGATCCGGTCCGCGTAAAAGATCGCGCGCCCGTGGACATTGCGTGCCGCGCGCCCCACGGTCTGAATGAGCGACCGGTCGCTCCGCAGAAACCCTTCCTGGTCCGCGTCGAGGATCGCGACGAGCGATACCTCGGGCAGGTCGAGACCTTCGCGAAGCAGGTTGATGCCGACGAGCACGTCGAAGTCGCCGAGCCGCAGCCCGCGCACGATCTCCATGCGCTCGATGGCATCGATGTCCGAGTGCATGTATCTCACGCGCACGCCGACCTGCTGCAGATAGTCGGTGAGGTCCTCGGCCATTCGCTTCGTGAGCGTCGTGACGAGGACGCGCTCGCCGCGGCGCTCGCGCGCGCGGATCTCGTTCAACAGATCGTCGACCTGTCCGCGCACTGACCGCACCTCGATCTCGGGGTCGATCAGCCCGGTGGGGCGGATGATCTGTTCGACCACCACGCCCTCGGAGAGCCGAAGCTCGAGCTCCGACGGTGTCGCCGACACGAAGATCGCGCGCGGCGTGAGCGCCAGGAACTCGTCGAACATGAGCGGCCGGTTGTCGAGTGCGCTCGGCAAGCGGAATCCGTAATCGACGAGCGTCAGCTTGCGGGCGCGATCGCCATTGAACATGCCGCCGATCTGCGGCAGGGTGACGTGCGACTCGTCGACGACGACGAGAAAATCTTCGGGGAAATAGTCGAAGAGACACGCCGGCCGCTCGCCCGCGGCGCGTCCGGCGAGGTGGCGCGAGTAATTCTCGATGCCGGCGCAGGTGCCGATCTCGAGCATCATCTCGACGTCGAAATTCGTGCGGGACTCGAGCCGTTGCGCCTCGAGGAGCTTGCCGGCCGCGCGCAGGTCGGCGAGCCGCTCGGCCAGCTCGGCGCGAATCAGCTTGACCGCGCGCTCGAGCGTTGGGCGCTGGGTGACGAAGTGCTTGGCCGGATAGATCGCTGCTCGCTCGAGCACAGCGATCGTTTCGCCGGTCAAGGTGTCGATCTTCGAGATCCGCTCGATCTCATTCCCCCACATCTCGACGCGGACGCCCTGCTCCTCGTACGCCGGGAAGATCTCGACCGTGTCGCCGCGCACACGGAACGTGCCGCGCTCGAACGCGACGTCGTTCCGGCTGTACTGGATCTTCACGAGCGAGCGCAGAATGTCGTCGCGCTCGACCGTCTGGCCCTGGGTGAGCGTCACCATCTGCTCGCGATATGACACCGGGTCGCCCAAGCCGTAGATTGCCGAGACCGTGGCGACGATGATCACGTCCTCCCGTTCCATCAGGCTCGACGTCGCGCGCAGGCGCAGGCGATCGATATCCTCGTTGATCGACGCGTCCTTCTCGATGTACGTGTCGGTCGTCGGCACGTACGCTTCGGGCTGGTAGTAGTCGTAGTACGAGATGAAGTATTCGACGGCGTTGTGAGGGAAGAAGCTCTTGAGCTCTCCGTAGAGCTGCGCGGCGAGCGTTTTGTTGTGCGACAGGACCAGCGTTGGACGGCCGTGAGCCTTGATGACATTCGCGACCGTCATCGTCTTGCCGGAGCCGGTGACGCCGAGCAGGGTTTGGAAGCGGTCGCCCCGCGCCAGACCGGCCGTCAACTCGGCGATGGCCTTGGGCTGGTCGCCGGCGGGCTGGAAGGGCGCCTGGAGATTGAAATCCGCACTCGGCATGCGAGCAATATAATGCCTCTCTCGGGGTTTGTTCGGGTGCCCCGAAACTCCATCACGTGTAGCGAGCAACGATGACGACGACGGCGCAACCGGAAGTAGAGTACGCTCCGCCTGCGAGCACGTCGGCGGCGGGGACTGGGTATGCCTTCGCCGGCTGGGTCGTGATCTTCGTGCTGCTCTCGTCTTTGAACGTCATCGGCGGCCTCGAGACCGCGCTGCATTTCAACGGCTCGGCCATCGACGGTCCTTTTCAGCTCTACAACTCGCTTCGCCGCATCGCGGCGGGCCAAACGGGTGGCGTCGATTTCCAGTTCTTCCACGGGCTCGGGATTCCGTATCTGCACTACCCGTTCTTCCTGCTCTTCGGCGGAACTTTCCAGGCGTCGGAGATCACCCGGCAGTTGATGTCGGGCATGCTCTATCCGATCACGGTCGTCGTGTTTCTGCGGGCGTTCATGGCCAACTGGACACGCGTCTTCGCCTGGGCAACTGTCGTGATGGCCGGCTCGATCGCGCTCCGCATGCTCGCGCTGCTCGTGGCGATCAACAGCCTGCTCGGAGTACGATCGACGCTCGCAACGCTGCTTCCCATCGCGTTCGTTCTTCCATTGTCGCGGCGAACCCGGGTTCCGCTCGCCGCGCTCGCGCTCGGCGGCGCGCTGGTGCTGGGAACCGAGCAGGGGCTAGCGGCCATTCTCGCGATCGTCCTGGCCACTGCGATCATCGCGATTCGCAGTGATGATCGCAGCGCATGGATCATCGACGGCGCCGTGATCATCGCCGGCGGGATCGTGACTCTCGTGGTGCTTCTCATGCTGCTTGGCGGCGAGCACGGCATGCTCGGAGCGCTGCGCTACAATTTCAAGCTCGTGCCGATGGACCAGTATTGGTATTTCGGCGCGCCGCCCAACATCTTCATCTCGAGCTGGCACGTGCTGCCGGGAATGATGGCCGCGCTCCCACGCATCCCGGTCACGCTGCTCGCGGGATGCGTCGGCGTCGTGGTGGGGGGAGTGATGCTGTGGCGCAGCGCGAATGCGGCCGCCGCGCGTCGGCGATTCGCGATCGCCGTGGCGGCGTTCTACGGCCTGATCTCCTGCGCGTCGCTGCTCGGTACATATGTGAACTCGTACGTCGAACCGTTGCAGCGCGTGCTCCTCCTGATTGGTGCCGTGCTGCTCGACGAGTGGTTCGCCTCCCGAGCCGCGTCACGTGCGCCGCGGCGCCTGGCTGGCGTCGCGCGTCCCATCACGCTCACCGCCATCGGCACGGCCGCGATCATGTTCGCCGTCGTCCCGTCCGTGGCCAGCGGCCTGGCGGGCATGATTCCGCATTTCGTCCGCGCGCACCTGATCAATCGGCAGGGACTCGTCTATACCGGAATCTGGCCGCGAACCATCGTCCGCGGGCAAGCGGTGCTGAATGCAAATCGCAGCGCTGACGGAAAACCCCCGGCGCTGTGGTCCACGTACGCCGGACTCCTCGAGGCGCGGAACGGGCTATACAACCCGTCATTCGACTACATCATCCACGCGCTCGGTCCCGCGAACCGCGCCGGCTATATCGAGACTTTCGATCGCGTGCGGCCCACGCTCGTCCAAACGATGAGTGCGGACTACACGCAATACGAGTCGTGGATCGAGCAGACGAGCTGGGACTTCTACGCCGATCTGCTTCGCAACTACGTGGTCGCCGACAGCACGCCCTGGTCGTTGTTCTGGAAACGGCGAGCCGCACCACTTCCAGCACCCGAGGCGGTTTGGGAAGCCGCGCTCCGATCCGGCTCGGAAGGTGTCCAGCTCCCGCCGCCGCCGGCGGTCCCGACGCAGCCGCCCCTCGTCGTCGTGCAGGTGGAGCTGCAGTACCGCACTCGAAATCTGCTGAGGGCGCTACCGATCGTCGGCACCATGCCGCGCTACCTCGTCACGGTGAGCGGCGCGCGACAGACGCTGCCGATCACGCTCGACCCGTTCGTCACCAGCTCGCGTTTCCCGCTCGT
>DATJIZ010000189.1:0-6782 GCA_035492735.1 Gemmatimonadaceae bacterium | reverse complement strand
AGCTTCACGCCGCCGTGGTCGAGATCGTGGCGCTGCGCAACGCCACGGTGAAGTACTCGACCGTGCAGAACTGGTACGCGGGCGACAAGGAAGGCAACGGCGGCATCTACAACTTCGTCACCAAGCGCGGCAAGGCGCTGGAGAACGCCAAGATCTCGTGGACGCAGGTCGAGACCGGCTCGGCGATCACGTGGAAGTACCCGAGCGTGATCCTGCAGGGCGACAACTCGGTCGGCGAGTTCTATAGTGTCGCAGTTGTAAACAACCACCAGCAGGCCGACACGGGCACGAAGATGATCCACATCGGCCGCAACACGAAGTCGACGATCGTCTCCAAGGGCATCTCGGCGGGCGAAGGGAACAACTCCTATCGCGGGCGCGTGCAGGTGCTGCCGCGCGCGACCGGCGCGCGCAACTACACGCAGTGCGATTCGATGCTCGTCGGGAATCGCTGCGGTGCGCACACGTTCCCGTACATCGAGGTCGGCAACAACAGCGCGATCGTCGAGCACGAGGCGTCGACGTCGAAGATCGGCGAGGATCAGATCTTCTATCTCAAGCAGCGCGGGCTGTCCGCCGAGCAGGCCGTGTCGATGATCGTGTCGGGCTTCTGCAAGGAAGTGTTCAAGGAACTGCCGATGGAGTTCGCCCTCGAGGCGCAAGCACTGCTGGGCATCACGCTCGAAGGCTCCGTCGGCTGAGGCCATCTCTACACCCCCATGCCACTACTCCAGATCTCCGATCTTCACGCCAACGTTGGCGATAAGGAAATTCTCAAAGGTCTCGACCTCAGCGTGGACGTGGGCGAGATCCACGCCGTGATGGGACCCAACGGCTCGGGCAAGAGCACGCTGGCGCAGGTGCTGGCCGGCAATCCGGCGTACGAGGTGACGAGCGGTTCGGTCACGTACGACGGGAACGATCTCCTGGCGATGGCGCCCGAGGAGCGCGCCCAGGCGGGGATCTTTCTGGCGTTCCAGTATCCCGTCGAGATCCCCGGCGTGTCGAACGCGTACTTCCTGCGCGCGGCGTACAACGAGATCCGCAAGGCGCGCGGCGAGGACGAGGTCGACCCACTCGAGTTCGCGGACATCATGGAGGAGAAGCTCGCGCTCGTCGACATGGATCCGTCGATGCTCAACCGCTCGGTGAACACCGGCTTTTCGGGCGGTGAGAAGAAGCGCAACGAGATCCTGCAGATGGCGGTGCTCGCGCCGCGGCTCGGCATTCTCGACGAGACCGATTCCGGTCTCGACATCGACGCCCTCCGCGTCGTGGCCGACGGGGTCAACAAGCTCAAGCGGCCGAACAATGCGACCATTGTCGTGACGCACTATCAGCGTTTGCTCAACTACATCGTGCCGGACTTCGTCCACGTGCTGGTGAACGGCCGGATCGCGAAGTCGGGCGGCAAGGAGCTGGCGCTGGAGCTCGAGGAGCGCGGATACGATTGGGTCGTCGACGCGGCGGGAGCGGCGGCGTGACCAGCCCGGTGATGGCCGCGTCGGCCGCCGAGTCGTACGTCGCGGCGTTCGAGGATGTGGCGGGCGGTACGAACGTGCCGCCGGCGATCCAGTCGATCCGGCGCGCGGCGTTCGATCGCTTCGCGGCGCTGGGCTTTCCGACGACGAAGAACGAGGACTGGCACTTCACGAGCGCGGCGCCGATCGCCGAGCAGGAGTTCACGCCGCTGGTCGCGGCCAGCGGCGACGTGTCGCGCGAGGATCTCGCGCCGTTCGGCTTCGGCGCGAGCGGCTGGTACACCCTGGTTTTCGTCAACGGTCGCTTCGCGCCCGAGCTATCGGATATCGCGAAGCTGCCGGCGGGCCTCAAGGTGCACGACCTCGCCACAGCGTGGACGAGTGCCCCCGACGTCATCGATCGCGTCGCCAAGCTCGCGACGTACGACCTGCATGCGTTCACGGCGCTCAACACGGCATTCATGTACGACGGTGCGGTGGTCCAGATCGCGCCGGAGACCGAGATCGAACGGCCGATCCATCTGCTGTTCGTCACGGACGCAACGGCGGCCAAGGCGATGATGCATCCCCGGACCCTCGTCGTCGCCGGCCGCCACTCGCGGGCGACGGTCATCGAGAGCTACGTGGCGACGACCGACGCGATGTACTTCACCAACGCGGTCACCGAGGTGTCGGTGGGCGAAGGTGCGACGCTGCGGCACTACAAGATCCAGCGCGAGGGCGCGCGGGCGTTTCACGTCGGCACGATCGAAGCGCACCAGGCGCGCGACAGCCATTACGTGTCGTTCGCGCTGGCCACGGGCGGCGCCTTGACGCGCACGAACATCTACACGACGCTCGACGGCGAGGGCGCCGGCGCCACGCTCAATGGACTCTACATGCTGAACGGCGAGCAGCACTGCGATCAGCAGACCCAGATCGTCCATGCGCAGCCCAACTGCTTCAGCCGGGAGCTTTACAAGGGCGTGCTCGACGGCCGCTCGCACGGCGTGTTCAACGGCAAGGTGTTCGTGCATCCCATCGCGCAGAAGACGGACGGCAAGCAGACGAACAACACGCTGCTGCTGTCGGACACGGCGCAGATCGACACGAAGCCGCAGCTCGAGATCTTCGCCGACGACGTGAAGTGCACGCACGGCGCCACGGTGGGCCAGATCGACCAGATGGCACTCTTCTACCTGAAGAGTCGCGGCGTGCCGAACGCGCTGGCGCGACGGCTGCTCACCTACGCTTTCGCGGCCGACGTGCTCGAGACGATCGACACACCGGAGGTGCGCGAAGACCTGGAGCGCATGTCGCTCGAGAGATTCGTGTGAGCTGATGCCCTCCGAGGCTCTCTATCAGGAGCTCATTCTCGAGCACAACCGGAAGCCGCGGAACTTCCGGGAGATGGAGAATGCCGATCGGAAGATCGAGGGACACAATCCGCTCTGCGGCGACGCGCTCACGCTCTGGGTGAAGCTCGACGGCGACACGATCAGCGACGTCAGCTTCAAGGGCCAAGGATGCGCGATCTCGAAAGCGTCGGCGTCGCTCATGACGGCCGCCGTGAAAGGCAGGAGCCGGGCGGACGCGGAAGCGCTGTTCGACAAGTTTCATCACCTCGTCACCGGCACGCTGCCCGAATCGGAGCAGGGCTCGCTCGGTGCGCTGCGCGCCCTCGGGGGTGTATCGCGCTTTCCGCTGCGGGTGAAGTGCGCGAGCCTCGCCTGGCACGCGCTGCACGCGGCGCTCGAGTCGAACGAGAGCACGATCAGCACCGAGCGCGAAGGACCCGAGCCGCCGCCGCTGGAGGGCGCATGAGCGAGTTCGAGCATCTGGCCGACACGGCCGATCTGCCCGAGGGCGCGCTGCTCGCCGTGCGGCGCTCGACCGGCGAGGAAGTCTGTCTGTACAACCATCGGGGGGTGATCGGCGCGATCGGCAACGTCTGCACGCACGCCGAGTTCTTCATGTCCGACGGTAGCCTGCGGCAGGACGGCACGATCGAGTGCGTGTGGCATGGGGCGTGGTTCGAGCTGCGCACCGGTCGCGTGCGCCGGGGGCCGGCCGAAGATCCGCTGCCGGTCTATCCCGTGCGGATCGACGGCGGGCGCGTGCTCGTCGGCCCGCGCGACGGAGGCGCCGCGGCCGCATGATCGTCGATCGCACCGATTTTCCGTTGCTGGCGACGAGTCGCGGGCTGCACTACCTCGACTCGGCGGCCACGTCGCAGAAGCCGCGCGCCGTGCTCGACGCGATGATGAACTACTACACGCACGACAACGCCAATCCGCACCGGGGGGCGTACGCGCTGTCGGCGCGGGCAACCCAGCGCTATCACGCGGCGCGGGAGCGGGTGGCACGATTCGTCGGCGTGCGCGACAGCACGCGACTCATCTTCACGCGCGGGACCACGGAGTCGCTCAATCTCGTGGCGGCGGCGTGGGGGCGCGCCAACGTGCGGTCCGGCGACGAGATCGTGCTCACGGGACTCGAGCATCACGCCAACTTCGTTCCGTGGCAGCAGCTCGCGCGCGACGTGGGCGCCGTGCTCCGGATCGCGCGCCTCACCCCCGACGGCCACATCGACGTCGACCATCTCGCGTCGCTCGTCGGAGCGCGAACCAAAGCCGTCGCGTTCAGCCACGTGTCCAATGCGCTGGGCACGATCAATCCGGTGGCCGAGTTGAGCGCGATCGCGCGGCGGGTCGGCGCCGTCGTCGTGTGCGACGGCGCACAGGCCGCGCCGCACCTGCCGCTGTCGATCGACGATCTCGACGTGGATTTCTACGCGTTCAGCGGTCACAAGATGCTGGGGCCGATGGGGTGCGGCGTGCTCGTGGGCCGGCGCGACCTGCTCGAGGCGATGCCGCCCTATCAAACCGGCGGCGACATGATCGAGTACGTCGGCGACGAGCGCAGCACATGGAACGTGCTGCCGCACAAGTTCGAGGCGGGAACGCCGAACGTCGGCGACGCCGTGGGCCTGGCCGCCGCCTGCGAGTACCTCGATGCCGTGGGCATGCGCGCCGTGCGCGAGCACGAGCAGGCGCTGACCGAGCTCGCCTCGGTGAAGCTCGGCGCCGTGCCCGACGTGCGGATCTACGGCCCGGAGCCGGCGGCGCGGAGCGGTGTGGTGAGCTTTACGGTCGGCGACATCCATCCGCACGACCTGGCGACGATTCTCGACGAAATGAACGTCTGCGTGCGCGCCGGCCACCACTGCGCGCAGCCGCTCATGCGCCGCCTGAACGTGCCGGCAACGGCGCGCGCGTCATTCTACATCTACAATACGGAATCAGACATCGACGCGCTCGTCGCGGGCGTGGAGCGGGCCCGCGAGATCTTTGGAGTCGCCGCGGGCTGACCCGGCCGCTCCGACAAGGCCTCAGCGGTCGGCCGGAAGCGCGGCGAGCCGCCGACCGATCTCCGGATCGGCGTTTCGCCACGCCGCACGAACGCGCGACGCATACAGGCGCGCACTATCACCCTGTCCGGCGAGCGCGTACCCGCGCGCCATGAGCTCGTCGAGCTCGGTCCGCGTGACGTAGCGCCCCATCGCATCCAGGGGACTCTCGTACGCTTCGCGGAGGAGGGCGATCGCGCTCCGGCCATCGCCGTGTGCAAGGTGGATGCACGCGAGCTCGGCGACGGTCGTCGTCCAGCCGGACACACCCCACCGTGCGCCCTCGAGATCCTGCTCGGCCGTCGCCGTGTCGTGGCGGGCCAGCGCCAGCAGGCCCGCCACGTGGCGGTACAGGTTCCAGTCGCGGCCGTAGTAGCTGTGCGCGCCCACGCTCCGCACCGAATCCACCAGCGCGTGCGCGACGATCGTGTCGCCGGCCCGCCAGAACGCATCGGCCTCCAGCGCGTGCGCCCAGGCGAATGCTCGAGCCTGCGGCGCGGAGAAGCCTTGCGCCACGGTTGGTGCATCGAAGTGCCCGGAATGCTCGAACAGTCGTCGCGCCTCGCTTGGGCGGCCGATGCGCATCAGGTTGTCGGCCTGCACGAGCTCCAATCCGCCGGGATCTTCCGCGAGCAGCGCGACGGCTCGATGGAACTGGCCGCGCTCGCGCGCTATGGTGACGGCGAGATCGAGCGCATCCGACCGGCCCGGCTCGCCGGCCGCCCGCAGTACGCCGACGAGCGAATCCGCTTCGTCGAACCGTCGGGCGATCGTCAGCGTGCGTCCGAGCTCGGCGATGAGCGCGGGGTCGTTCGTGAGCGAGACCATTCGCCGGCCGGCGTCGATCGCGAGATCGTAGCGGCCGGCGAACTCGAGGGCCATCGAGAGGATCCGCCACGAGCCGGGAATCCCGGGCTGGAGCGCGACCCAGCGGCGCGCCGCGCCCTCCGCGCCGGCCAGGTCGCCGCGCAACAGCCGAACGCCGACGAGTCCGCGGTATGCCTCGCACGGCGCGCACGGGCCATCGCCCGCTTCCATGGCGAGCGAATCGAGCGACAGTTCGCGCACGAGCACCGAGTCGGCGACGAGCCAGCGGCCGTGCGTGGTCAGCACGTCGACGCGCGTTTCGTACGCGCGTGGGTCCCGCGGGTACCGCGTGACGAGGCGCTGCGCGAGCGCCTCCGATCGCTCGATCTCCCCGTCGTACATCGCGCGATACACTTCGTCGCGCAGCCGATCCCAATCGGACAACCGATCCTGGTGACGCGCGATGAGCGATTCCATGCGCCGGAACACGTCGTGTTCGCCGCGCATGTCGGCCAGATCGCGGCGAGCGGCCAGCGCCTCGACGAACTCCGAATCGAGCGCGATGGCTGCGTCGAGCTCACGAATGTCGTCCGGATATCGGCCTTCGCTCTTGGCGCGGAGTCCGAGCACGAAGTGCCGATAGGCCTCCGGATTCTCGGTGGCGCCGACGAAGCGCGGCGGATCGTCCGCGTTGCCGCGGCTGCTGGTCGCCATGTCGAGCAACCGCGCGGCGGCGAGCTGGCCGAGCTTGACGGGATTGTCCGCCATGACCGTGAAGCTCTCCACGTCCGACCCGCTCGCGACGTCACGCACGTCGAGGTTGAGGATGTACGCGCCCCCGCCGCCGGTGAGGCCGCCGCGGACGGCCCATGTTGCGCCAAGGCGTCGGGCCACATCGAGCGCGTCCGCCTCCGACAGCGACGCTGGTCGCGTCACGCCCCGTCGCGCAATCACGTCCCGAACGCGCATCGGCGACACGGGTTCGATCGTGCCGCCTGCCGCGAGGTCATCGCTGATCAGTTGAGGCAGGCCGTCCTCGAGCCACGACAGCGCGGTGTCGCCGCGCAGATTCTCCACCTGTGTTATCGCGATGATGGTGCGCGCCG
>DATJIZ010000188.1:0-11082 GCA_035492735.1 Gemmatimonadaceae bacterium | reverse complement strand
GCAAGACGACGACGCTCCGCTGTCTGGCGGGCATCATCTCGCCGACGAGCGGCACGATCACCGTCGCCGGTCACGACATGCGCGACGACGCGATCGCCGCCAAGCGCGCACTGGCGTTCATTCCCGACGAGCCGCACCTGTTCGATTATCTCTCCGTCGAGGAACACCTCCGCTTCATCGCGCGGCTCTACGGTGTGCATGACGTGGACACGCGACTCCCGGCCATGCTCGACGAGCTGGAGCTGAGCGACAGGCGGCGTTCGCTGCCGGGCGAGCTGTCTCGCGGCATGCGGCAGAAACTCGCGATCGCCTGCGGACTGCTGCACGATCCGTCAGCCCTGCTGCTCGACGAGCCGCTCACCGGACTGGATCCGGCGGGCATCCGGCGAATGCGCGAGACGATCGTCGCCCGTGCCGAGCGCGGCACCGCCGTGATTCTCAGCTCGCACCTCTTGAACCTGGTCGAAGAGCTCTGCACCAAGCTGTTCGTGCTTCGGCAGGGCGAGTGTGTGGCATTCGGCACGATGGACGAGATCATCGCGACGCACCCGGACCTTGCCGGCCTGTCGCTCGAGGACGTGTTCCTGTCGCTGACGTCAGAGGGCACGGAAGGAGCGGGCGCGTGAACGCCCTGCTGTACTTGAGCTGGACGAGCGCGCGGAACCGGTTCGTCTCGGCGTTTCGTCGCGTGCAAAGTCCGCGATACGCGGCGGCACTGCTCGTGGGCGGCGTCTACATCTGGTCTCTGCTGTTTCGAACGCCGAATCGCGGCGCGGCGGCGAGCTTTCTGCTCGGCCGGCCGAGCGAGGCGCTCATCACGCTCCTCATGGTGCTGACGCTCATGGGTTCGTGGGTGTTCGGCGCCGACGTCACCGCGCTGGCGTTCACGCAGGCCGAGGTGTCGATGTTGTTCGCGGCGCCGCTCACGCGCCGGCAGCTCGTGGGACTCAAGCTGTTTCGCGCGCAGATCGCGGTGCTTATCAACGCCCTCATCTGGGTGTTCGTGCTGCGGCGCGGCGGGCCGTACCTGCCGTCGCCGCTGCGAGCGCTGAGTCTCTGGATCATGTTCTCCACCCTCAACCTGCATCGGCTCGGCGCGGCACTCGTGCAGTCGGCGTGGCGGCAGCATGGTGGCGTCGGCGTGAGAAAGAATCGCTGGTCGATCGCGATCTTCGGCGCCATCGGCGTGCTGATTCTGAGCGGCCTGGCGATCAACCGCGATCGGCTGATCCACGCCGGAGGCATCGGCGAGTTCTTCGTGAACCTCAGCAACACGCTGCTCGAGTCGCCGGCGGCGGTCGGTCTGTGGCCCTTCCACCTCATCGTCGCACCCACCTTCGCCAAAACGATCCCTGGCTGGGAACGGGCCATCCTGCCGGCAATGCTGATGCTGCTCATTCATACCTGGTGGGTGCTGCGAACGGATGCGGCCTTCGAGGACGCCGCGATCGAGGCGTCGGCCGAGCGCGCGCGCCGAATCGAGGCGATCCGCTCGCGGCGCGCGTGGGGCATGCCGTCCAAGCCCCGCAAGGCGTCGTCGTCGCTGCGGCTCGGCACCGTCGGTCCGCCCGCAGTGGCGATCGTCTGGAAGAACATGCTCTGTCTGCGCCGGACGGTGCAGCTTCGGCTGTTCGTGGGGCCGCTGGCGATGGCGCTGGCATTCGGCGCCGCTGTGTCGAGTGCCGGCGGCGATACGGCCTCGTTCATCGCCACGAGCTCGGTCACGTTTGCCGGGATCCTGCTCATCTTCGGCAGCCGACTGGTTCGCAACGATCTTCGTCACGACATGCTGCACCTGCCGCTCCTCAAGGCGCTGCCGGTCTCGTCGGGCGACATCGTGCTGGCCGAGGTTGCGTCGTCGGCGCTGCCGATGGCGTTCGTGCAGATCGTGCTCGTGATGATCGCCTACGTCGCGATCGTGCTATCGTCGCACTCGCCGTTGGATTCGCGATTGCGTGACGCCATCCTGGTTGCGTCGCCATTCGCGGCGCTCGCGCTCAACGGCGCGCTGATCACGATTCAGAACGGGATGGCCGTGTTGTTCCCCGCCTGGATGCGTCTTGGCACCGGCGTCAGTACCGGCGTCGAAGCGCTCGGGCAGAACGTGCTCGCCATGGTGGCGCATTTCGCCACGCTCGGGCTGTCACTCCTCCCGCCGATGCTCGTGGGTTGGACCGTGGCGCTCGCGCTTCACCAACCGAGACCGACGACGATCGCGGTGGCGACGATCGTGGGCGCGGTGGTGCTCGCGATCGAGACCTTCGGCGCCATCAGATTTCTCGGGCGTGCGTTGGGACGCGTCGAGCCACTTCAATCCTGAACTCGACCGTATCGCCTGCGATCAAGCGCCAGCCGACTGCAGCCTGGCCGCGGTCACGACGATCGTGAGCGCGCGGGCCACGCCGACGGTGCCGTGCAGGTTGTCGAACCACTCGGTGTGGGTGTGCGCGTCGCCGCCGCGACCGCCGGCGCCGATCGCGATCGCCGGAATCGACTGGCTGATCGGGACGTTGGCGTCGGTCGAGGCCAGCGCGAGATCGGGGTGTCGGCCGACGAGCCTCGTGGCCTCGACCGCCGACTGTACCAGCTCGTGCTCGACCGGTGTCTCGCCGCACGGACGGCAGCCGATCGGAACGATGCTCGCGGACAAGGAAGGCGTGCCGAGCGCGCGCTTGGCGTTCTCCTCTTCGGCCGCCACCTGGGTGACGTGTCGGATCGTCGCCTCGAGCTCGTCGAGCTGTGCGGCCGACGTCGACCTAACGTCGACCTCGAGCCAGGCTGACGCGGGGATCGAGTTCACCGAGAGTCCGCCGCCGATCCGGCCGACCGACAGGGTGCTACGCGGCGAAGCGGGAAGCCGGAGCGCGGCGAGCCGAGCCGCGGTGGCCGCCGCAGCGTGGACCGCGTTGGGAACGCCGAAGGCCGACCACGAGTGGCCGCCGGGACCGGTGAAGGAGATGCGGAAGCGGCGCGAGCCGAGCGCGCGATGAATGATGCGTTCGTCGCCCGCGCCGTCGATCGCAATCGCGGCGTGGGCGTCGCGTCCGCGCGTGGCGAAGTACTCTTTCGCGCCGCGCAAATCGCCGATGCCTTCCTCGCCAGTCGTCGCGACGAACTCCACCGGACGAACGGTGCGGAGTCGTACGCCGTCGATCTCGGTGGCCAGCGCGAGCATGACGGCCAAGCCGCGTCCGTTGTCGTTGATGCCCGGACCAACGAGTCGTTCCCCGTCGCGGCGAACGGAGAGATCGGTGCCGCGCGGGAAGACGGTGTCGAGGTGAGCGCAGAGTACCACCGGCTCGACATCACGCGAGCCCGGACGGCGGCCGATCACGTTGCCGGCGCCATCGGTGTGAATGTCGGCGAGTCCGCAATCGCGGAACCGTCGCGCGATCCAGCCGGCCCGCTCGTGCTCTTCGCCGGTCGGCGCCGCGATCTGGGCGACGGCGATCTGCGACCGCACGATCGCATCGTCGTGCGCGGCGAGCCGCGCTCGCGATGCGGCGAGGGATCGGTGCGTCGACGTCGTCTCGTTGTCGCTCGTAGCGTAAGCGAGCATGATATCAATCGGTATCGGTCGGGTCGGGGCCGCAAGTGGTAGATTCGACCTCGATGCCAGAACCATCCGATCGCACCGGCCCGGACCGTTCGTCGCACGGGCTTGGACGAAACGTCTACGTGCTCGCCGCGGTGAGCTTCTTTACCGACGTGTCGAGCGAAATGATCTATCCGCTGCTGCCCGTATTTCTCTCCACGGTCCTCGGCGCCAACGCCGGATTCATCGGCGCGATCGAAGGCGCCGCGGAATCGACGGCCGCGTTGCTCAAGCTGGTGAGCGGCTGGTGGTCGGATCGGGTGCAGCGCCGCAAGCCGCTCGTCGTCGCTGGCTACACGCTCGCCTCGGCGATGCGTCCGCTGATCGCGATCGCGCAGTCGGCGACACAGGTGCTCGTCATTCGCGTCAGCGACCGCGTGGGCAAAGGTATCCGGAACTCGCCGCGCGACGCGCTGATCGCCGATTCCGTGGACCCGGCGGTGCGCGGCCGCGCATTCGGGTTGCGGAGCGCGGCCGACAACGCCGGCGCGCTGCTCGGACCGCTGATCGCGTTCACGGTGCTCGCCGTGTGGCACGTGTCGCTTCGAACAGTCTTCTGGCTGGCGGTGATCCCGGGGACGCTGGCGGTAATCGTGGCCGTGTTCGGCATCCGCGAGGTGCGGCATCACGGGAGAGCGGCCGGCAAGGCGCCGTCGCTCCAGGGCTCGATGGGCGGCCGGTTTTGGATATTCCTCATCATCATCTTCATATTCACGCTCGGCAACTCGACCGACGCGTTTCTGTTGCTCCGGGCGCGGCAGCTTGGCGTCCCTGTTGCGCTGGCGCCGATCCTCTGGGCACTGCTCAACGGCGTCAAGAGCGTGTTGAACATCCCGGGTGGCGTGCTGTCGGATCGGATCGGCCGCCGGCCGACGCTGATCGCGGGTTGGCTCGCCTACGCGGCCGTCTACTTGTTGTTCGCGCGCGCGACGGCGGCGTGGCAGGCCTGGGCACTGTTCGCCGGCTACGGCCTCTACTTCGGCCTGACGGAGGGCGCGGAGCTCGCGCTCGTGGCCGACGTGGCGCCGCCGCAGCGCCGCGGCGCCGCCTACGGTTGGTACTATCTGGCGATCGGGATCGGCGCGCTGCCGGCGTCGCTCGTGTTTGGCGCGATCTGGGACCGGTACGGATCGCCGGTGGCGTTCACGATCGGGGCGGGGATGGCGCTGGTCGCAGCGATCGGACTCGCGCTGGTGACCGGGGGCGGGAAGGGCCGAGCTGAAGGCGCATAGCGCTTGCGCCCTAACCGCTCACCCCTCGAGCGCGTCCCCCGTCCCCTTTCCCCCTTCCCCCTTCCCCCCGCCCTTCAACAACACCTCGCCCCGGGCTTGCTGTACCGCTCCACCATCCGCTGCCGCGTGAACTCATCGCGCGACAGTACCGGCTGATCCGGGTGGCACCGCCGCGCGTGCGCCACGTAGCGATCGTAGTCGGGTACGCCGATGATTCGCCGCACCACGGTCGCAATGCGATCGAGGCGGTTGCGCGTCAGCCGAATGACCTGAGTCGTCGTCACGTGCGTGTCCTCAATCGCCCGGTACCGGCACCACCTCGAACGGCGCTTCGGTCGAGACGGCCGGCTTGCGGCCGCGCAGCACCGAGGTCCACTCCCGAATGCTGTCGGCGAGAATGACCACCACGGAAACCATGAAGAACGCGGTCACGGCTGCATCGAGGTAGTCGTTGAAGATCAGTCGCCGCGCGTCGGCGACACTCTTGATGGCGGCGGGCAGCGCGCCGGCGGCGAGCTGGCCCTCGACGACGTGCGCGTGCGCGATGAATCCGAGCTTGGCTTCGGGCGAGAACATCTTCTCCCAGCCCGCGCTCATCGTCACGATGGTGAGCCAGGCGAGTGGGAGAAGCGTCACGTATGCATACCGTGCCTTCCCCATCTTGATGAACACCGTGGTGCCGACGCAGAGCGCGACGGCGGCGAGAAGCTGGTTCGAGATGCCGAACAACGGCCACAGCGAATTGATGCCGCCCAGCGGGTCGATCACGCCCTGGTACAGGAAATGGCCCCACATGGCGACGATCAGCGCGCTCGACAGCACGACGGCGGGGTACCACGAGACTCGCCCGAACGGCTCCCACACGTGACGTCCCAGGTCCTGCAGCATGAATCGACCGACGCGCGTACCCGCATCGAGCGTGGTGAGAATGAACAATGCCTCGAACATGATCGCGAAGTGGTACCAGATCGCGAGGGCCGCGCTGCCGCTGAACGCGCTCGAGAAGAGCTGCGCCATGCCGAGCGCGAGACTCGGCGCGCCGCCCGTTCGCGACAGCAGCGTCTTCTCGCCGACCTCCTGCGCGAGCTGCTGCATCTGCGTGGGATCGAGCGTGAAGCCCCACTGTCGAACGGCTTGCGCCGCGCTCGCCGCCGTGGTTCCGATGGCGCTCGCCGGCGCGTTGATCGCGAAGTACACGCCGGGCGTGAGCGCGCACGCGGCGATCAGCGCCATGACCGCGACGAACGACTCCATGAGCATGCTGCCATAGCCGATCATCCGGGCATCCGTCTCGCGCTCCAGCATCTTGGGCGTGGTACCCGACGAGACGAGCGCGTGGAAGCCGGAGATCGCGCCGCAGGCAATCGTGATGAACGCGAACGGGAACACCTTTCCGGCGAACACCGGCCCCGAGCCGTCGGTGAATTGCGTCAGTGCCGGCATGTGCAGCGGCGGCAGCGCGATGAGAATGCCGGCCGCCAACGCCAGGACCACGGCGATCTTCACGAACGCGGACAAGTAGTCGCGCGGCGCGAGCAGGAGCCACACCGGAAGAACGGACGCCGCAAAGGCGTAGATCATGATCGTGATCGCCAGCGTCGTCCCGCTCAGCGTGAACGCCGCCGCGAGCGTCGGCTGCGCGGCCGCCCACTGCCCGGCGTATAGCGCGAAGATCAGCAGCGCGATGCCGATGGCACTGGCCTCGAGCACGCGCCCCGGCCGAATCCAGCGCAGGTAGATCCCCAGCAGCATGGCGATCGGAATCGTGAGGGCGATCGTTACCGTGCCCCAGGGGCTCGACTTGAGCGCGTTCACCACGACCAGCGCCAGCACGGCGAGCAACACGATCATGATGCCCAGTACCGCGACGAGGGCCGTGATCCCGGCGACGGGACCGACCTCCTCACGGGCCATCTGGCCGAGCGATTTTCCGTTCCGGCGAACCGACGACGCGAGGATCACGAAATCCTGCACGGCGCCGCCGAGCGCCACGCCAACCACGATCCAGATGATGCCGGGCAGGTAGCCGAACTGTGCCGCGAGTGTCGGGCCGACGAGCGGACCGGGGCCGGCGATGGCCGCGAAGTGGTGACCGAAGACGATCCACTTGTTGGTGGGCACGAAGTCCCGGCCATCATCCAATCGCACGGCTGGCGTGGCGCGGCTGGCATCGAGCGCAAAGACCTTGGCCGCGATCATCTTGCTATAGAAGCGATACGCGATCGCGTAGCTGCACACGGCCGCGGTGAGCAGCCAGGCGGCATTGATGCTCTCGCCATGGTCCAGCGCGATTTTCGCGAACGCCGCTGCGGCAAGCACCGCGATCACGACCCAGATCCCAAAGCGCGTCAGCTTCGACATGGGGTGGTAGCTCCAGTAGATGGCGAACGGGAGCCAAATTGCCGAGCGGGGGAAGCGACAACAAGGGCCTGCATGCTTATTTTCCGCGCATGACGCGCATTTGGGTGCCGCTGCTTGCGGCGAGCCTGTGGACGGGATGTCAGCGGCCGTCGTCGCAGGCCGCACCGGAGCCGCCGGAGCACGCGCTGGCCAACCTCGCCGCGCAGCACGTGGTGGTGTTGCCGACGTACACAGCACACCTGGCCACGGGCCTCGCGTGGAAAGTACCGTCGGCCGCCGAGCTGCGGCGCACGATGGACGCCGATATTCTGGCGGCGTTCGACGAGCGCGGGCTGCGCAAAACGTGGATCTTTCCCGACCAGCTTCAGGCCGCCTACCGGCGCAACTCGACGTACGCCACCGATCCGTATGGGTTCGCCGAGGAGCCGCTGCGGTCGCCGGCCCTCGCCATCGATCAGCGGCTGCCCGAGCCGCTCGCGTCGCAGATTCGCACGATGGTAGCGTTCCACGAAGATGCGCGACTCGTCCTGGCGCCGGTCGAGCTGACGCTGGAGCCGGCGGCGGCCGGCGCCGGGCGCGGCGTACTCCGGCTCGTGCTCATGGACGCGCGACTATCGAACGTGCGCTGGATCGGCTCGGTGACCGGCGACTCGAGTGCGACCTTCGGGCCGGCCGTCACGGCCAGCGTCGCCGCGAAACTCGCCGGCGTCGTCGCTCCGCAATGAGCAGCGCACGCAGCTTGCTACGTCGACGAGCGGCGGCCAGTTCATGAAGACTCCGATCACGCTCATTCCCGGCGATGGCATCGGCCCGTCGATCAGCCACGCCACCGTCCGCATCCTCGAGGCAGCCGGCGCGGCGATCGAGTGGGATACGCAGCTCGCCGGGTTGGCCGGCGTCGCCCGCTGCGGCGATCCGATTCCCGACGCCACCCTCGACTCCATAAAGCGCACCAAGCTCGCCCTCAAAGGGCCGTTGGAGACGCCGGTCGGTGAAGGCTATCGCTCGATCAACGTCGCGCTTCGCACGACGTTCGACTTGTACGCGAACGTGCGGCCCGCCTATTCCATCGTGCCCGGCGGCCGCTTCGGCGACCTCGACCTGGTGCTCATCCGCGAGAACACCGAAGGCCTATACGTCGGGATCGAACACTACATTCGCGTGGGCGACGACCCGCGTGCCGCGGCCGAATCGGTCGCCCTGATCACGCGCGCCGGATCGGAGCGCATCGTCCGGTACGCGTTCGAGTACGCGGCCGCGCACGGCCGCGGCAAGGTGACCGTCGTTCACAAGGCGAACATTCTCAAGTACTCACAGGGCCTGTTTCTCGACACCGCTCGCATGGTCGCTCGCGATTACGCCGGCAGGATCGAGTTCGAGGAGCGCATCGTCGACGCGATGGCGATGAACCTCGTGCTGCACCCCGAGCGATTCGATGTGATCTGCACGACCAACCTGTTCGGCGACATCCTGTCCGATCAGATCTCGGGCCTGGTCGGCGGGCTCGGGCTGGCGCCGGGCGCCAACATCGGCGCGAACGGCGCGATCTTCGAGGCGGTACACGGCACGGCGCCGGACATCGCGGGCAAGGGCGTCGCCAATCCCTCGGCGCTCCTCCTGGCGGCCTGCATGCTGCTCGAGCACATCGGCGACATCGAGCGGGCGAAGCGCGTTCGCACGGCGCTCGAGCAGACGATCCGGAGTGGCACGACGCTGACGCGGGACCTGGGCGGCACCGCGTCGACCGACGAGTTCACCGACGCCATCATCGCCAAGCTGTGACGGTCACGACCCTGTTTCACTGTTCCGATCTCCACTTCGGGCATCCGGCGGTGCCGGAGCAATACGAAGCGATCGAGGCACTGATCCAGGACCAGCGGTTCGACGTCGTGGCGATCTCGGGCGACGTGTCGCAGCGCGCGCGCGCCGGCGAGTTCCAGCGGGCGCGCGAGTTCATCCGGAAGGCGGAGACGGTGAGCCGGACGATCGTCGTGCCGGGCAACCACGACGTTGCCTGGTGGTACGCGCCGCTCGGGATCGGCGATCCGGCCAAGATGCTGGCGAAGTACCGGGCGTACATCAGCGACGACCTCGAGCCGGTGCTGCGCGTGGCGGGTGCCACGTTCGTCGGGCTCAACACGTCGCCGGGCGTGAGTCGCCACACGCTTACCTGGAACATGCGCGATCTGTCGATCATCGGGCACCTGATGCGCGGCCAGATCGAACGCGCGCGCGCCGAGTTCGAGAACTCGCGGGCGAGCGACGCACGGGTGATCGTGATGCACCACAACCCGGTGAAAGGCGAGTTGTCGCAGCGCCACGGGCTCAAGAACACACAGCGCATCCTGGGAGCCTTCGCCGAACTGCGAGTCGATCTCGTGCTCTGCGGACACGATCACCAGGAAGCGGTACATTACATCGAGCACACCAAGCGGGGCACGATCATCTCGACCGCGGGCACGGTCAGCAATCGCTCGCGCGGCGGGCGGCCGTCATCGGTGAACAGCATCCGCATCACGGAGGAGCAGATCGAGGTCTCGACGCTCGTGTGGTCGAACGATGAGCGGAATTTCATCGGCGGGCCGGTGAAGTGCTTCGTGCGCTGACCAGGCTGTTCGGCCGGGCCGACACCGCGCAGCTGAGCCTCCCGCTCGAGCCGCCGCCGGCCAAGCCGCGTGACGCCGACGAAATGCTGGCGCGTCTGCGCGAGCTGGGGCTCAAGCGCATCGCGAGCTGCCGGCTCACGCGCAATCGGAACGTGATGGTGAGCTTTCGCGGCGCCGAGCTGCGCGTGCACGAGGGCTATCTCGACGCACCGCTCGACGTACAGGTCGCGATCGTGCGCTTCATCGAGGGGCGCACGCGGGCCGAGCGTCGTGTGGCGCGTCGGCGCATCATCGACTTCGGCGTGTCGACGCCCGACAGACCGCCGCGCCGCGAGCGCATGCGTCCGGAAGATGAGCCGCTCGCCGTTCGATTGGCCGAGTATCACGCGCGGTACAACGTGGAGCTTTTCGGCGGCGTGCTGAGCGCGGTCCCACTCCGCGTGTCGCGCCGGATGCGCAGCCGGCTCGGGCACTACACGGCGGCCAAGGATGGCGAGCCGGCCGAGATCGCGATCTCCTGGCGCCATCTGCGGCGGCATGGCTGGAGCGAGGCGCTGCACACGTTGCTGCACGAGATGGTCCACCAGTGGCAGGACGAATCCGGGCTGCCACTCGATCACGGCCCGCGGTTCCGCGCGAAGGCGCGAGAGGTGGGGATCGAGGGCTCGGCGAAGCGGGCGGTGATGCGGAAGACGTCGTGATAGGACGGCAGCGGTAACGAGCCACGACGGGAACGCAACTGCAACGGCAACGGCAACGGCAACTGCAACGGCAACTGCAACGGCAACTGCAAGAGCATTTAACGCAGAGGGCGCAGAGGGATAGAGAGAGACGCAGAGGTGCTCCGTGGCGCGCGAGAGCTGCGATGTCGTACGAGTCCGGACGGACTTGAATGGGGCACTGCCGCTCGGGAGGCTTCTCGTGGTGTCGCGAGCGGCCCTTCCCTCCAGAATCCCGGGTCGCGGCAGGTCGGGACTTCTCCAGAATCCAGTCCTGCGTCTCCGCGCCTCTGCGTTGAGTAGTTCCTCCGCGTCCTCCGCGTGTCTGCATTGAGTTGTTGCGGCAGTAAGCCTCCTCCAAGGCGATTAGATTCCGCGCCATGCTCGACTTCTTCAACATCGACTCGCTCCTTTCCGAGGAGGAGCGTGCCGTGCGCGACAGCGTGCGCGCGTTCGTCGACGAGCGCGTGCTCCCGATCATCGGCGCGTGTTACGTCGAGGGTCGATTTCCGAAGGAGATCGTTCCCGCCATGGCCGAGCTGGGAGTGTTCGGCGCCAACCTGCCCGAG
>DATJIZ010000187.1:0-39700 GCA_035492735.1 Gemmatimonadaceae bacterium | reverse complement strand
TTCTCGAGCGCCAGGGCATCGACCGGATCGGTGCGAACGGGCAGATCGAGCGCGCCGCGCTCACGATCGAGGCGCCGAAGTACGGCGTTCGCGAGCTTGCTCGCACCTATGCCGTGGCGTCGCTTGGCGAGCTCCACCATCTGCGCGATAGCGGCATACGCGGGAACGCTTTCCATGAACAGCAGCTGCGCCGCGCCGAGACGAAGCAAGTCCAGGAGGTCGCCGTCGAGTCTGACCGTCCCGCCGCGAACGCGCTGATCGAGATACGCATCGAGTCGGGCGCGACGCCGCAGCATGCCGTACACGAGCTCGCGTGTCCAGCGACGATCGCGCGCGTCGAGCCGCGCCGTGCGCCGATCGAACGACGGGTCGAGGAGATCGCCACCGCGCAGGTCGGTACAGATCTGTGCAGCCGCGAGTCGGGTCTCGGTGACGCCGCTGCCGGCCCCCCCACCCCCGCCGCCGCCGGAGTCGCCTCCGTGCTCGAGCGCGATGCCGCCGATTCCCCGGCGGTCGTGATCCGGACCTGACATGCTTCCTAAGATAGTCGTTCGCCGACAGCGATGCCGCGTCCGCTTGCCCATTGCCGCGGCGAGAGGCGACGCTTTCCCGCTGGATGCACGGTGCTGATGCGCACCGCACCACTCCCGCAGGCGATCGTCATGCCATCGTCGTCGATCGCGAGGACCTCGCCAGGCTCGCCCTGCCTTGCATCGGGCGCGAGCCGGGCACCGAACAATTTCACCTCGCCGGTCGTCGCCATCGCGTGCGCTCCTGGTCGCGGATCATATGCACGAACGATGCGCGACACCGTGATGGCGTCGGCGGTCCACTCGACACGGGTCATGGGGCGATCGACCTTGGGCGCATACGTCGCCCGCGACTCGTCCTGCGGTCGCTCGGCGGCCTCGCCGATGTCGATCAGCGCCAGCGCTTCGATCAGAGCGAGCGCGCCCATTTCGGCGAGCCGGAGCTGGAGCTCGCCATATGTCTCGTCATCTGGAATCGGCGTGCGGACCTGCAATAGCATCGGTCCCGCGTCGAGCGCCTTGACCATTCGCATGATCGTAACGCCCGTCTCGGCGTGCCCCTCGCGGATCGCTGCCTGAATGGGCGCGGCGCCGCGGAGCATCGGCAGCAGCGAGGCGTGGATGTTCACGGTGCCCAACTTGGGCAGATCGATCACGTTCGTCGGCAGGATGTGGCCGTACGCCACGACGACCGAGATGTCGGGCTCGAGCGACCGCAGTTCGCCGAGGAACTCGTCGCCGCGTGGACGATCGGGCTGAAGCACCGGGATCGATTCCTCGAGCGCGACCAGCTTGACGGGCGGAGGCTCCAGCTTGGTACGATGTCGGCCCACGGGCTTGTCGGGTTGCGTGACCACTCCGACCACCTCGAACCCTTCGCCGGCGAGAGCACGAAGCGGAGGAATGGCGAAATCGGGCGTGCCCCAGAACAGCACGCGCATTCAGAGCTCCTCGTCCGGGTGCTCGTGGGTGCGCGTCGGATCCGACTCGAGTTTGCGAATGAAGCTCGGGTACTTCTGCTTCTCCTTGGCCCATTTGGCGAGCGCCGACCGACGTTTGAGCACGCTCAAGTAATCGATGAACAGCTTGCCATGCAGATGGTCGATCTCGTGTTGCAGACATCGGCCGAGCAGCTCGGCGGCCTCGATCTCGAAGGCCGAGCCGTCCAGGTCGAGCGCGCGCATGCGCACGCGCGCCGGTCGCTGGACCTCGCCGTAGACGTCGGGAATGGAGAGACAGCCTTCCTCGGCTTTGGTCATCCGGCTGTCGGATTCGATGATCTCGGGATTGATGATGACGAACCGCTGGTCTTCGACGCCAATGACGGCGATGCGCTCCGTTCGGCCGACCTGTGGCGCGGCGAGGCCGATGCCGCGGGCGAGGTCCATGGTGTCGAACATGTTCTTCGCGAGCGCACGCAGCTCGTCGGTGATCGTGTCGACCGGTCTCGTGTCCTCGCGCAGAATCGGGTCGCCGAGGACGCGGATATCGAGAATGCTCACTCTGCGGTCGGTGCCTTTGCCGCGTTCGCGGCCGGCGTCGTGGTGGTAATGATCCGCGCGATACGGCCGCGCTCGACGACGAGTCGCGATTCGGCGGACTTGATGGTGACACGATCATCCATCTTGTTGGCCTTGGCGTCCGTCGCCATCTCGCGGATATGAATCACCTCGCCGACGATCCCGCCCGTCGTCACGACCTCGTCACCGCGTTTGAGCGCGCGCAACGCGGCCTCGTGCTGCCGCCGCTGCTTCTGCTGCGGCCGCACCATGATGAAGTAGATGATCGCGATGATGAGGGCGAACTGGACGATGAACGGCGTCAACGTCGAGCCACCGCCGCCTCCGGCCTGGGCGAGCATGAGGGCGAGCGGCATGTCTGGCGTGGTCATTCGGCGGTCACCGGTCGGGAGTGGTATCGCGCGAGCCATTCGCGGCTCCAGGCGTCGATGGTCCCGTCGCGAATCGCGGCGCGTGCGTCGCGCATCAAACGTACGAGGAAATGTACATTGTGCAGGGAGAGCAGGCGAAGGCCGAGAATCTCGTCCGACGTGAAGAGATGGCGGATGTACGCGCGCGAGAACCGGGCGCACGCGGCGCAGCCGCACGCTTCATCGAGCGGACGCGGGTCCATCCGATACTCGGCGCGCTTGATGTTCAGCCGCCCATCGCTGGTGAAGGCCGTGCCGTTGCGGCCCATGCGAGTCGGCGCGACGCAGTCGAACAAGTCCACCCCGCGCAGCACGCCCTCCACGAGATCTTCAGGGAAGCCGACGCCCATCAGATAGCGTGGACGGTCACGCGGCAACTCCGCGTCCACGACCTCGATGATGCGGTACATGTCCGGCTTTGCCTCACCGACCGACAGCCCGCCGATGCCGTAGCCGACCCAGTCCCCGAGTCCGCGAATCGCGCGCGCGGCGTCGAGGCGCAAATGCTCGTGCACGCCGCCCTGCACGATCGGAAAGAGCGCCTGCGGGTCGCGCGCATCGTCGGGCCAGCGCGCGACTTCGGCCGCGCACCGCTCGAGCCACCGCAGGCTCCGCTCGCTCGCATCGCGCGCCGCGGCTTCGTCGCTCTGGCCGGGAATGACGTGGTCGAACTGCATGACCACGTCGGCGCCAAGGTTGCGCTCGATCCGCATGACGCTCTCGGGAGTGAAGGTGTGCAGCGACCCATCGAGGTGGCTGCGAAACTCGACGCCTTCCTCGCTCACCGTCCTGAGCCCCTCGAGCGAAAAGACCTGAAAGCCGCCCGAGTCGGTGAGAATCGGACCATCCCAGGCCATGAACCGGTGCAGCCCGCCCAATTCGCGAATGAGCTCATCGCCGGGTCGCAGGTGGAGGTGATACGCGTTGGCGAGAATCATCTGCGCGCCCATGTCGTGCAGATCGGCCGGGTCGAGCGCCTTCACCGTGGCCAGCGTGCCGACGGCCATGAAGGCCGGGGTCTCTACGACGCCGTGAGGCGTCGAGAAAAGCCCGACGCGGGCGGCGTGGTGTTGGTCGGTCAGGGTGAAGGAAAAGGGCATTGAAGGGCGGGCGGATGCTCGGGCGACGGGCGGCGGGCGACGGGCGACGGAGGTGGGCGACGGGCGAAGGGCGGTGAAATGTGAACGGTCAACGGCGGCGGTGAGCGGTGAGCGGTGAGCGTGCTGTTGTCGTCTGCCTTCGGTCAAAGGACCACCATCGCATCACCGTACGAGTAGAACCTGTACCGCTCCGCCACCGCCTCCCGGTACGCCTGCATCGTGAGCTCGTAACCTGCGAACGCCGCCAGGAGCATGATCAGCGTCGAACGCGGCAAATGAAAGTTCGTGACCAGAGCGTCCACCGCCCGAAAGCGATAGGGCGGCCGGATGAAAATACGCGTTTCGGCCTCGCCGGCGTGAACGACGCCGTCCTCCGTGGACGCGCTTTCCAAGCTCCGAACACTGGTCGTGCCGACCGCCCACACGCGACCTCCGCCGGCGCGCCGGTCGTTGATCGTGCGCGCCGTCTCCGGCGCGATCGAAAACCACTCCTCGTGCATCACGTGCGCGCCGGGATCCTCGACTTCGACCGGCTTGAACGTCCCGGCGCCCACGTGGAGCAGCACCTCGGCCCGAGCCACACCTCGCGAATCGATCGCGGCGAGCAACTCGGGCGTGAAATGCAAGCCTGCCGTCGGCGCGGCGACCGAGCCGCTCTCTCGCGCGAACACCGTCTGATAGCGCTCGGCGTCTTCGCTCGCGTCCGCTCGCTCGATGTAGGGCGGCAGCGGTACGTGCCCATAGCGATCGATCGCTTCACTGATCGGGAGCGCGCTCTCGAGTCGCACGATCCGTGTGCGTCGGTCCGTGACCGCCAGTATCTCGACGGCAAAATCGGGTGCGACCTGCACGCGTCGGCCCGCCTTGAGCTTGCCACCCGGCGAGACCATTGCCTCGTATCGCCCGTCGCCGAGCGGCTTGAGCAGCAGGATTTCCGCGGGCGCACCGGATGCGCGTGTGCCGAGCAGTCTGGCGCGGAGCACCCGCGATCGATTGACCACGAGCACGTCCGGAGGAGCGAGCAAGGTGACGATGTCGGTGAACGAGCCGTGGCGGATCGAGGCCGCAGCGCGGTCGACGATCATCAGCCGGCTCGCATCGCGGCGCGCAAGCGGCCGCTGGGCGATCAGCTCACGCGGCAGCGCGAAGTCGTAGTCGGAGGTGCGATCGCCGGGCACGCGGTCAGCGCGACGTCTCGCGCTCGCGAACCGTTAGAACAGCGTTTCCTGCGTGCTCGGCATCTGCGGCGTGAAACCGAAGTGCCGATATGCCTGGGCGGTCGCGACGCGGCCGCGCGGCGTGCGCTGCAGGAACCCGTGCTGTACGAGGAAGGGCTCGTACACCTCTTCGATGGTGTTGGCATCCTCGCCGATGGCCGCGCCGATCGTGTTGAGTCCGACTGGGCCGCCTTCGAACTTTTCGATGATCGTCTTGATGATCCTCGCGTCCATGTCGTCGAGGCCGAACGTATCGACGTCGAGCAGCGCGAGCGCCTGCTCGGCGACCGGTTTGGAGATCACCCCGTTCGCCTTCACCTGCGCGAAGTCGCGCACGCGGGGGAGCAGCCGGTTCGCCACGCGGGGCGTGCCGCGCGAGCGCCGCGCGATCTCGGTCGCGCCCTCGGAGTCGATCGCCACCTTGAGCACGTCGGCCGTACGCCGGACGATGAGCTCGAGATCTTCTGCCGGATAGAAATTGAGTCGCTGCTCGATGCCAAAGCGCGCGCGCATCGGCGGCGTGAGCATGCCGAGCCGGGTCGTCGCGCCGATCAACGTGAACGGTTCGATCGGCATCGTGATCGTCTGCGCCTTGGGTCCTTCCGACAGCCGGATGTCGATCTTGTAGTCCTCCATCGCCGGGTAGAGGAACTCCTCGATGATCGGGCGGAGACGATGGATCTCGTCGATGAACAGGATGTCGCCCTTGCGCAGGTTGGTGAGCGTGGACACCAGATCTCCCGGCTTTTCCAAAGCCGGTCCGGAGCTCGTGCGAATGTTGACGCGCAGCTCGCGCGCGATCAGCTCGGCCAGCGTGGTCTTGCCGAGGCCGGGCGGTCCGAAGAAGAGCGTGTGATCGAGCGGCTCGCCGCGCGAGAGCGCCGCGTCGATGTAGATCCGAAGGCTCTCCTTCACCTTGTGCTGGCCGATGAACTCGGCAAGCCGCTGCGGTCGGAGCGACAGCTCGACCACGGATTCGTCGACGAGGGCTTCGGGGGTGGTGATCTCGGCTCGGGACATCGGCTGCAGGCTGACTGGGAGGTATGAGATTCGGCCAACTTCTCAAATATACCGAAAAAACGCCGAACAAGCGTGCATGGCGAAGCGCGGTTCCCAGGCGGCTTTGCGCCGTATCGCGTTGCCTCGCCGGCTACACTCGCGCCCGTAACCTCGATAAGCGCTCCGCCGCATCGTCGAGCGTTGCCTGCTTCTTACAAAACGCGAATCGCACGAAGTTCCGCCCGTCCTCCTTTCGCGAGTAGAAGCTCGATCCCGGCACCGTGGCGACGCCGATCTCCTGCGTCATCCATTTCGCGAACGTCACGTCGTCCAGGTCGCTGAGCGGGCTGAAGTCCGCGAGCACGAAGTACGCACCTTCGGGCATCGCGAACTCGAAGCCCTGCTCCTTGAGCACGGCGCAGAGGAAATCGCGGCGGTCCTTGTAGTGGGCGGCAAACTGGTTGTAGTACTCCGCGTCGAAGGCGAACCCGACGGCGGCCGCTGCCTGCAGCGGCGCCGGAGCTCCCACAGTGAGGAAGTCGTGCACCTTGCGGATCGGGCCCGTCTGCGCGGGCGGCGCGATGATCCAGCCGATGCGCCACCCGGTGCAACTGTACGTCTTGGACAACGAGGAGATCGTGATCGTCCGCTCGCGCATCCCGGGCCACGTCGAAATCTCGTGGTGGTGGCCGGCGTAGATCATGTGCTCGTAGGGCGAATCGGTGATCGCCCACGCGTCGTGCTCGATGCAGAGCTCCGCGATCAGCGACATCTCGTCGCGGGAGAGCACGCGTCCGGTCGGGTTATGCGGCGTGTTGACGATGATCGCTTTGGTGCGCGACGAGAACGCCGCGCGTAATCGATCGGGGTCGAGCGTCCAGTCGGGTCGGTCGAACGGTACGAACACAGGGTGTGCGCCGGCCAGGATCGCGTCGGGCCCGTAGTTCTCGTAAAACGGCTCCGGTACGATCACTTCGTCGCCCGGTTCGACCAGGGCCATGAACACCGACGCCATCGCTTCCGTGGCACCGCAGGTCACCGTCACGTCGCGGTCCGGATCGACCTCCATGTCGTACCAGCGGCGGTACTTCTCGGCGATCGCCTGCCGGAGCACTGGCGCGCCCCACGTGACGGCGTACTGGTTGATGTCCCCGTTGATCGCCGTGCACGCCGCCTGCTTCATGGCGTCGGGCATGGGGAAGTCTGGAAAGCCTTGCGCGAGATTCACCGCGTCGTACATCGACGCGATGCGTGTCATCTCGCGGATCACCGACTCGGTGAAGGTCGACGTTCGTCTGGCTGCAAGCACGTGTTCTATCCTCGGATCTTGCCCAATGCGCCGCGAATGAGCTCCGCGGCACTCTGACCGCTGCCGCCGGTATCCAGCGCCTGGCGCACGGCGCGCTCGGCATCTGACTGCGAGTAGCCAAGTGACACGAGCGCCCGAATCGCGTCCTCGGCGCCGGCTCCTTCCGGACGCGGGCCCGTACCGGGCAGAGAAACCTGCAGGTCGTCGAGCTTGTCCGCGAGGTCCAGGATGAGCTGCTCGGCTTTCTTCCGCCCGACACGCGGCACGCTCTGCAGCGTCGGAATGTCACGATCGCGCAGGGCACGAACCAGACGCTCGCCGGTGAGGGTGGACAGAAGCCCGAGCGCCAACGCCGGTCCAACGCCCTTCGCGTTCAACACGCGCTGAAAGACGCGCCGGTCGAAAGGCGTCGAAAAGCCAAAGAGCTGCCACGCGTCTTCCTTCACCACCAGGTACGTGTGGAGCGTGACTGGCTCCCCTGCCCGCGGCAGAGTCTCGTACACACCGAGCGGGATCGACAGCTCGTACGCCACGCCGCCCGCCGTCATGACCTCGACCCGATCGAGCTCCTTGCCGAGCAACGTCCCGCTGACCTGCGCGATCATCAGCGAACGCTCCGCAGGCGTGCTCCCTCGAGTGTGGGCGTGCGCACGCGCATGAGGCAGGCGAGTGCGGCCGCAACCCCATCGGCGGCGTCCGACGGCTGCGGCACGGATTTGAGCTTGAGCAGCCGGGTGAGCATGAACTGGACTTGCTCTTTCGTGGCGGCGCCGGTGCCCACGACGGCCTTTTTTATTTCGGCTGGCGGAATCTCGTGCACCGGAACGCCCGCCTGCTGACCGGCCAGCAGCACCACGCCGCGCGCGTGGCCGAGCACCACGGTGGTGCGGACGTTCTTGGCGTAGAAGACGTCCTCGACCGAGAGGGCATCCGGTCGATGGCGGGCGATCAACTCCTGGACGCCCTCGAAGATCTCGCTCAACCGGACGGGAAGGGGATCGCGTGGTCGGGTCTTGATGACGCCACATTCGACAAGGGAGACGAGCCCGCTGCCGAGTCCGTCTCCCTTCACGACACCGTAGCCGGTGTGCGCAGTGCCCGGATCGATTCCGAGGACGATCACGACCCTGCGCGGTGCCCGGGCCGCGAATCGCGGATCATCCTTCCGCCCGCGCCATCTCCGACACGTCCATGTCGAAGTTGGCCCACACCTTTTGCACGTCGTCGAGCTCCTCGAGTGTTTCGAGGAGCTTGAGCAGCGAATCGCCTTCCTTGCCGCTCACCTGGACCGTTGTCTTCGGCACCATGGCCAGCTCCGCCTCGGCGATCTGCACGCCTTTATCCTTGAGCGTTTCCTGAACCAGGTGCAGATCCGCGGGGCTGGTGCTGACGAGAAAGCGATCGTCTTCGCGAACGATGTCTTCGGCGCCCGCCTCGAGCGCCGCTTCCATCAGCGCGTCCTCGTCGATCGTCGAAGCCTCGACGTAGACCTGGCCTTTCTTCTCGAACATCCAGGCCACCGAATTCGGCGTGCCCAGGTTGCCCCCCAGACGGCTCATCTTGCTGCGGACCTCGGCCACCGTACGCGTCGGATTGTCGGTGACCGCGTCGATGAGCAGCGCGACGCCGCCGGGGCCGTAGCCCTCGTACGTCACTTCGTGGTACTCGACTCCTTCGAGCTCGCCGGTGCCCTTCTTGATCGCGCGCTCGATGTTCTCCTTCGGCATCGAGCTCGCGCGGGCCGTGTCGATCGCGAGGCGGAGCCGTGGATTACCCGAGGGATCGCCGCCGCCGATCTTGGCGGCCATGGTGATCTCGCGAATCAGCTTCGTGAACAGCGCACCACGCTTGGCGTCCGCTGCCGCCTTGTAGTGCTTGATCTGCTTCCATTTGCTGTGGCCTGCCATAACACGAATCGGGCAAGAGTATTGGGCTGACGAAATATAGCCCTAGCGTTCGGGATCGAGCATGTCTTCGAAGCGCATCCACTGCGGGTAGAAGTACAGGTCGACGTAGCCGGTTGGGCCGTTGCGATTCTTCCGCACGAGCAGCTCGGTTGCGCCGGCGATGTCACGGGCCTGCTCGTACATATCGGGGCGATAGATCGCGAGCACCACGTCGGCGTGCCGCTTGACCGCGCCATGCGCCGCGAAGTCGTCGAGCGTTGGCCTCGGGTCCGCGCGCGGCACGAGCCCCGGCAGCTCCGCCACCGAGAATACGATGACGTTCCGGTCGAGTGCCAGCTCCTTGAGCTCGCGAATGACGCGCGACCACGCCTCGTCGCGATCCACGTCACGCGGCGCGAGCGATGACAGGGAGTCCACCACGACGAGGTCGGCCTGTGCTGCGTCGACGAGCGATCCGATCTCCGGTACGCCGCCCGCGGGGATCCGGTCGATCACCGGCAGATGATCGCGTAACTCGAGCGCCACCGCGCCGGCCTTGGCCCGAGCGTCGTCATCCAGGGTTCCGAGGCGCAAGTCGTCGATCCGCGTGCGCGCTTCGATGGCGATCACGCGCTCGAGCACGCGGTCGACCGTCATCTCGCCGCTGAGGAACAACGCCTGCGATCCGGCGACTGCCGCGCGCAGTGCGATCGCCAAGGCGAGCGCGGACTTTCCGCTCGCCGTGTCGCCGCTGAGCACCACGAGATCACCGCGCCGGAAGCCGCCGCCGAGCATCTTGTCGAGGCTCGGAAATCCACTTGCGATCGTTCCGATCGGCGGCGCGCCGTCCATCACCGCGTCCACGCGAGAGAGGAGCACGGAAAGCGGCGAGATGTCGGTGCTACGCGTCATGAGAGCCGTCAGGTATCGGCGTCGGACACGTCTGGAGCGCGGCGATGAGCTGCTCGAGCTCGGCCCGCGCCCGCGCGTCGAGAAAGCCGGTAGCCAGCCGCGTGAGCTCGGCGGCCGCCGCCGCCGCGCCGCCCGGCTCTCCACTCGATGCCTCGACGAGCTTCGCGAGACAAGCTCGCAGTGTGGCGGGGAGCGCGAGGGTCGCCAGCCAATTCTTGGCGTGTAGTGCGCGTTCGAGCCGCACAGGCTGCGAAACGCCGCGGTCGGGCAGCGTGTCCTCGGCGAGGCGCGCCGCCAGGTACGTTGCCAGCGCGACTTCGCGCTGGCCGCCGAGCGCCGATCGTCCGGCGAGTGCGGCGAGTCCCGCGAAGCGGAACGTGGTGGGCTCGACTGCGTATGGCGGATTCGGCACGTTCGACAATGTGCTACGCGGCGCGGGGCGCCGAAAGCGTTGCCTGTCGGCAACTCGGGGTCGGCCACCGTTCGGCGCGCTATATTTTCCGCCATGCCGCAACCGGTGAAATCCGTCCTCTGGGTGGACGACGAGGCGGAGCTCCTCGAGCCGCACCGCATGTTCTTGCGGGACAAGGGCTTCGAGGTCGAAACCGCGACGAACGCCGATGACGCCGTCGAGATGGTTCGGCGTCGCCCGTTCAACCTCGTCCTGCTCGACGAACAGATGCCGGGCAAACGCGGCCTCGATGCGTTCCACGAGCTTCGTGAGGTCGATCCGAACATCGCGATCGTCATGGTCACCAAGAGCGAAGAAGACTCGACGATGACCGAGGCGATCGGGGCGGCGCTCGAGGGGTATCTCGTCAAGCCGATCACGCCGCGCCAGGTGTACGCGGCCGTCACGCGGCTGCTCGACGGCGCCAGGATCCGTCAGCAGGCGATCGCGCGCCGGTTCGTCGACCGATTCCGGGCGCTGCAGACGGAGCCGGTGCGGGGACTCGGGTGGCGGCAGTGGATCGAGCGCTACGCCGAGCTCGCGAACTGGGACCTCGAGCTCGTCGCCGCGAACGAGATGGGCCTGCACGAATCGCTGCAAGGGCTGTATCCGGACCTCCGCCGCGAGTTCGCGCAGTTCATGCGCGTTTCGTATCCGGCGTGGCTGCGAGATCTGCAAGGCGATCGTCCGCCACTGTCGATCGACATCGTGCCGGAGTTTCTGCTGCCGATCCTGAAGAGCGACAAGCAGGCGATCTTCATGGTGATCGACTGCTTGCGGCTGGATCAGTGGAAGGCGCTCGAGCCCATCCTCGCGCCGCTGTTCGACGTCGAGACGACGCACTACTTCAGCATTCTCCCCACGGCGACGCCGTTCTCGCGCAATGCGCTGTTCAGCGGACTGTTTCCGGGAGAGATCGCGGCCCGCTTTCCCGACTGGTGGGGCGAGCGCGACGACGAGACGCTCAATGCGCACGAGCGCGACCTGCTCGAGGCGCAGATTCACGAGCTCAAGCTCTCGATCCCGGTTCGCTACGAGAAAGTCTCGACCGCCGCCGAAGGCGACGACGTGGAGCGCCGCCTGGCACGCGTGATCGCGCCCGAGGGCATCTCGGCATTCGTCTTCAACTTCGTGGACCTGCTCACGCACGGCCGCTCCGAATCGGCGATCCTCTACGAAGTGGCACGCGACGAGCTGGCGCTGCGCCAGCTCACGCTGCAGTGGTTCCGGCGCTCGGCTGCCTATTCGGTGCTGCAGGAGGCGGCGCGGCGCAAGGTCAAAGTGCTCGTGACCAGCGACCATGGCTCGATCCACTGCCGAACCCCGGCTACGGTGTTCGCCAAACGCGACGCGACGCAGAACCTGCGCTACAAGTTCGGCGAGGACTTGCGCGCCGAGAATCCGGAGTTGGGCTTGCTCTTCACCAATGAGGATTCCCTCAAGCTCCCGCGGCGCGGACTCGGCGCCAACACGCTGCTCGCGACGGGCGACTCGTTCTTCGTGTATCCCACCAAGCTGCGCGAGTATCAGAGCCGGTATCGCGGCTCGTTCCTGCACGGCGGCGTGACGCCGGAGGAGTGCATCCTGCCCGTCTCGCTGCTCACGCCGCGGCGGTAGGCGATGTACCGACGCCTTCTGCGCTACCTGCGCCCGCATTGGTGGCGGATGGCAGGGAACGTTCTGAGCAACGTCGTCGGCGCCGCGCTGGGCGCGTTCTCGTTCACCCTGCTCATCCCGTTTCTGAACGCGCTCTTCCGCGAGCCCAGCTTCCTGCCGCGCTCGTCCGGATGGATCACCCGGCTGCAGTCGCGGATGATCGGCGCGTTCCTCGATCCCGCCAATCCGCGTCATTCGCTCGGCGCGGTGATCATCGTCGTGATGATCGTGGTGGCGATCAAGAACCTCTTCGTGTGGCTGGCAGGCCAGTTCGGGGCCTCGTTGCAGGAATACGTCACGCGCGATTTGCGCGACGCCGTGTTCCAGCACATGCAGCGCCTGCCACTCCGCTACTTCCAGCAGACCAAAGTCGGCCAGATCATCTCCAAGATTCTGTCCGACACCGATCAGACCAAGGCGCTGATCACCGAGCTCGTGACGCGCACGGTCCAGAATGCGGCGAACATCATCTCCACGATCGCCGTGCTCGTCTCGATGTCGCTCAAGCTCACGCTGCTGTCGCTCGTCGTCGCGCCTATCCTGACGCTGGCGCTCCAGCCGCTGCTCAAGCTGTTGCGACAGGGCTACCGGCGCAGCCGCGCCGACTTTGGCGAAGCGACGAGCGTGCTTCAGGAAGTCGTGAGCGGCATCCGGCTCGTGAAATCCTTTGCCGGCGAACGGTACGAGGACGAGCGCTTTGGCGACGCCAGCCATCGCTACTCCGATGGCATGGTCCGTATCAACCGCGTCTCGGCGCTCTCGCAGCCGCTCACCGAGGTCATCGGCATGTCGATCGCGGTGCTCATCCTCTGGTTGGGCGCCATCGACGTGTTGGGCGGCCGTGGCATGGACGCGGCATCACTGATCGTCTTCATGACACTCGTGATGCAGCTTCTCCCGCCGCTCAAGCAGCTGTCCCAGGCACCCACCACGGCGCAGCAATCGCTCGCCGCCGCGGAGCGGCTGTTTCAGGTGCTCGACGAACCCACCGAAGAGCAACTCGATCGCGGCACGCGCGAGATCACGGCGTTCGACCGGGAGATCGAGTTCCAGGACGTCAGCTTTGCGTACGACACCGAGCTCGTCCTCCGGAACATCTCGTTCAAGGCGCCCAAAGGTTCGGTGATCGCGCTCGTTGGGCCGAGCGGCGCCGGAAAGAGCACGCTCGTCGACCTGATTCCACGCTTCTACGAGCCCACGTCGGGGCGGGTTCTCGTGGACGGCGTGGACGCGCGCGAGCTCGAGCTCGGCTCGCTGCGCGCGCTGACGGGGATCGTCAGCCAGGACACCGTGCTGTTCAACGACACCGTTCGAAGCAACATCGCCTACGGCGCCGGCGAGCGATTCAGCATCGAGCAGATCGAGCGCGCGGCGCGAGCCGCCAACGCGCACGAGTTCATCATGGCGCTGCCCCAACGCTACGACACGCTGCTGGGCGAGCGCGGGACGCGTCTCTCCGGCGGTCAGCGACAGCGCCTTGCCATCGCCCGCGCGCTGCTCGTCGACCCGCCGATCCTCATCCTCGACGAAGCCACGTCGGCGCTGGACACCGAGTCGGAGCGACTCGTGCAGGAGGCGGTGGATCGCCTGCTCGCCGGCCGGACGGTGTTCGTCATCGCGCACCGGCTCTCGACGATCGTGCACGCGGACCTCATCCTCGTGCTCGAGCACGGTCGGATCGTCGAACGGGGCACGCACGCCGAGCTGCTCGCGGAGCGCGGGACCTATCATCGGCTGCACGCGTTGCAGTTTGGCGACGGGAATCGCGTGCCGGCGGGCGTTTGACATGCGCGTTCTGTTCTATTTTGCCGAATCCCAATGGTCGGCCGGCGGACGCGCGATGCTCGTCGCGGCGCGCGGGCTCATGGCGCGAGGCCACGAGGTTGCGATCGCCTGCTGCGCGGGCAGCAAGCTCGAGTCGCTCGCCACCCGCGAGGCGATCGACGTGGCGGTGATCGACCTGCCGTCCAACGCGGCAGCGGGGGCCTGGGACGTGCGCCGGCTCATGCAGCAGCGGAACATCGAGGTAGTGGTCGTCACCACCGAGCGCGACCAGGTCGTCGTGAGCTCGGCGCGGCTCTTTGCCGAGCGTGCCGCGGTGCTGCGGCGGGTCGCGCCGTTCGCGCGTCTCAACGTGCAGCGTCTCGGAAAGCTCGCGCTCAAGCTCGCCCATTCGGGGTTGATCTTCGCCACCGAGCGCGAGATGAACGACGCGAACGCATCCGGGTGGTCGCTTCCCAGCACCGTTGCACCCGTCGGTGTGGACGTCGATCGCTACGATGCCATCACGCCAGCGTCGCGCCGCGACATGCGCGCGCCCGAGGATGGTCTGTTGATCGCCTGTGCGTACGAGTCGTCGGGCCGCTATCGGATCGCGACGATGTTCCGCACACTGGCCCTGCTCGCGCCGCGGCATCCCGGCCTGCACGCCGTCGTCTTTGGACCGGACTCGCTCGACGAGCAGCTTCGGATGCACGCGTCGGCACTCAACGTCAACCCGATTCTCACGTTCCTTGGCGACGTCGACGATCCGCTGGCCGTGATGCGCGCGGCGAACGTGGGGTGGGTGGTCGGCGACGGCGATGCGGGCGCCTTTGGCTGCCTGGATTTCATGGCGCTTCGATTACCGGTGATCGCCGATCGCTCGGCGCTTATGCAGCACTATGTGGCCGACGGCATCACCGGCTTGCTGTTGTCGCCGAGCGAGCCGGCGCACACCGCCTCGAGTGTCGCCGCGTTTCTCGCCGGCGCGGAGCGTCGGACTGCGATGGGGAATGCCGCCCGGACGCGGGTACAGCGCGACTTCACCGAAGCGGCGATGATCGACGGCTTCGAGCGCGCCGTCACCGCGGCCGGCGAGCGCTTGGGGCCGCGCAAGGTGCCGGTCGCGTGAGCGTGGCCGAAGCGATGCAGCCGTCGTTCGCGCACCGCGCGGAATATGCGGCGATTCGCGGCGCCGCGGCCGCGATGCAGCGGCTCAGCTTTCGCCGCGCCGGGGCAATCGGTGAGCGCATCGGCCGGCTCGGCTACCGCCCGCTCGGGATCAGACGCGCCGTCGTCGAGCGCCAACTCGCCGCCGCGTTCCCCGATCTCGACAGCGCGGCGTTGGAGCGCATTGCCCGAGCATCGTACGCCAATCTCGGTCGGACGAGCGTCGAGACCGCGATTCTGCCGTCGTACTCCCCGGAGCAAATCATCGACCTCTTCGAGGAAGTGAACGGCTGGAGCATCGTCGAGGAGCGGCTGTCGCGCGGCAAAGGGCTGATCGTCGTCACCGGGCACCTCGGCAACTGGGAGCTGGGCGGGGCATATGTCGCGGCGCGGGGTTTGCCGATCGACGCGGTCGCGCGACACATGGCGAATCCGCTCTTCGACCGCTACTTGACCGCAACGCGTCAGCGCATCGGAATGTCCGTGCTGCACGACGAGGAAGCCGTTCGGCGCGTGCCGCGCTCGCTGCGTGGCGGCCGGGTCGTGGCGTTTCTCGTCGATCAGGGCGCGGTGGGACTCGCGTCAACGTGGGTGCCGTTTTTCGGTCGCTACGCCAAGACGCCGCGCGGGCCGGCGGTCTTCGCGCTCCGCCTTGGCACGCCGGTCGTCTTCGGCGCGGTGATTCGGCAGCCGAGTGGACGATATCAACTGAACTTCGAGCCGGTCGAATCGCTCGACACGGGCGACCGCGAGGCCGACGTCGATCGCATCGTCGCGGAGTACACGGCGGCGCTCGAGCGTTTCGTGCGCCGCGCGCCCGAGCAGTACTTCTGGCAACACCGGCGGTGGAAGCATCAGCGGCCGGGCACGCCGGCCGAGCTGGGAGATCCATTGTGAGCCGCGCGACCGAGCGTTTGCGATCGGATCGGCGCGCCTGGTTCGGCGGCGGGGTGATCGTGCTTCTCGTGGTGCTGGCGATCGCGGCGCCGATTGCCGCACGGCATGATCCGTTCGGGATCGACCTGATCAACTCACTCGAGCCGCCTTCGGCCAGCCACTGGTTCGGAACGGACATTCAAGGCCGCGATGTGTGGGCACGGTTGGTCTACGGCGCGCGGGTTTCGCTGTCGGTGGGACTCGTGTCGCAGGGCATCGCGTTGTCGCTCGGCCTCATGCTCGGCCTCGTGGCCGGCTACTACGGTCGATGGGTCGATGAGGTCGTGATGCGCCTGGCGGACGTGACGCTCGCGTTCCCCACGCTCCTGCTGCTCATCGCGCTCGTCGCGGCGCTGCAGCCGTCGTTGACGGTCGTCTTTCTCACCATCGGTGTCGTGGGTTGGGCCGGGATGGCACGGCTCGTCCGCGGCCAGGTGCTCGTGGTGCGCGAGCTCGAGTTCGTGCAGGCGGAACGCGCGCTCGGCGCGCGCGATTCGAGAATCATCATCAAGCACATTCTGCCGAGTGTAGTGGCGCCGGTGGTGATCGCGGCGACGCTCGGCGTGGCCGGCGCGATCATGGCGGAATCGTCGCTTTCGTTCCTCGGCCTTGGAGTGCAGCCGCCCACGCCGAGCTGGGGGTCGATGATCGCCGACGGTCGCGATTTGTATCAGCTCCGCCACGCACCGTGGACGTCGGTATTCCCGGGGCTGGCGATTGGCGCGGCGGTGCTCGGCTTCAACCTGCTCGGCGATGCGCTGCGCGACGCGCTCGACCCGCGTGCACTGCGCGCGTCGGTCCCTCGCGGTGCCGGACTTCCCGACATCGCTCGGCCGTGAGCTTCGACGTCGAGGCGCTGCGGCGCGAGGAGTTTCCCTGGGCCGCTGCCGGCGAGTGCATCTATCTCAACAATGCGTCGACGGGCCCGATGCCCGAGCGCACCGTGCGCGCCACGGTCGAGTGGGCGCGCCTGCGCGCGAATCCGGAGCGTGTGCCCGGTGACCTGCAGTTCGGGACGTTGGCGCGCGGGCGCGAGCTGATCGCGCGGCTCGTCGGCGCCGATCCCGCGGAAATCGCGCTGGCGACGAACACGACGTTCGGCATCAATCTGGCCGCATTCGCGCTCCCGCTGGCGACGGGCGACGTGGTGCTGACACCGGACCTGGAGTTTCCGGCGAACGTGTATCCGTGGATGCAGCTCGCCGAGCGACGCGGCGTCGAGTATCGGCGACTCCAGTGTGACGACGGCGTGCTCGATCGTGATCGTCTGGCTCGGGAGCTCGAGGACGATCGCGTTCGCGTCGTCGCCGTTTCCTGGGTGCAGTACGCATCGGGCGCGCGGGTCGATCTCACTGCGCTCGGCACCCTCTGCCGCGAGCGCGGTGTGTACTTCGTGGTCGACGCGATTCAGGGTCTGGGGCCGTTGCGCGTCGACTTGCGGTCCGCGCCGATCGACATCTTCTCCAGCGGCGCGCAGAAGTGGCTGCTCGGTCCCTGGGGCGCCGGTTTCGTGTACGTGCGCAAGGAGCTCGTGCCGCAGCTCGAGCCGCACGACGTGAGCTGGATGTCGGTCCGTGGCTCCGACGATTTTTCGCGCCTCGCCGACTACGATCTCACGTGGCGTGAGGATGCGCGACGGTTCGAGTTCATCACGCTCCCGTATCAGGACGTGGCCGGAATGAACGCGAGCCTCGAGTTGATCCACGAGCTCGGCCCCGCCGCCATCTCCGCGCACAGCATCCGGCTCGCCGACATGATCGTCTCCTGGGCGTGCTCGCGAGACGACGTGTCGCTCGTCACGCCGGCGGCGAACGACCGGCGCGGCGCCATCGTGTCGATCAAGCCGGCCAACCCGGTGGCGGCGAGCCGACGGCTGAAAGACGCTCGCGTCGCCCATTCGCTGCGTGAGGGCGGGATTCGATTGGCGCCGTACTTCTTCAATACTGAAGAAGAAATCGACCGGGTGCTTGGACTGATCGCGCCCTAGCCGCGCACCTTCACCAGGCCGTAACTCTTCGCCCCCTTCCGCACGAGCACGAACTCCCCGCCCAGAAGATCGCCGGGCTGCAGCGGCTCGCGCTCGGGAGTCAGGCGCCGGCCGTTGAGGTACACACCGCCCTGCTGCAGCATGCGGCGCATCTCGGCTTTGCTCTTGAACAGCGCTTCGGGCCCGACGCACGTCGCCTCGAGCACGTCGTACGTCGTGTAACCGTCCTTCGGCTCCAGCGTGAACACGGGGATCTCGAGTTGCAGCGCGTGCAGCGCCTCGACCGACAGCGTACCGGGATCGGCGCCGCCGAACAGCAGTGACGACACCTCGCGGGCGGCGTCCAGCGCCCGATCACCGTGGACCATGCGCGTCACGTCGCGGGCGAGCGCGAGCTGCGCTTCGCGCTGCTCCGGCCGCTCGGCGAGGGCGCGCTCGAGCTGCTCGATGTCGTACTGCGGCAGGAGCGTGAAGCAGCGCAGGTAGCGTCCGGCGTCGCGGTCGTCCACGTTCACCAGGAACTGGTAGAACTTGTACGGCGACGTCAGCGTCGCGTCGAGCCAGACGGCTCCCGCCTCGGTCTTGCCGAATTTCGCGCCGCTCGACGTCGTGACGAGCGGTGCGGTGATCGCGTGCGCGTCGGTGCCGAGCGTGCGGCGAATCAGCTCGATGCCTGCCGTGATGTTGCCCCATTGGTCACTTCCGCCCATCTGCAGGCGAACGCCGTGGCGCCGCCGCAGCTCCAGAAAATCGTAGGCCTGGAGCAGCATGTAGGAGAATTCCGTGTAGGAGATCCCGACATCGAGCCGGCCCTGCACCGAATCCTTCTGCATCATGTAGTTGATCGTGAAGTGCTTTCCGACGTCGCGCATGAACTCGACCGCCCGTAGCTCGATGAGCCACTCGGCGTTGTTGATCATTCGCGCCGCGTTCGCGCCGGAAAAATCGAGAAAGCGCTCGAGCTGCCGTCGCACGCCGTCGGCATTGGCGGCGACGAGGTCCGGATCGGCGAGTGGGCGTTCGTTCGATTTGCCGCTGGGATCGCCGATCAGCCCCGTGCCGCCCCCGACCAGTGCCACGGGGCGATGGCCGTGTCTCTGCAGCTGCACGAGCAGCATGATGACGAGCAGATTGCCTATATGCAGGCTGGGTGCGGTCGGATCGAAGCCGATGTAGCCGGAAACCGTGCCGCTGCTGAGGACGTCAGCGACGTCCTCGGTATGTTGATAGAGCAGACCGCGCCAACGCAGCTCGTCGAGCAGCGCATGAGATCGCATGGCACAAAATTAGACGATAGGGGAATGAACTCATATGCCGCTGCCTTTCTCCAACCGCTTCGTCGCCCGCCATCCGCGGTTCACGCGCACGTTCCTGCTGAGCATCGCGTTCGTGTGCTCGTTCGTCGCCGGCTTCGCGTACGCAAGCTGGGCGATGGTGTGTCGCGCCGGCCGTTGTCCGTCGGCGAACGCGCTCGCGGGCTACGAGCCGCGCCAGACGTCCAAGCTCTACGCCGACGACGGCCGGTTCATCGCCGAGCTCGGTCTCGAGCGCCGCACGCTGGTCAAGATCTCGGACATTCCGCCGCTCGTAAGGCGCGCCTTCGTCGCGACCGAGGACAAGCGCTTCTACCAGCACTCCGGCGTCGACTGGTATCGCGTGCCGGGCGCGCTCGTCGCCGACCTGAAAAATCGCAGCTTCAGCGAAGGCTTCTCCACGATCACGATGCAGCTCGCGCGGAACATCTTTCCCGAGCGCATCTCGCGCGAGAAGACGCTCGTTCGCAAGCTCAAGGAAGCGAAGGTCGCTCGCGCCATCGAGCAGATGTACCCCAAGGACAAGATCCTCGAGCTGTATCTCAACCAGATCTATCTGGGGAACGGCGCCTACGGCGTCGAGACGGCCGCGCAACGCTACTTCGGCAAGTCGGTGAAGGACCTGAATCTTCCGGAAGCCGCCATGCTGGCCGCGCTGCCGAAGGGGCCGGAGCGATACAACCCGCGCATGTTCAGGGACCGTGCGATCCAGCGTCGCAACACGGTGATTGGCCTGATGCGCGACGAGGGCGTGATCAGCGCCGCCGAGGCGAGCGAGGCGCAGGCCTATCCGCTGCGACTCGCGACGCGCGTCGAGTCGGGTGAGGTCGCGCCGTACTTCGTCGAATGGATCCGGCAGCAGCTCGACGACAAGTTCGGCAAGCAATTGTACGAGCAGGGTCTCAAGGTGTACACGACGCTCGATCTGGACATGCAGTCGGCCGCCGAGCGCGTCCTCGCCCGACAGCTCGGCGTGATCGAAGCGGGCCGCTACGGCTCCTACCCGCATCGGAGCTACGACCAGTACATGGCGCGATCGAACGGCACCGACGACAGCAACAATGACGTCTCGCCGTACCTTCAGGGCGCGTTCATCGCCATGGATCCGCAAACCGGCGCCGTGCGTGCGCTGGTGGGCGGCCGCGATTTCGACGACAGCAAGTTCGATCGCGCGGTCCAAGCGGTCCGCCAGCCCGGCTCGACGTTCAAGCCGATCGTGTATGCCGATGCCATTCAAAACGGCCGGCCGCTGTCCTATCTCCTCGACGACTCGCCGCTCACCGTGCAGGTCGGCCCGAACAACGTCTGGACGCCCAAGAACTACGAGGGCGACTTCGAGGGCAAGATCCCGCTGCGCCGCGCGTTGTATCAATCGCGGAACGTGCCGACGATCAGGCTGGGCCTCGAGCTCGGGACGCAAAGCGTGATCGACGAGGCGCGGAAGTTCGGGCTCACGACACCGATCCCCGGCTACCCGTCGATCATCATCGGCGCGGCCGACGTGTATCCGATCGAGATGGTCGCCGCCTACACGGCGTTCGCCACGCTGGGGACGCGCGCCGAGCCGATCGCGATCAGCAAGGTGGAAGACCAGGACGGCAACGTGTTGTGGCAGCCGCAACCGGTGACGGTGCCGGTGCTGTCACCGGAAGAAGCCTGGCTCATGGTGAACGTGATGAAGGACGTCGTGCAGCGCGGCACCGCGGCCGGAAGCGTCGGCTCGGTGTTCCATTATCCGGCGGGCGGAAAGACCGGAACCACCAACGATGGCACAGACGTCTGGTTCATCGGCTACACGTCGGACCTCGTCGCCGGCGTCTGGATGGGCTTCGACAAGCCGCAGAAAATCAAGGCGAATGCCCAGGGCGGCATTCTCGCGGCTCCTGCCTGGTCGGCGTTCATGAACGAGGTGTATCGCCGTCGTCCGGCCCCGCGCGACTGGCCGATGCCGGCGGACATCGTCACGCGGCAAATCGACGTCACGACCAACATGCTCGCGACTCCCTATTGTCCACCGTCGGTGGTGGCGAGCGAGTTCTACATTCCGGGCACCGATCCCATCCAGCCGTGCGATGTGCACGTTGGGCCCGGGCTGTATCCCGATACGTCGGGCGCGGCGGTGTATCCGCCGGGTTCGACGTACCCCGTGTCGCCCTATCCCATCGGCGGTCCGCCGCGGAGCGGCATGCCCGACACGGGCCGCGTGCGACAGCCGGGCACCAGTGTCATCGTCCCTGGCACCACACCGCCGGTTCGTCCCGGCCGTGCGTCTCCGGCCGATACCTCGCGTCGCATGCGAGACAGCACGATCTTTCAATTGCCGCGGCGCGACTCGACGCGAAAGACCGACACGACATCGACTCGTCCGCCCAAGCCGCCGCGCCCGGACACGATGCCCAGGACTCGAGACGATCTGATCAAGCCGCGATGAAGTGGCGGCCAGTCGACTGCCACGCCCACTCGACGTACTCCGACGGCGCGCTCGCCATCCCGCAGGTGGTCGAGCGCGCTGCCGCATTGGGCGTGCAGCCATCGCTCGCCGACCATATATCACGCGACGTCGCGCGCGCCATCTCGAGCATCGACGAAGTCCGCGCCTACCTGGACGAATTGGAGCGGTACGACGTGCTGCGCGGCGGCGAGTTCTGCTGGCACGACGCGCTCTGGCGCGAGCTGCCGGACGATCTCGTCGCGCGGTTCACGCATCGGATCGGATCACTCCACGCCGTGCGCCTGCCCAATGACACGCTGGTGCACGCGTTCGCGCACCGGCTGCCGATCGATCTCACACCCGAAGACTACATGCGGGCGCATCTCGCCTCGCTCGAGCAGCTCGCGCGCGAGATGCCGGTGGACATCCTCGCCCATCCTACGCTCGTCACGCTCCCGTACCGCTCACTGGGCACCGATCGCCTGTGGACTGAGGAGCACGAGGCCCGGATGATCGAAGCGATGTATCAGGCGGGGATCGCTTTCGAGATCTCGAATCGCTACCCACCGCACGAACGCATCGTGCGCCGGGCCGTCGAGCGGGGCGTTCGGCTGTCACTCGGCTCGGATGGCCACACCCGCGATCAGGTGGCGAACATCGCCAAGCCGCTGGCGATGGCGCGCGCCCTCGGCGTGGCAGACGAGGATCTCTACGATCCCCGACGCCATGGGTCGAAGACGCAGCAGACGCAGCAGACGCCGAGTGGCGGCCGATGATCCGCTATCGCGCGCGCTGGGTGGTGCCGGTCACCTCGCCGCCGATCGCGAAGGGCGTCGTCGCGGTCGACGGCGACCGCATCGCGTACGTCGGCCCGGCGGATGGTGCGCCGGAGGGCCCGGACGAGGATCTGGGCGACGTCGTCCTCCTGCCGGGACTCGTGAATGCACACTGTCATCTCGAGCTCACCGCCATGCGCGGCTTTCTCGAGGACATTGATTTTCGGCGCTGGATTCTCCGGCTGACCAACGCCCGTCGCGCCGTGTTCGATGCCGGCGCGCTGCTCGACTCGGCGCGCTATGGCATCGAGGAAGGGCTGCGCGCTGGCGTGACGACCTACGCCGATACCTGTGCGTCGGGCGTCGTGTTTCGCGCGATGCGTGAGGCCGGAGTGCGCGGCATCATGTATCAGGAGGTCTTCGGGCCCGACCCGGCCCAGTGCGAGGAGTCCATTCAAGGTCTGCGCAGCGCCGTGGCCGGACTTCGCTATCTCGAGACGCCGCTCGTTCGCGTGGGCGTCTCGCCGCACGCTCCGTACACCGTGTCGGACGACCTCTTTCGCGCGACCGCCGCCTTGGCTCGCGAGTACGGGCTTCCCATGGCGATTCACATCGCCGAGAGCGATCTCGAGCAGCGTCTCGTGGTCGAAGCGGCGGGGTCGTTCGCCGATGGTTTGCGGCGCCGAGGGATCGCGGTGGCGCCGCGCGCCGAATCACCCGTTCGGCTGTTGTCGCGACTCGGCGTGCTCGAGTCGAGTCCACTGCTCATCCACTGCGTGCGAGTCGATCGGGGCGACATCGTGGCGATTGCGTCGAGCGGGTCGGCGGTGGCGCATTGTCCCGTGTCGAACGCCAAGCTCGGACACGGTGTGGCACCGTTGACCGAGCTGCTCGCCGAGGGGGTGGCGGTCGGCATCGGCTCGGATTCGATGGCGAGCAACAACCGCATGGACATTCTCGAAGAGGCGCGCATCGCGCTCCTGGCGCAGCGCGCGCGGCTCCGGTCGTCCGAGACACCGGGCGCCGCCGAGATGCTCGAGTTGGTGACTATCGCGGGAGCGAAGGCACTCGGCCTCGATCAGCTCGTTGGCTCGCTCGAGGAAGGCAAGCAGGCGGACCTTGCCGCCTTCGCGCTCGCCGGTGCCGCGCCCACGCAGGATCCGGTGACGGCGGCGATGTTCTCGATCGATACCTCCCGCGCCGAATTCGTGACCGTGGCGGGGCATCGGTTGGTCTTTCAGGGAAAGCTCGCGGCACCATGTGCCGGGCTGGCGGAGCGGATGGAATCCATCGCGGAGCGGCTTGCGGCGTGGCTGGAATCGGGTGGCGAAATGCACGGTGTCGTATGAGTGTCTCGATCGCCACGCTCTCTTGTCGCGTGCGTGACAGCAGCATAGCTTGCTATGAGTAGAGCCTTCCGACGCGTGCACGTGCATGCGCTCAGGAGCGTGGCGCCGCTTACCCGTTCCCGCTCCCGCCAGGTGCTGACGGCGGGAGTTCGTGTACCGGCCCCTTGGAGGATTTCGTGGTCGTAGGCTGTCTGGCATTGAACGCGTCGTACGAGCCGCTCACGATGGTGCCGATGCGGCGGGCGCTTCGCCTCGTGATCGACGGTAAAGCCGAAATCGTCGAGGCTGATGCCGACCGCGTCGTGCGCTCGGAGCGCCTGACGATGCCTCGCCCGGCGGTGATCCGGCTCACGAAATTCATCCACGTGCCGCGCCGCTTCCGCCGACAGGTAACGAACACGTTTCTCTTCGCGCGCGACCGGTACCGCTGCCAGTACTGCGGCCGACACATGACCGAGCTCAAGCCGCGCGAGTCGCTGACGCGCGACCACTTGATCCCGCTCTCGCGCGGCGGCACGAACGACTGGACGAACGTCGTCGCGGCCTGCAGTCCCTGCAACACGCGCAAGGGCAACCGGCTGCCGGAGGAGATCGGAATGCACCCGCTCACACATCCGGTCGAGCCGCACTTCGTGCACCTGAGCTGGGCCGTCCGCCGTCTGACGCCGACCCAGGCGCACTACATCAGGACGTTCTACGGGAGTGAGGTGCTGCACCACCTGGAGCAACTCGAGCACCGCGGGCGGGTGCACTAGTCGGGTTCGGGTGGCGCTACGGCACGGTGAACACACCGGACCGCTGCTCGTAGTGCCGCTTGTCGCCGCCGAGCAATCGCGACAGGAGCGTGCCCACGCCGCCGCGGAGCGCCTTGAGCGGGTTGCCGCGAGCCGGGGCGGAGGGTCCGCGAAGCCACTGCTCCAGTGCGTCCAGATCGCTCACCGTCAACGTCTCGATGTCGATCACGAGATTGTAATAGTACTGTCCTGATCGCTCGGGCGCCAAGCCGACGCGGAACGCGCGGCCGATCTGGCTCTCGGCCGCGGCGAGCGACGGAAAGCCGCCGAAATTCTCATGGAGGCGGTTGTCGGCCGTGCGACGGACCACGTCGTACAGTTGCGTCGTCGGATCGTACTTGACGAGCACGTCCCACTCCGATGTGCCGCGCCGATCGTTGGACCAGCCCTTGCGCCACAGCTCGAGCCGATAGTGGATGCGCGCCGGGAAGCCGTTGCGCAGCAGCTCCTGCGTCTTCGCGTCCTCGAGCAAATTCGCGGTGCCAACGCTCGCGCCTTCGACTGACGGACTACCGGTCACGACCGCGACGTCGAGGTGCACACGATCGCGCTGCGCGAACGATGGCGCAGCCCAGCACAGCGAGGCGAGACCGAGGAGCAGTCGCACGCTAGAAACGGTGGCGAAGGCGAATGAAGAAGTTCACCGGCTGGGACGGCGTCGATACGGCTTTGGCGGCGTACACGCCGATCCCCGCCAGATCGATCCCGACGCCCAGGTCGGAACGGAACGTCGAAAGCGGCGGCAGCGTGCCGTTGCCATATGAGACGCCGCCGTCGGGCGGACCGAGCAGCCATCCGCGACCGGCGTCGGCGAACAACACCCAGGCGATGCCGCCGTGCGCACTGAGATACTGTCGGAGGTAATCCTCGAGATTGTCCATGACATCCAGGTGCACGTCGCCGCGGTACTCGATCTGCCCGAGCGCGATGCGTGCGCACTCGGCGGGGCTGCCGGGCACGCCGAGTCCTGCGCTGCACGTTCCGACGTCGCGCCCGCCGCGGCTGCTGCGGAAGTCGAAGCCCGGGAGCACGCCCGGGCCATCGACCGACAGCCGGCGCTCCAGCGGCAGCGGGTCGCCGTGCATCCAGCCGCCGAGCACGACGCGCATGTTGAGCTGCGCGTTGGGACCGAGCCGATTGTAGCGGCGGACGTCGAAGAATCCCCGAGTGTACGACGTCAGCCCGGTGCGCCCCACTGATTGCGGATCGGCGCTCGGGGCGGGAATCTCGATCGAGCCCCGTCCGTGCTCGATGTCGGCGTTGATCAACCAACCGGACCACGGATCGAGCGGATCGGTTCGCGTGTCCCACGCCAGCGCCAGACTGGCAAGGTGAAACACGCCTTCATCGACGGCGGGATTCGGTCGCCAGGGATCGTCCGCCTCGAACAACGCGAACGGGTTGCCCGCCTCGCGCGACGACCATCGCTCCGCGCCGTAGCTCCCGGCGAGGCTGAGGTTGGGAGCGCCGTACAGCGTCACGTACGCGGTCGTCCCGTGACGCTGGAAGTAGTCGCGGTAGTCGCGGCGAACGAGAAACGCGGCCAGCGCCGTTTCGATGTTGGTGAGCTGCCACGACTCGATCGGATCGATGACGTTGTACATCCGCGCGCCCACGCCGATCCCGCGATCCGTTCCGAACCGCACTTCGCCGCGCAGCTTGTGGCCGACGTCGCCTTGAGTGGAATTGAAGCTCGTGGCCGTGCGAACGACCGCCGCGGCTTCGAGGTCGAAGCTGCCCCACGGCACGACGCGGTGAACGGCGGGGCCGAGCCCAACGGGCAGTCCTTCCACGCGATTGTATGGACCTGCTTCGACGACCCGCAGCACTTCCGTGCGATTGCCCGTGTGTCGCCGTTCGAGTCGGCGCCACCAGCTCTCGCTGTCCCGCGAACTGTCGGCAATGGCGACGATGCGGTCGCCGTCCTCGCGATAGGCGAGCGAACCGTGGTACACGCGTATCGGCCCGTCCACTCGGGCCAGCGTCAATCCGTCCACCGCGCCGCCCACGACCAGCACTTCGCCATCGATGTGCGCCGTGGGCCGCAGGGTGACATCGGCGTTCAGCCCGAGCACGGATCCGGTCACGTGACCGGCGATGATCAGCGGTCCGCCGCTCACGGCGACGTTGCCCGCGACCTCTCGTCCGGCCTCGATCTCGATTCGCCCGCTGCCGCGCACCACGTTCGGGCCGTTCCATCGCGCTACGGCGAGCGCCCGAACGTCTGCGGGAAGCGTCTGTCGTCCCGACGACGAATCCAACTGAGCGCCGACGATCGTTGGCACGATCGCGATGACCCACAGCCCCACCCACCGCACGATCATTGGGCGCATCACCGCTCCAGGTCGAATGCCCGCGTCCGCGAAGTACGACCGCACGCGCTTCAGTTCAGTCGCCGCCGACCGGAATGCCCAGCCGGCGCATGCGGCGATACAGGTTCGGGCGATCGGTCTTGAGCCGGCGCGCCGCCTCGGCGACGTTGCCCGCCGCCGATGAAAGTGCCCGCGTGATCAACACGCGCTCGTACTCGTCGAGCGTATCGCTCAGCGATCGATCGAGCACGGGGTCGGGAAGCGCAGTCGCGGCAGGCGTCGCGCGCGTTGCCCGCTCGACCGGCAGCACCGCCGCCACGTTCGCCTCCGTGACGCTGTGTCCAGCATGGAGAATCGCCAGCCGTTCGACGATGTTCGCGAGCTCGCGGACGTTGCCAGGCCACCTGTAGCGACCGAACGCCGCGACCGCGTCTTCGGTCCACGACGGAATCGCACGGCCGGTGCGCAGCCGATGGAGCGCCGAGAAGTGCTTCACGAGCAGCGGGATGTCGCCCGGGCGTTCGCGAAGGGGTGGCAGGCTGATTGGAAGCACGTTGAGCCGGAACAGCAGGTCCTCCCGGAACAGTGCGTCGGCGACCGCGCGCTGCAGGTCCTTGTTGGTCGCGGACACGATGCGGACGTCGATGCGAATCGGCTTGCCGCCACCCACGCGTTCGATCTCACTCGCCTCGATCGCGCGGAGGAGCTTGGCCTGGGCCTCGGCCCCGAGATCGCCGACTTCGTCGAGAAACAGCGTGCCGCGGTGCGCCAGCTCGAATCGTCCGATCCGCCGATCGGTCGCGCCGGTGAACGCGCCGCGCTCGTGCCCGAACATCTCGCTCTCCACCAGATCGCGCGGGATTGCCGCGCAGTTCACGCGTACGAATGGCCGGTCGCGACGCGCGCCGCCGGTATGAATCGCCGCCGCCGCCAGTTCTTTTCCGGTGCCGGATTCGCCGAAGATCAACACCCGAGAGTCGCTCGGCGCGACCCGCGCAATCATGGCGCGCACCTGCTGCATCGATGGGCTGTCGCCGATCATCTCGCCGCTCAGGCCGAGATCGGCCCGCAGCGTCCTGGCTTCCTGGCGGGCCTGGCGCAGCTCGAGCGCCGATGCCAGGGCGAGCAGCACGCCTTCGGGACTCAGCGGCTTCTCGAGAAAGTTGAACGCGCCTAATTTCGTCGCTTTCACGGCGTCGCTCAATCCGGCGCGCCCGCTCATCATCACGACCGGTACGTCGGGCGCCGATTCGCGCAATCGGGCCAGGGTCGCCAGTCCATCAAGCTCCCCGGGCATCATCAAGTCGAGGAGCAACACGTCCGGTTCGGACTCCTTCGCGCGCGCCAATCCGCTGGCGCCGTCGGCTGCGTCGCGCACCTCGTAGCCCTCCGCCGCGAGCAGCGCGCCGACCATCCGCCTGATGTTCGGTTCGTCGTCGACGATCAGGACGCTCGGCATACCAGGCTACGAGCCCGAGCGCGGAAGCGCGGCGCGCTGTTCGGCGAGGAGCTTGGCCGAGAACCGCTGCGCTTCGGCGATGCGCTCGACTTCGACCGCGACGGCTTCGACCGACTGCTCGATGCGCTCGAGGCGCGCGATCACGTCCGGCGAGGAGGCCGGCGGGAGCTGCGTCGATCCGCGCTCCCACCGGCGGGTGATCGCCCGAATGATTGGAATGCCGAGCGCGATCACGGCGACCGTCACGAAAAACGATTGGACGATCTCGATCGCTCCCGGCGGGATCATGTCGGGCCCCGGCGGCATCGGAATCTGGAGTAGCGTCACGATCGCTCCGTTGGTAACTGACGCTCGGATACGCCGGTCTGGCCACCCGAGTTCCGTTCGGCGAGCAGCTTGGTGGTGAATCGCTGCCCTTCGGAGATGCGTTCCACTTCGATCGCGATGGATTCGAGTGCCTGTTCCATGCGCTCGAGTCGCGCCGTCACGTCGGGTGGAAGCTCCCGATGCGAGGGCTCCCGCTCCAGCCGGCGCGCGTAGGCGCGCGCGATCGGTACTCCGATGGCGCCCAGTGCGATGCAGACGAAGAGAGTGATCGGAACCAGGATCGGGCTAACCTCCATTCCACCCTCCGTTGCTCGCGTTGCCACGCGGCAGCACGAATCGAATCTCCGTGCCCTTGCCGATCGTGCTGCTCGCCGAAACAACGCCGTCGTGCGCGAGCACCGTTTGCCGCGCGATGGCGAGTCCCAACCCGGTGCCTCCGGTCTTTGACGTAACGTACGGTTCCCAGATGCGCGAGATCCGATCGGGCGCGATTCCGCAGCCCGTGTCCGACACCACGATCTCGACGCCGTCGGTACCGTTGTGCGGCGCGCGACGAACGCGCACATCCACGCGGCCGCCTTGCTTGCATGCGTCCACCGCGTTGAGCATCACGTTCGACAAGGCGCGCGCGAGCGCGTCGTGGTGACCATGGATCATGGGGACGTCGGGCGCCACCTCTACGTGTGCCTCGAGCTCGGGAGGAATCGTTGCGCGGGCCGTGTACCGTGCCAGCTCGCCAACGTCGACCTCGGCGCGCGGTCCTTCGGGCAGCCGGCCGAATTGCGCAAAGCTCCGCGCGAGCTGCTCGAGCCGTTGCGATTCCGTGCTCAGTACCTCGACGGTCTCGGCGAGCTCCGGCGGCGCTTCGCGACGCAGTCGTTCGACGGCAAAGCGAATCGGCGTGAGCGGGTTCTTCAGCTCGTGCGCCACCTGACGCGCGCTCTCGCGAAGCGCCGAGGCACGTTCCGCTTCGATGGCGCGTGCGCGGCCGAGCTCCAGCTCGCCCGCCATCTCACGCATTCGCCGGCGCAGCACCTCGAATTCGGGCGCTCCGCGCCGGGGCGGCGTATTCGGCAGTCCCTCGCCACGCCCAATCAGCTCGGTCCAGCCCACCAGCTCCCGAAGTGGCCGACTGAGGTTGCGGCTCAGATGCCCGGCGACGCGTGACGCGATCAGCCCGATGATCACGAGGCTGACCAGCGTAAAGAGCGCCAGCATCCTGGCACCTCGCCGAAGCAAGTAGTCCGCCTGGCGCGAATTGATCACGCTGCGGTGCAGATTGCGTTCGTGTGCGTCCAGTGCCTCTGTTTGCGCCGGCGTGAGCGGTGCACTGCGGGCCGCGGCGAGCGCGCGCTCGCCGGTCGTGGCCACGCTGTCCCACGCGGCGGTGCCGGTCACGAGCGGCAGGACGAACGAACCCGTGGCATTCCATGCGACAGTGATGAGAATCGACGGAACGAGGGCGAACGCCAGCAGGATCAGAAAGAGGCGGCCGCGGAACCCGACACGCTTCACGGAAGCTCCATACGAGATCGTCGAGGCACCGGTTTCGCGGTCAAACATACCGATAGTGTATTCGACACGCAGACGATTCGCTCTCTCGCCACTCGCGCTTCGCCACGTGGACTACGTGCATTACTCATCGCCCGCCGCCCGCCGCCCGCCGCCCGCCGCCCGCCGCCCGCCGCCCGCCGCCCGCCGCCCGCCGCCCGCCCCCTTCCCCCTTCCCCCATGAAGAGTCACACCGACTATCTCACGTTCAACACGAAGCGGCGCCAGGAGATCATCGACATTACCGACGAAGTGGAGCGCTGCCGCGCCGCGGCAGGAATCCGCGAGGGCATGGTGCTCGTCTCCGCCATGCACATCTCGGCGTCGGTCTTCGTTAACGATCACGAGCCGAACTTGTGGAAGGACATCCTGGATTGGCTCGAGCAGTCGGTGGCACCCTGGGACCCGGAGCGCTATCGGCACAACAGCGGGACGGGCGAAGACAACGCCGCGGCGCATCTGCGATCGATCACGATCGGGCATGAAGTGATCGTTCCCGTTACCGCCGGCAAGCTCGATTTGGGCCCTTGGCAGCGGATCTTCTACGGCGAATGGGATGGCAATCGGCCCAAGCGGGTCATCCTCAAGGCGCTCGGCGAATAGGCGTCACAGCATGGCTTTACATCGCAGATGGGTCTAAATTGATCGTCTGACCCGCAGAGTCATGCATGAATTCTAGACAAACGCGCCTGCCAACCCGGGCGCAAAGTGCCCTCATTCATCGGGGTCCGCAGGCGTTGAGCGCCGCGCCCCACGTTTCCGCGCCGATTCACGCGCCCAACGCTGCTCTTCTGATCGATTTTGACAACGTCACGATGGGCATCCGCTCCGACCTCGGCAAGGAGCTCCGGAGCCTGTTGTCGTCCGAAATCATCAAGGGTAAGGTGGCCGTGCAGCGGGCCTACGCCGATTGGCGTCGGTATCCTCAGTACATCGTGCCGCTGTCCGAGGCCTCGATCGACCTCATCTTCGCTCCGGCCTACGGCTCGTCGAAGAAGAATGCCACTGACATCCGGCTAGCCATCGACGCGCTCGAGCTCGTCTTCACCCGGCCCGAGATCGGAACCTTCATCCTGCTCTCGGGGGACTCCGATTTCTCCAGCCTCGTCATCAAGCTGAAGGAGTACGGCAAGTACGTCATCGGCGTGGGCATCCGCGAGTCGTCGAGCGACCTCCTCGTCCAGAACTGCGACGAGTACTATAGCTACAACGCCCTCGCCGGCCTCGTGAAAGCCTCCGAAGAGGAGCCGAGCCGCAAGTTCGATCCGTGGGAGCTCGTGACCGAGGCCGTGCAGCGCATGAAGCGCAACAACGACGTCATGCGCTCGGACCGGCTCAAGCAGGTCATGCAGGAGATCGACAGCACCTTCGACGAGAAGAACCTCGGCATCTCCAAGTTCTCGCGATTCTGTCAGGAAGCGGCCCAGCGCGGTCTGCTCAGCGTTACCAAGCTCGACAACGGCCAGCTCGAGGTCGATCTCCCCGGCACCGGCGGCCGCACGGAGACGCGCGCGTCGCACGCTGAGGGCGCACCGTCGAGAGTAACGGACGCAGAAGCTGCTCCCGCACCGGAAGAACGCGTGCGCCGGAGCCGTCGCGGCCGGGGGCGGGGACGTGAACGAGAGGATCGCGAGCCGCGCGAAACGCCGGCGGCTCCGGTTGCCGCCGAAGCCGAAGCGGCCGTCGCCGATGTTCCCGCACCGCGGCCCGAGCCGACGCCTGCGCCCTCTCCCCAGGCGCGCGGCGCTGCCGAGCCGATACCTGTACCCCCGGCGCGCGGCGCTGCCGAGCCGATACCTGCGCCCCAAGCGCGCGGCGCTGCCGAGCCCGCGGCCGGAGCCGCCGGCGAGCGTCTGACGCGCACCGAGGCATTCGATCTCGTGCGTCGCGCGGTCGCCGATCTTGCTGTCGGTGACGAATCGGTGCAGGCGAGTGAAGTGCGCGCGCGAGCGCGCCAACTACTCGGCCGCGATTCGGAGAGTCTCAGCGACCGCATGTTCGTGCGCATACTCAAGGACGCGCACGACGAGGGGATCATCGACCTGCGCCGCCGCGGCGATGACTTCGAGGTTGCGCGGGCCGCCGAAGCGGCGCCGGTTTCGGAGCAACTCGAACGGCGCGAACGAGCCGCCACCGCGCCGGCTGCAGCCAAGACGCCCGCGCCGCGAATCGGCATGGGTCCGCGCGGCGCTGGACTTCGTGGGCGATTGGCGCCGCCGCCGCCCGAGCTTCTGTCGATTGGCGTGGTGGAAGACGTCCCCGCAGCACGAGTGTCCAGTGCCGCGCCGGCGCCGTCCAACGGTGTTGAGCCCGAAGCGCCGGCCAAGCGCACGCGTCGTGGAAGCCGCGGCAGGAAGCGTCAGCCGCCGGCCGAGCAGCCGTCGACCCCTCCGGTGGAGGCAGGGTCGAACGGCGCAGCCACGCGCGCCAAGCGGGGCGCGAAAAAAGGCGGGCGGCCGCGAAAGAAAGCCGCGGCCACTAGCGACGAATGACGAACGACGCCGCGCCTAGTGCGCGGCGTTCTCGTCTTGCGCCGCCACTGCCACAATCGTTCTACGATCGCCAGACCGAGCTTGTCGCGCGCGAACTGCTCGGGGCGATTCTCGAATGCCACACGCCCGACGGCGTTGCCGCAGGTCGCATCGTCGAGACCGAGGCGTACCTCGGCGAGCACGATCTCGCGTGCCACGCGGCCGCGGGCCGCACCGCGCGCACCGCGCCGCTCTACGGTCCGCCGGGCATCGCGTACGTCTATTTCATCTACGGCATGTACTGGTGCTTCAACGCGGTCACGCGCGCGGAGCACGAGCCGAGCGCCGTCCTCGTGCGCGCCGTCGAACCCGTTCAAGGACTCGAGCTGATGCGCAGTCGCCGCCCAACCGCGCGTCGCGACATGGACCTGACGAACGGTCCGGGGAAACTGTGCCTCGCGCTCGGCATCGACGGACGGCTCAACTGGAAGCCGCTGCAAGCTCCGCCGCTGCTCATTCGTGGCGGCGAGGCGGTGCCGGACCACGATGTCGTCGTGACAACGCGGATCGGCATCACGCAGGCGGCGGACTGGCCCCTCAGATGGTACGTGCGGGACAGTGCATACGTCTCCGGGAAAAAGCGAACGGCAAACGGCGGCGGCGAACGGCGCGGACCGACTGCGGGTGCTGACCCCGGGTGCTAACGGCGAATTGCGAGCCGCAGTTCGCAGTCCAGCCCCCGCCGTATGCCACGCGCATTTGGCCCTCGCCCTTCGCCACCGCCGTTTGCCGTTCGCAGTCACAAAAAAAACCGGTCCGCTTTCGCGGACCGGTTCTTTTCTCTTGATCAGAATCTTCTACTGCCGATCGATCGACGATCCCACGTTGTACCGGATGCCCGCTTCGATCGTGAAGTTCCACGGTTTGCCGTTGTAGAGCAGGAAGTCCCTGTTCACCGGATTCGCCGTTCCCTGGACGAAGACCGAGATCGCGGTGAAGCGATATTGGCCGCCGCCGATGAGAAATGGCGAGACTCCTACTTTGCGATCCTGAATGTCCTGCTCGGCGGCCGTGAGCTGATCGACCGTAGCGAATGGCGGCTGCGGCGTCGCGCTCGCGACCTGTCCAAGCGTCAGTCCGAGCCCGGCGTACGGGTGGAAGTGCAGGTGTTGGCCGGGGAAGGCCATCAGCGCAAAGTCCACTTTTCGAAGATTCTTCAAGTCCACGACGCGCAGCCCACTGTCGGCACCGGAGTTCGGATCGCGAAGCGTGAACGTCTGCTGCGTGAAGAAGGCCTGGCTGCCCGAGATGTACAAGCCGCCCCGCGAGCGCGTGATGAGCCAATCGAACCCCGCAAGCGGCGCCTGCGTGTACGACGAATTACTATCGGCCAGCGTGAGGCCGCCGCCCTTCACGCCCCAGAACCAGGCGTCCCTGAATTGACGCCCGTGCTGCGCGGCGGCGATGGTTGGGAGCGCCGCTGCGACCGCGGCGGCGGCCGTCAGGGCACGAATCGTTCGCATACGACTCCTCGGCAATTGTTGGACGCAGCCGTTCCTTCGGCTCTGTGTGTCGGACGACATAGCCGACCAAACAGTCACGCTCGCTTGGCCCGACCGGCCCATTCACACGTCCCCGCAGCCACCGTGCCGACGTCTGGCCGAGCGGCGTGACGGGCATCACATTGCCTTCAGGATGTCATCGATTTTGCCAGGTACCCGCGTCTTCAATACGCCGGTCTACGGAACCGTATTCGGCGACCGCGCGAACGTCGTGCACCGCCTCCACGAAGGGGATGAGCTGATCCTCGTGCCGGATCCGCCGGGAACCGATGACCCGTGCGTGTGGGTGCACGCCCGCGGCGGCGATGTAGTCGGCCATCTGTCGACCGACATCAGCAGTTGGCTCGTGCCATGGATGCTCGACGGCGGGCGGTGCGGCGGAGTCGTGGCACGATTGGGCGACGATACCGTCGCCAGCTACAAGCGGCTCATCATCACCGTACGATGCCGAGTGTAGCGCCGACGCGCTTGAATGCGTTCACTGCTTGATCCAGGTCGTCACGCGTGTGCGCCGCGGAGATCTGACAGCGGACGCGCGCCTGGCCGTGCGGCACGACCGGAAAACCGAACCCGGTCACGAACACACCCTGGTCGAGGAGCATGTCGCTCATCTGAATCGCCGCTGCCGTCTCGCCGACGATGATCGGCACGATCGGCGTGTCGCCCGGAATCGGGTTGAACCCGGCTTCGACGATCTGCTCGCGGAAATACTTCGTGTTGTCGCGTAGCCGCTCGACCCGATCGGGGTGCTGTTCGACGAAGTGCACGGCCGCCAGCGCGCTCGCCGCGACCGTCGGCGGTAAGGCGTTGGAGAACAGCTGCGGACGCGAGCGCTGCGTCAGGTAGTCCGCGAGCACTCCCGACCCGGCAACGAATCCGCCTGCCGCGCCGCCGAGTGCCTTGCCGAGCGTCGACGTGATGATGTCGACTTCGCCGACCAGCCCGAAGTGCTCCGCGGTGCCCCGCCCGTTCTCGCCGAGCACGCCCGTCGCGTGCGAGTCGTCCACCGCCACGATCGAGTTCGTGTCGCGGGCAATCTGCAGAATGTCGGGCAGCTTGGCGATCGCGCCCTCCATCGAGAAGATGCCGTCGGTCCAGATCATTCGACGCTTCGCGCCCTTCGCTTCGGCGAGCTTGGCCCGCAGATCGTCCATGTCGCCGTGCTTGTACACGGCGGTCGTGCACTTGCTGATCGCTTTGGCGAGCCGCATCGAGTCGATGATCGATGCGTGGTTGAGTGCGTCCGACACGATGAAGTCGCCTTCCTGTGCGATCGTCGCCGTGAGCCCTTCGTTGGCGTTCCACGCCGACACGAAGCTCAGTGAGGCTTCGGTTCCGACGAACCTGGCGAGCGTCTCCTCGAGCTGACGATGAATCGTGAACGTGCCGCAAATGAAGCGAACGCTCGCCGTCCCCGCGCCGTACCGCCGCAGCGCGTCGATGCCGGCGTCGATCACGGATGGCTCGTTGCACAGTCCGAGGTAGTTATTGGAGGACAGAATCAGGACGTCGCCGCGTCCCTCCATCTGGACCCGCGGAGCCTGCGGCGAATCGAGGTGGTTGAGGCGTTTGTACACGCGGTCGCGCTTGAGCTGCTCGATCGTTTCGGCGAGAGAGGTGTTGAATGCCGTATTGAGGGCCATGTCGGTTGCTCGATCAGGAGATTGATGCGGTGCAGCGCGGCGCTTGCACGTGCTTAATGATATTCACGATCGGGTGTGATTGCGGGTTGAGTGCTCGCCTGCGCGGAGGCTTACGGTGGTTGCGAGATCACTCATTCGGCTCGGAGTATGGCCACGAGTTCGGGACGATGGATCTGGGTTCTTGGCGAACCGGTAACCGGGCTTCGGTGGCCGGTTCGCGCGGCGGCCCGGGACAGGTCGTGATCGGAACCCGTGTCGCCGCCGCGCGTCGACGAGTTTGGACGCCGAAGGCGCGGCTCTCACGACTATCTGCGGTATAGTACTGTCCCGAGGCCGCGCCGACCGGTAGCCGAAAACCGGTTACCGGCCAGCCGAAAACCTAGATCCCACGTCCCAATCTGGTTGCCGTTGAGTCCGAGTCCGCCCCCGTCCTCTGCGCGATCGGCGCGTGCGGCACGACCGTGAGGTGCTGCGTGTTCCAAACGGCTTGGCGACCGATGCTGCGCAACAGCCCCAGCATGACCAGCAGCGCGCACCCCCAACCCAATACCATGCGGATCGGCTTCCCGGCCAGCCGACGATTGGCCATCGCACGCTCCGCGGCCGCACCGACGGCGAGCAGGAATCCGATGCTCGCGAGGAACAGTGTCCGTTCGGCGAGTACCACACCCGTCGGAACGACATTGGAAACCGGGAGCAACGCCGTCACGAGCCACAGCAGGCCGAACGCGAGCACCGGTGCCCGGCGCATCGCGAACACGATACCGCCGGCGAGAGCACATAGAATCACTACGCCGAACGCGGCCTCGAGCGCGCCGCCCGACGCGATCACACCCGGCGCGAAGTCGACCTGCAAGTGATGCGGCCATACGAGGAGCCGCAGCCACATCGGCACCACGTGGAGCATCAGCAGCATGCGGCCAGTGATCCCGACGCCTCTGAGATCCGCTGCCGGGATGACGGTGAATGCGGGCGCGCCGGCCACGACGAAGCGCAGTGCCAGCGACGCCAGCGCGACAGCGGCGAGCAGTCCGAAACCCGCAATGTCGATTCGGCGATGCGCCGGCGTATCGCCACCGCGAAGAATCGTGAGCTCGGCGGCGACGAACAGCAGCGGCAGTATGAACGCACTCTCCTTCACCAGCGTCGCCGCGCCGTACAACGCCGCGAGCAGCAGCCAATCGCGCCCCGCCATCGCACCAGTGCGTCGCCGGTCGATGTACAAGGTGGTCGTCACGACGGCGACGAGGCCGACGATCAACTCCGCCTGGTTCACGCCGAGCGCCACCGCTTCGACGTGCACGGGATGCACCGCGAACAGCGCCGCGACCGCGAGCGCCGGCCGTGGCTCGAGCACTCTCGTCGCCAGTCGGTAGACGAGCGCCGCAGTCGCGCCGTAGAGCAGGTAGCTCACCACTCGAAACGCCAACGGACTTCCACCGCCCACGGCGTACTGCACGGCCAACAGGAGCAGCGTCAGCGGGCGGTAGAGTTGCTCGACGAAGGGCGGTGGCCAGTAGGCATGCCCGAAGATCTCGCGCACGTGGGCCAAATCGTGCACACGGACATTGTCGCGGATGAGCGGGATGTCGTCGTACACGAAGTCGTTGAACAACCCGCGCGCCGACGAGGCGATCGCCAGCGTCGCGACGAGCAGCGTCGCGGTCCTCGTCGAGATCGTCCGCTCGAGCGCCGCGGCTGACGCCGTTCCGTCAGCCAATCTCGAAGATGACCTTGCCGGCACTGCCCGACTTGATCGCCTGGATCGCGTCGTCGAAATCCTCGAGGGCGAAGCGATGGGTGATGACGGGCTTCGGATCGAACTGGCCGGAGCGCAGGAAGCGCGTCATCATCAACCACGTGTCGTACATGCGCCGGCCCACGACGCCGTAGACGGTCAGGCCCTTGAAAATGATTTCGGTCGCGAGATCGATATCGACTTTCTTGGAGGGAATCCCGAGCATCTGCACGCGCCCGCCGACGCGCACGAACGCGAACGCCTGATGGATGGCTGACGGCACGCCCGACATCTCGAGCACCACGTCGACGCCGAGCCCCTCGGTGTGACGCTTCACCACGGCTTCCACTTCGTCGGGATGCACCACGTCGTGCGCGCCCATGCGCTTGGCGAGCGCGAGTCGCGTATCGTTGACGTCGGAGGCGATGATGCGCGACGCCCCCGCCGCCTTGCAGATCCCCACGGCGAAGATGCCGATCGGGCCGCAGCCCGTCACGAGCACGGTGGCGCCGGGGATTTCCGCCGTGAGCACGGTGTGAAACGCGTTCCCCATCGGATCGTGAATGCCGCCGACGTCGAACGAGACGTCATCGTCGAGGTGCCAGACGTTGGTCGCCGGCATCGCGATGTACTCGGCGAAGCAGCCGTCGCGATCGACGCCGATGATGCGCGTATAGGGACACACGTGCGAGTTGCCCGTGCGACAGAGCAGGCAGCGTCCGTCGACGATGTGCCCCTCCGCCGTGACACGATCGCCGTCGTGCACGTCCGTCACCAAGCGACCGACTTCCACGACCTCACCGGCGAACTCGTGACCGACGACGATCGGCGGTTTCACGCGGCCCTGCGCCCACGCGTCCCAATCGTAAATGTGCACGTCCGTGCCGCACACACCCGCGCGGCGAACACGGATCAGTACTTCGTCTTCTCTGATAGTCGGCACGGGAACGTCACGAAGCTCGAAGCCGGGCCGGGCCGAAGATTTCACCAGCGCTTTCACGCGCGCGTCGCTCCGCTGCGGTTGTCTGAGGAGAGTGCGTGCGGCAGCGCGTGCTGTTCAACGCGTCGATACCGCGCACGAAACGTCGCACCGACGATGGATCGATGGAAGTGCGACACGTCGGCGCGTCTATTGCGTGCGGTATAGCGCATTCCCTATATTCGCGTGAGCGCATCCATCGCATGCAGGTTACGCGTTGCGCGCGCGCGATTCCGCGGAACGCACGAGGGTACTGCGTGGGTCAAACTCGACGAGAGTTCATCAAGTCGACAACTGCTGCACTGAGCGTCGCGGGTTTCGCGACTCCTTCGTCGACCGGTCGCTTGCCGACCGATGCTCTCGTCTCTCCTTACTCCGCGATCGTCGGCGGCGAACCGGCCATCAAGGAGCTCGCGGCCGTCGCGCTCGAGGCGGCGAAAAGCGCTGGCGCCGGCTACGCCGACGTGCGCTTCGTCCGCAATCGCAACCGGAACATCGCCGCCCGCGAGCATCGCGTCACCAACGTCGCCGACAACGAGACCTACGGGTTCGGCGTTCGGACGCTCGTCAACGGCGCATGGGGCTTCGCGGCGAGCCGCGACCTCACGCGCGACGAGGTCGCCCGCGTCGCCCGGCAGGCCGTCGCACAGGCGCGCGCGAATCGCTCGGCGTTGGTGCGGCCGGTGATGCTCGCGCCCGCACCGGTGGTTGCCAACGGAACGTGGAAGAGCCCGATCGAGATCGATCCGTTCGATGTGGCGATCGAAGACAAGGCCGCGCTCCTGCTCGAGGCGAACAGCGCGGCGCTGGCGGTCAAGGGCGCCAGGTTCGTCAACTCTGGCATGTTCTTCCTGCGCGAAGAAAAGACGTTCGCCTCGAGCGACGGGTCGATGACCTTCCAAGTCATCTATCGGACGCAGCCGTCGATGACCGTGACCGCGGTCGGAAGCGGCGACTTCGCCACGCGCGAGTCGGTCGACGTCGCCCCGCGCGGTCTGGGCTACGAGCATGTGCGCGATGCCAAGCTCGTCGAGAGCGCGCCAAAGTGGGCCGACGAGGCGGTGCAGAAGCTCAACGCCAAGAGCGTCGATGTCGGCCGGTACGATCTCGTGCTTCATCCGTCGCATCTCTGGCTCACCATCCACGAATCG
>DATJIZ010000186.1:0-15038 GCA_035492735.1 Gemmatimonadaceae bacterium | reverse complement strand
ACCGAATCGTCGTGGAAGACCCTCGAGGCGCAGATCGCGGTCGGTCTGAACTACTCGCTCAGCATCAGCCCTTTCTGGGGCTCGGACATCGGCGGCTTCTACCCGACGCGCGAGCTCACGGGTGAGCTCTATGCGCGCTGGTTCCAGTTCGCGGCGTTCACGCCGTCGTTCCGCGCCCATGGGCGAACGTGGTGGATGCGCTTGCCATGGGGCTGGGGCTCGAGCGACATGGGTCCGCGCGAAGGCAACGCGACCAACACGCCGAATTCGGCGGACGAGCGTGGCATTCAATTGTCGTCGCTGAACAATCCCGCGATCGAGCCCGTCGTCAAGCGCTATGATGAGCTTCGATACCAGTTGTTGCCGTACAACTATACGCTTGCCTGGCAGGCGCGCACGACCGGGCTGCCACTCATGCGCCCGCTGTGGCTGCACTATCCGACCGACGCCAAAGCCCGCGGACTCGGCAGCGAATACTTGTGGGGCCGCGATCTGCTGATCGCGCCCGTCTTCCAGCAGGGCGCCACCACTCGGAACGTGTATCTGCCGCCGGGCACGTGGTACGACTGGTGGACTGGCGCGCGCCAGAATGGAAGTGACACGGTCACGCGCGCCGTGGACCTGGCGACGATGCCGATCTTCGCGCGCGCCGGGGCGATCGTCCCGTTCGACCCGGTGCGGCAATACACCGCGCAGCCCGTCACCGCACCGACCGAAATCCGGATCTACCCCGGGGCCGACGGCGACTATACGCTCTACGACGACGACGGCACCAGTCAGGCGTACCTTGCCGGCGTCGCGACGTACACCAGGTTCATCTGGGACGATCGTGCGCGCGCGCTGACCATCGAACCCGACAGCCGGTGGCGCAGCACCGCGGCGGCGGCGGCGCGCGAGTTCAGCGTGATCGTCGAGCCGAACGGGCGCCACCAGTCGGTACACTATGCTGGGGCGCGCATTCGCGTAGCGTTCTAGATTCGATCCGCCTTGATCAGGCGGGAGGCGGCGAGCCGTGCCCGACGTACGCGAGGTACTAGAGTCATCGCTTGGTGCGACACACACCATCGAGCGCGAGCTCGGTGGTGGCGGCATGTCGCGCGTGTTCGTCGCCGAGGAGCGGGCGCTGCGCCGCAAGGTCGTGGTCAAGACGTTGTCGCCCGACATGTCGGCCGGCGTCTCCTTCGAGCGATTCAAGCGCGAGATCATGCTCGCCGCCCAACTGCAGCACCCGCACATCGCGCCGCTCCTCGCCGCCGGCGAAGCGGAGGGCGTCCCGTACTACACGATGCCGTTCATCGAGGGCCAATCGCTGCGTGAGCGCCTGGCGCGCGGCCCCATACCGCTCGATGAAGCGCTGACGATTCTCCGCGGCATTGCCCAGGCGTTGGAATACGCGCACGTCCGGCAGGTCGTGCATCGCGACATCAAACCCGAAAACGTTTTGCTGAGCCACGGCGTCGCGGTCGTCACCGACTTCGGGATCGCTCGCGCCGTAACCGCCGCCGCGCGAACTGACTCGCACACGACCCTCACGGCCCTCGGCTCGGTGATCGGCACGCCCGCCTACATGGCACCGGAACAAGCCGCCGGCGAGGCCGTCGATCACCGGGCCGACTTGTATGCGTGGGGCGTGATCGCGTACGAGATGCTGAGCGGCGCTCACCCGTTCGCCGGGAGTGGATCGGCGCGCGCTTTTTTGGCGGCGCACATCGCGCAGACTCCGGCGCCGCTCGCCCAGCAACGCGCCGATTTGCCGGCCGCGCTGACTCTGCTCGTCGATCAATGCCTCGCCAAGAACCCGGCCGACCGCCCCGGCGACGCCGGTGCCGTGCTCGCTCGCCTCGCTATCGCGGCCCCTGGCGCGAAGCGGACGCGGGGCATCGTTGCCGTGGTCTCGGTCGCCGTCGTTGTCATTGCCTTGTTGACCTGGCTCTTCGTTCGGTCCGAGCAACACCGATGGGCGCGTGAGACCGCGATCCCGCTCGCGAAGCAGCTTCAGGCCCACGACCTATCGCTCGCCGCATACCGTGTCCTGCGGCGGGCCAACGCGATCGTGCCCGCCGATACTCAGATCGCGAACCTGCTCGCGCGCTCCAGGATCAGCGCATCGGTGGCGTCGTCGCCGTCCGGCGCGCGCGTGGCGATTCAGGATTATCTCACGCCCGACAGCGCCTGGCACGAGCTCGGCACGACGCCCATCGCCAAGGTCGACCTGCCGTCGGGCTATTTCCGGTGGAAGATCGTGAAGGCCGGGGTCGGCGCGGACACCACCGCGCACAGAGCGTTCGCGACGATGAGTTTTCCGCTCGACTCGGAGGTCGCCGCTCCGCCGCGAATGGCGTTCGCCGAAGGTGGAAACTGGGCGGATATGATCGCCTTCGTCGGCTGGGTCGGACCGTTCGCCCTCCCCTCGTTCTACATCGACCGGTTCGAGGTGACCAACCGCGAGTTTCAGGAATTCGTGGACAAGGGCGGCTACGAAGACTCGACCTACTGGCGCGAGAAATTCGTCGACGGTGGACGCGACCTCTCACGCGAGCAGGCGATGCTCCGGTTTCGCGATCGCACTGGACGCCCCGGTCCGTCGACCTGGCAAGGCGGCCATTACCCGGAAGGGCAGGGCGATTACCCCGTGTCGGGCGTTAGTTGGTACGAGGCGTCTGCTTACGCGGCGTTCGTCGGCAAGAGCCTGCCGGCATTCGCACAATGGTATGCGGCCGCTCCGGGTTCGGCGGGCCGGTACATCACGCTGATGAGCAACATCTCGCGGACGAGTGCCTCGCCGGTGGGTCGATTCAAGGGCCTCGGACCGCTCGGCACGTACGACATGGCCGGGAACGTGCGCGAGTGGACGCGCAATGCCCTTGGCGCCGATCGTCGATTCATTCTCGGCGGCAGCTGGCGGTCGCTCTCATACCTCTACGCCGACCCGGAAGCCCTCTCGCCATTCGATCGTTCTCCCGAAAACGGATTTCGCTGCGTGAAGAACGTCGTGCCGCTTCCGCCGGCGGTGTATCAGCCGGTCAAGCCGATCGAGCGTGATTTCGCCAAGGTGCATCCCGCCTCGGACGCCGTGTTTCGCGCGTACACGGTCATGTACGATTACGATCGGACGCCGCTGAACGCGAAGCTCGAGAGCGTGCAGGAGACTCAGGATTGGCGTAAAGAAAAGGTCACGTACGATACGCCGTATGGCGAGCGCACGGCCGCCTACGTGTTCCTTCCGAAGAACGTCCGGCCGCCGTATCAGGCGCTGGTGTTCTTTCCCAGTGCGCGAGTGCTCGATCTGAGTGACAGCCGGAATCTGGGCGACACTTCGTTCTTCGACTTCGTGGTCCAGAGCGGCCGCGCGGTCATCTATCCTGTTTATCAGGATACGTATGAACGGAGAGCTCACAACTCGTTGCCGGGCAATGCCGGCGAAAAGGAGCTCTACATCCAGCGATCGAAGGATGTCGCGCGCGCGATCGACTATCTCCAGAGCAGGCCGGACATCGCGCACGACGACATTGGATATCTGGGCGTCAGTATGGGCTCGGCCGAGGGAGTCGTCTACGCGACGCTCGCGCAGGACCGGCTGCGCGCCGTGGTGTTCCTGGACGGCGGCTACTTCCTGGCGCCACCAGCGCCCGGAACGGACCAGGCCGACTTCGCTCCGCGGTTGAAGAAGCCAGTGCTCATGGTGAACGGCCGTTACGATTTCACGTTCTCGCTCGAGCGCGCCCAGGAACCGCTGTTCCGCATGCTCGGAACCCCCGCCGCCGACAAGCAGCATGTGGTCTTCGAGACGCCGCACGACGTTCGCCAGGATCGCCCCGCGCTCATCTCCGTCGTCCTCGGCTATCTGGACAAGTATCTGGGCAGAGTGCGGTAGCCCGGCACGCCGCGGCCGGGCAACTCGCAGTGACCGGCGCGAGTGAGTTTGCGAGAGCCGCAACCGGCACCGAGTGAGCGTGCACACCGAAGCGTCCCAAGCGGCCGTCACCCCCCAAAATCCGTCCGGGCTCGTACGAATCGGAGCCCTCGCGCCCCTCAGACCCCTCTGCGCCTCTCTTTCTCCCTCCGCGCCCTCTGCGTTCAATGCAGTTGCTGTTGCTGTAGTTGTTGCTGTTGTAGTTGCAGTTGCAGTTGCAGTTGCAGTTGCAGCTGTAGTCGTAGTTGCCGTTGGAGTTGTACCGCCATCTCTCAAGACCCAGCATTCCCAACGGCCGGCTTCGGCGCCGCTGTCAAGCCCGTCGCCTTCCGAATTCCACCCTCGTCGAGCGTCTCGTGCTCGAGCAGCGCCTTGGCGAGCGCGTCGAGCGCCGGTCGATGCGCGTTGAGCAGCCGTTGGGCCTCGACGTGGCTTTCCTCGATGATGCGACGAACCTCGTCGTCAATTTCGCGAGCCGTTGCCTCGCTGACCGGACGCGCGCCGTCCGACGAGAGCGGCGTTTGCAGATACGGATTCTCGCGCGGCGCGAGTTGCACCATCCCGAGCCGGTCGCTCATTCCCCAGCGCGTGACCATGTTGCGGGCGATCTGACTTGCCTGTTCGATGTCGTTCTCGGCGCCGGTCGTGCGGGTGCCGTACACGAGCTCCTCGGCGGCGCGCCCGCCCAGCATGCCGACGATCCGCGCCCGAAGATACGATTCCGGAAAATTGTAGCGATCGCTCTCCGGCCGCTGATACGTGACGCCGAGTGCCTGGCCGCGCGGAACGATCGACACGCGATGCACCGGGTCGGCTCCGGGCACCACGAGCCCCAGGATCGCGTGCCCGCCTTCGTGATATGCGATGCGCTCGCGATCCTGCTCGCTCAATAGCAACGGGCGCTCTGGCCCGAGCAGGATCTTCTCGAGCGCGTCGAGGAAATCGGTCTGGTGTACTTGATTCTCATCTCGGCGCGCGGCGAGCAGCGCGGCCTCGTTCACGAGATTTCGCAGGTCGGCGCCGGCAAGCCCCGGTGTCGCTCCGGCGAGTGCTCCCAGATCGACGTCCCGGTCGAGCGGCACGACGCGCGTGTGCACCTTGAGGATCGCCTCGCGGCCGTTGCGATCGGGCAGATTCACGACCACGCGCCGGTCGAACCGGCCGGGCCGCAGCAGCGCCTTGTCGAGCACGTCGGGCTGGTTCGTTGCCGCGAGCACGATGATGCCCTCACGGCTCGAGAACCCGTCCATCTCGGTGAGGATCTGATTGAGCGTTTGCTCCTGCTCGCTCGATCCGCCGAGCGCGACGAGCCCGCGCGCGCGCCCGACCGCGTCCAGCTCGTCGATGAAGATGATCGCCGGCGCATTTTCACGGGCCTGCTTGAACAAGTCGCGCACGCGCGCCGCGCCCACGCCCACGATCATCTCCACGAACTCCGAGCCACTCATCGAGAAGAACGGCACGCCGGCTTCGCCGGCCACGGCTTTCGCGAGCAGCGTCTTGCCCGTACCCGGCGCGCCGACGAGCAGCACCCCTTTTGGCGCGGTGCCGCCCAATCGGGTGTACTTCTTCGGATCCTTCAAAAAATCCACGATCTCGACGAGCTCGTTCTCGGCCTCGTCGATGCCGGCGACGTCTTCGAACGTGACGCGGGTGTCCTTGGTCGTGTCGAACCGGCGCGCCGTGCTGCGGCCGATTCCCATCAAGCCGCCGCCAAACCCACCTTGGCGGGTGGCACGGCGGAAGAGCCAGATGTACAAACCAAAGATCAGGAAGGTCGGCCCGAATCCGAACAGCAGATTCACCCACGTACTGCCGCCCTGAATCGGCTCGGCGCTGATCTCGACGCCGTTCTGGATCAACAGGGCCTCCAGGCCCGGATCCACGAACGATGGCAGCGTTGTTGAGAAGCCTTTGATCGGCCGCGGCTTTACTCCGCTCGACGTATCCTGCCCGCTCGGATACACGATCGGTGCGCGGAACTGACCAGTGATGCTCTCGCCCCGACTGTAGATCTTCGCGACGTTGCGCTTCTGGACTTCCTGCTTGAAGAGCGTGTACGGGATCTTCACCGACTCGCCGGCCGGCGGAAACAGCAGCCGCATCAGCACGAAATTGGCGAGCAGGATGAGAAGGAAGGTGAGCCAGGTCCGGCGCGGCAGCTTGGGCGGTGCGGGCGTGGGCGCGCGTGGTGGCGTGCCGGATTGCCCGGGCGGTGGCGCCGCGCCTCGACGTTGCGGATCAGTCGGCTGGGTCACGTGGGTTCGATGCCGCGCATCATGGCACGCTGCAATCACCGAGCTCGCGCGCGTGCGCTATGGGAACTCAAAGAGCTCGAAATAAGTCTAGCGCCAATCGGCGCGCCCTGGGGACGCGTGCCATCGAGCACCAGGCGCGCGCTGATGCTCGCAAGGGCTGGTTTCCGCACGCGAGATCCGGCTTTTCCGTATCGGCACGCACCATGTACGGCTCGATACTGTATCGGTCGAAGAGCGCATCCAGACTTGCTGAGTCGGAGCAGTGCAGTGTCACCTCGCGAGGAAAAACCCGGACTCGAAAGCGCACGTGCTCGGTTGCGCGATCTGACTGCACGACTGCTCGCCGGGCGCGGCCGTCAGACGTTGCCTGACCCGACCAGCCAGGCAGCGGCGGATCGCGCCCTTCTCGTGGTGGACGTTCAGAACGATTTCGTGACCGGCGCCCTTCCGGTCCCCGGCGCGGCGCGCATCGTCCCCGTCCTCAACCGCTATCTGCAGCTCTTCGCCGACGGCGATCTCCCCATCTATCTCGCGCGGGATTGGCACCCGCCGGACAGTCGGCATCGCACGGGTAGCGGCGGCCCGTCGCCGGTACATTGCGTTCGCGGCACGTTGGGCGCGGCATTTCCCGCCGAGCTCCACGTGCCGGTGGGATCGATCGTGATCTCCAAGGGCACAGTGCCCGACGAACAAGGCTACTCGGCGTTCTCCGGCCAGCATCCGGGGCCTGTATCGCTGCGACAGAGTTTGGAGTCGCGGCGCGTTCGAACGGTGTACGTGGCCGGCCTCGGCCCTGGTGTTCAGGCGACGGTGCTCGACGGATGTCAGCTGGGGTTCGACACGGTGCTGCTGATCGACGCCGTCCGCGGCATCGACGGCACGTCCGCCCGCCTCCGTCGTGCGATCGACGGCATGTGTCGGGCGGGCGCGCGCATCGAAGAGCTCGGGGATGTCGAGCGCGAGATCGCGACGGCCAACGAGGCCGCTACCGACGCCAGCTCACTTCCATGAGCTCCGTGTCGGACAGCTCGCGCCATTCCGTCGGATAGCTGCGCACGCGCCGCAGCACGCCATCCGACTCGAAGATCAATGACCGCCCGGAGCGCCGATCGTACGGTCCACTCTCGATCTCATACACGCGCCACTGCCCATCGTCGCAGTGAACGGTGCGAGCACTGGCCAACGCGCGGGCACGAGCCGACGAGGGTGGACGGTCAGCGCCGGCGGTCCAGTGATCGGCCCTGGCCGGAAATGGATCGCTGGGATCGCCGCTATGCGCCGACATCGCCTTGCCGCCGCACAGCTACGCCGACTTCCAGCCTGCTGAGGAACATCGTCGCTCCTGTCGCGCGCTGTCCGAAAACAGCGTCTCTGGACGCGTCACGCGTAGATCGCGCGGCACGCTTGGATATTACTTCCGGGTCAACGGAATGGACACCCGCTGATCAACTGATCGGCTCGACACGCTTGGACGGCGCCAGCCGATGATGGAACGGGACGACGGTTTTTCACTGCACATCTCGAGACAGGAGCCAGGTCGTGATCACGGAACGAAGCGCGTACGGATTCGGCACCGTCGTGGGGTTGGAGTACGCGACGGCGGTCGAGCGTGTGAAGCAGGCGTTGGCCGACGAGGGGTTCGGGGTTCTCTGCGACATCGACGTCTCGGCCACACTGCACAAGAAGCTGGGCATCGAGTTTCGGCCGTACGTGATCCTCGGCGCGTGCAATCCGCCGCTGGCCCATCGAGCGCTCGCCGAGGAGCGCGACATCGGCCTGCTGCTTCCGTGCAATGTCATCGTCTACGCTGATGACGCACCGGGCCGCTCGGTCATCGCGGCGCTCGACCCGGTCTCGGTGCTCGGGTTGACGGGCAGCGCGGAGCTGCGGCCGGTGGCCGAGGATGTCAAACGCCGCCTGACGCGTGCGCTGACCGCTGTGGAGCGCGCCGTGGTCGAGCCCACACCGTAGGCGGAACACCGGCGCCTTGGCGGTTGCCGCTGGCCGTCGTCCGTAATATACTTGAAAGTATGCAAGCGCCGATCGGCCTTCCACCCGGGGCTCACTCGCGATGACGAACGCCCGGACGAAAGCCGCGCGTTGGGAGCGGCGGCCGGACGAGCGGCCACAGGAGCTCCTCGAGGCGGCGCTCCACGTGTTCGCCACGCAGGGGTATCGCACGACTCGCCTCGAGCAGGTTGCCGCGGCGGCCGGCGTGACGAAGGGCGCCGTGTATCACTATTTCAGTAATAAGGAGGAGCTCCTGCTGCGCGCGCTCGAGCTGTATCAGGAGCGCGCCTTCGGCCGTCTCGAGGACGCCTTGCGGCGCGAACGCGGGCCGTCGTCGGCCAGGATCCGGCTCGTCTTCCGGCGGGCGTTCGGCGGCGACGATCCGGTGCGGCGCGACGTGCTGCGGCTTCTCCAGGGCGTCGCGTACGAGGTGCCGGACGCCTACCGCCGCTGGATCGCCAAGGGACCGATGAAGGGATGGCGCCTCGTGGCATCGCTGATCGAGGAGGGCAAGGCGAGCGGCGAGTTCAGAGCCGACGTCGACAGCGACGTCGCCGCGCGCGTCGTGCTCACCGGCGTCATGGTGCAGATGATCTGGCAACGCCACGCCGACGACATTCGGGGACTCGCCGTCGATCACGACCGACTGATCGACTCGGCGGTCGATCTGTTGCTCGGCGGGCTGCGACCCGCCGTCGCCGTGCGATCGACGCGCGGCAATTGAACCAGGAGTATGGAAGAGGCCGCGGGACGCCAGCCGACCCATAAGTGGATCATCGCCGGGACCGTCCTCACTGGGACGATCATGGCCGTGCTCGACTCGAGCATCGTCAACGTCGCGCTTCCCGACATGTCCGGAACGCTCGGCGCGACGCTCGAAGAGATCACGTGGGTCGTCACGGCCTACATCCTCGCCCAGGTGATCGTCATGCCGATCACCGGACTGCTCGCGGCGCGATTCGGCCGCAAGCGCTTCTACATGGCGAGCGTCGTGATCTTCACCGGCGCGTCGATGGCCTGTGGGCTGTCGCACTCTCTCGGCACGATGGTGATTTTTCGCATCGTGCAAGGCTTCGGCGGCGGCGTGCTGCTCACCGTCTCGCAGGCGATTCTCCGCGAGAGCTTTCCGCCCGAAGAGCAGGGCATCGCGATGGGACTCTACGGCCTCGGCGCCGTGCTCGCGCCAGCGTTCGGTCCGACGCTCGGCGGGTGGCTCACGGACCAGTATTCGTGGCCGTGGATCTTCTACGTCAACGTGCCAGTCGGGATTCTCAACATCGTGCTCGTCTCCCGCTTCATCGACGATCCGTCGTACCTGGTGCGTGAGAAGGGCTACATCGACTGGCCTGGGCTCGGTCTCCTCGTCGCCGGCCTTGGTGCGCTGCAACTCATGCTCGAACAAGGCGAGCGCAACGACTGGTTTCAGTCGGCGTTCATCGTCCGGCTCGCGATCATCGCGACGCTCGGGTTGTCGCTGTTCGTCTGGCGGGAGCTGGCGACCGACAAGCCCGCCGTCAATTTACGTATTCTCAAGAACGTCTCGTTCAGCTCGGCCACGGCGCTGGGCGGCGTGCTGGGGCTGGCGCTCAACGGCAGCCTGTTTCTGTTGCCCGTGTTCCTGCAGAATCTGCTCGGTTTCGACGCCATGCAGTCTGGGATCACGATGATGCCGCGCAGCATCGCGATGGCCGTGCTGATGCCGATCGGTGGACGGTTCTACAACCGCCTCGGGCCGCGCGTGCTCGTGGGCGGAGGGCTGCTGATCGCCGGCGCCGGATTCTACGAGATGTCGCGGCTGACCACCGACGTCGGCTTTTGGGATCTCTTCTGGCCGCAGTTGTGGCAAGGCGTCGGCTTCAGCTTGATCTTCGTCGCGCTCAGTACCGCCGCGCTGTCGACGATCGCCAGGCCCCGCATGACCGCGGCGACGGGGCTGTACAACGTGGTCCGGCAGGTGATGGGGAGCGTCGGTATCGCGATCGCCGCGACGACGCTGAGCTCGAGCAGCGTACGGTATCACGCGATTCTCTCGGAAGACGCCGGTGCATCGCGCTTCGGCGCGCAATGGGTCGAACGGGTCACCGCCGGCTTGATGAGCAAGGGCGCCGACGCGTTCACGGCCAAGGCACAAGCCCTCAGGATTCTGAACGCGATGATCGGACGGCAAGCGGCGGTTCTCGCCTACAACCACGTGTTCGTCCTCGTCTCGGCCCTGTTCGTGATCGGCTTCCCGCTCGTATTTCTTCTGCGCCGCGGCCGGCCGGCTGACGACGCGGAGCTTGCCGTCGACTGAGCATCCGCGGGCCGCTTGCCGCCGGGCACGGACCTCGTCAGCTTGCCCTGACTCCAATGCCCGATCATTCTCCGGTTCCTCGCGAGCCGCGCCGCGCGGCTGGCTGGACGAGTCGTGACGTCCTGCGCACCGTCGCCCTGACGACGGGCTTTTTGCTCGCGCTTCGGTTGCTGTGGGTGGCGCGCGAGGTATTCCTGACCGCGTTCCTCGGCGTGCTGTTCGGACTCGCCGTGGGGGCCGGTGCCGATCGTCTGACGCGCTTTCGAGTTCCGCGCGGCGTCGGTGCCGCGTTGATCGTGTTCTCGACCATCGGCGCGCTCGTGCTCACCGGCATCGTCATCGCGCCGACGCTCTCGGAGCAGGGCGCCGAATTGCGGCAGCGCATTCCCGAGGCGGTCGATCGGCTCGAGTCCTGGATGGACCAGCGCCCGGGACTCGCCGGCCTGTTCTTGGGCGGCACCGCCGGCACGGCCGTCACTGCGCAGCGCGACACCGCGGCGCAGGCCGCGGCGCGCGCCGAGTCCGTGGCCGTCGCGGTCGATACGGCAACGGCCCGTCGCGTGCCGACGCTTCGTGAGCGGATCAGCCAGCAGCTCGGCGGCGTCACTCGATATCTGTTTCCATTTCTCTCGTCGACGATCGCGGTCCTCGGCGGCCTGTTCCTGATCATCGTGCTTTCGATCTACGTCGGGGCGGACCCGGCGCTGTACCGTTTCGGGGTCATGGCGCTGTTTCCGCCGGAGGCACGCCCCCGCGCCGGCATCGTGATGTCTCGCGTGGCCACCGTGCTGCGCAAATGGCTCGTCACGCAAATGATCGCGATGCTCACGATCGGCGTCGTCACCACGATCGCGCTCCTCGCGTTGCGCGTCAAAGCCGCCGTCGCGTTGGGCGTCATCGCCGGGATCCTCGAGTTCGTGCCGACGATCGGACCCATTCTGAGCGCGGTTCCCGGTGTGGCGATGGGTTTCCTCGATTCACCACAGAAGGCGCTGTGGGTCGGGCTCGCGTACCTCGTGATTCAACAGCTGGAAGGGCATCTGCTCATTCCGATGCTGATGAAGGAAGGGATGGACCTGCCGCCGGCGCTCACGATCGTCATGCAGGCGGTGATGGCGCTGCTGTTCGGCTTCATCGGCCTGATGGTCGCGGTCCCGCTGCTCGCGGCGATCATCGTGCCGATCAAGCTCATCTACATGCAGAGCATGGTCCCGGAGCTGCTGGGCGCGAACGCGGAGAACGAGGAGCCTCCGGCGCCGGCGCTCACGGGATCGGGTTAGCCTCGGCGCTGTTCGGCGAAGATCTGTACGAGATGCACGAGCGTCTCCGTGGTCTTCTCCAAGCCCCGCCGCGAGTTGAATTCCAGCTTGCTGTGAAACTCGTGGCCGCCGGTAAAGATGTTCGGACAGGGCAGACCTCGAAACGTGAGCTTCGATCCATCGGTCCCGCCGCGGATCGGCTTGTTGAACGGCTCGATGCCGGCGCGCCGCGCGGCCTCGAACGCATTGGCGGTCAGCTGCGGATGGTGCTGCAGCACCTCTTTCATGTTCTTGTAATTCTCCTTCACGTCCACGCGCACGGTCACGCCGGGAAACCGATCGGCGGCTGACGCGGCCAGCGCGCGCAGCAGGCGCTCCTTCGCTTCGAGGCCGCTCACCTCGAAGTCGCGCAGCAGCACCTTGACGCTCGACTCTTCGACGTCTGCCACACCCGTGTATGGATGTACGAAGCCGACCCGGTCTTCGGTGGTCTCCGGCAGCATGTCGCGCGGCATCTGGGTGAGGAACCAGGCGAAGGCGTAGATCGCGTTCACCATGACGCCTTTCGCCGTGCCCGGGTGCGCGCTCTTGCCGCCGAACGTCACGGTGGCGAGGCGCGCGCTCCACGTCTCGTCGCTGATCTCGCCCAGTTCACCGCCGTCGACGGTGTAAGCGAAATCCGCCCCGAACTCCTTCACGTCGAACTTGTCGATGCCGGTTCCGACTTCCTCGTCGGCGGTGAACGCGATCGACACCTTGCCGTGCGGGATCTCCGCGTTGCGGATCAGGATGTCGACCAACGTCATGATCGTCGCTACGCCGGCTTTGTCGTCGGATCCGAGCAGCGTCGTCCCATCGGTCGTGATGATGTCGTCGCCCGTCATTTGCCCGAGCAGCGGGTGCTGCGCGAGGGTGATCACCTGCGAGGGGTCGGCGGGAAGTGTGATGTCGCCGCCGCGATAGTTCGGGTGGATGATGGGCGTGACGTTCGCACCGCTCACCGCGGGTGACGTATCGACGTGCGCGATGAAGCCGATCGTCGGCACGCCGTCCGCCGACGCGATGGTCGGCGGTAGCGAGGCGTACACCATGCAGTGTTCGCTCGTGCGCACGTCCACGACGCCGAGCTCGCGGAGCTCGGAGGCGAGCAGGTTGGCGAGCGTCCACTGTTTGGCCGTGCTCGGCGTGGTCGGCTGGTCTTCCTGCGACTGCGTGTCGATGCGGACGTAGCGAAGAAACCGGTCGACGGCGCTTTCGCGCGGCGGGTTGCGAAACGATGGCATGCGGGGTCGCGGAGACGAGGTCGTGTCCCAGCGAGTATAGCACCGTCAGCGCCGCGCCGCGTTCACGAGGATCGCGTCGACGTGGGATGCGCCGACGGGAGGTATTGGAGGAACCAGTCGCGAGCCAGCTCGGCGACGCGCTCGAGCGCACCAGGCTCCTCGAACAGATGCGTGGCACCCGGCACGATCTCGAGCCGGACCTCGCCTCGCATGTGGTCGCGGGCGCGCTCGTTGAGATCGATGACGACGCCGTCTTGGCCGCCAACGATCAGCAACGTGGGCGCCTGGACACTGGGCAGAGCCTCGCCGGCGAGGTCGGGCCTCCCACCGCGCGATACCACGGCCGCCACCTGCACCGGCCGCTCCGCCGCGGCCACCAGCGCGGCGCCGCCGCCCGTGCTCGCGCCGAACAAGCCGATCGCCAGTTCCGCCGACTGGGGCTGCTCCCGCAGCCAGTCGATCGTGACGATCAGGCGGTCGGCCAGCATGCCGATGTCGAATCGATGCTGTCGCGTGACCTCGTCGACTTCTTCTTCCGTTGGCGAAAGCAGGTCGAGCAGGAGCGTCGCGAGTCCCGCCTGTCGCAGAATCGTCGCGACATACCGGTTGCGTGGGCTGAAGCGACTGCTGCCGCTGCCGTGCGCGAACAGCACGATCCCGGTGGGGTTGGCCGGCAAGCCCAGCGTGCCTTCGAGCGTCAGGTGCCCCGCGGGGACGCTGACGGTGCGCTCGCTGAGGTCAGACGCCGGCATGGTCCCGCCGTTGCGCGCGCTCCAGCAGCTCGCGCACTTCGTCGTCGGTCGTCTGGGTGAAGTCCTCGTACCACAGGCCGACGGCGTAGAACGGACTCGGCGTCGCCGCGCAGACGATGTCGTCGGCGACCGTGCGAAACGATTCACAGACGTCGGCCGCGGCGACGGGCACGGCCACGACGACTTTCGTCGGCCCTTCCTGTCGCAGTGCGGCGACGGCCGCCCGCATCGTCGAACCGGTCGCAAGCCCGTCATCGGTGAGAATCACGATCTTGCCGCGAAGGTCCGGGAACGGCCGATCGCCGCGATACTGCCGTTCGCGACGCTCGACCTCGCGCTGCTCGATCGCGGTGATGCGCTCCATGTCCGCTTCGTCGACCTCGGCGAGCTGCATCACGCCGCGATCGAGCACGCGAACGCCGCCGCTCGCGATGGCACCCATCGCGAGCTCCTCGTGTCCCGGTACACCGAGCTTGCGAACGACGAACACGTCGAGCGGCGTGCCGAGGGCCATGGCGACCTCGAACCCCACCGGCACGCCGCCCCGCGGAAGCGCCAGAACGATCACGTCCGGTCGATGAGCATAGCCGTCCAGCATGGTCGCGAGCCGTCGGCCAGCATCGAACCGATCCTGGTATGCTGCGTACGCGCCCGGCCTCACGTGTGCTCGTCGTCCTTGGCCCGAGCGCGCTTGGCCGGAGCGGGCTTGGCCTGTTCCGCGTCCGCCTTCGACTCGTCGACGCCCGTGTGATCGCCGCCGTGGATGTCGATCGTTGGCTCGCCGCCCGGCCCGGCGGTCAAGCCGCCGAGCAGTTGGCCATCGTGCATGTACAGCTCCGAGCCGCCCGAATCCTCGTATCCCGCGGCACCGCGCGCACCCTGCCCCCAGCTCGCCGGGTTGCGGAGCTCCGGGTGCTTGCCTTCGGGAACGCCTCCCGACATCGGGTACACGCCGGTGGGCCCGACTTCGTCGCGGCGGCCCGCGCCGCCGCCTGGTTCACCGCTCTCGCGGCGATCGTCCTCGTTCGGTTGTTCGGCCGCGGGCTCACGCTTCGACGGTTTCTTCATGAGACATCTCCTATGAACGTCCGGTGACCTGATGCGGGCCGTCCGCCGGCAGTTCCGCGTGCCCGACGATCGCGTCCGCCACCCTCGGTCGAGCGTCAGCGGCTTCACCCGCATACTGCCTCGGCCTCGGGCGGAAATCACTAGGGGTTTCCCCGGCTGCTGACAGTTCCGCGACGCGTGACCTGGCGCATCGGTTCACTGT
>DATJIZ010000185.1:0-2728 GCA_035492735.1 Gemmatimonadaceae bacterium | reverse complement strand
GTTCGGCGACCGGTCGAGGCGCGAACGACGAGTCGCGGCGCGAGCTGGCCGTGCTGAACGCGTCGCGCCTTCTCTTTCTATGTTTTCTCGAAGCCAAGGGTTGGCTCGACGGCGATCGTGCGTTTCTGCTGCACCAGTTCGAGGCGTGCGTCGCCGGCCGCGGCGCATTCCACGATCGATTGCTCCGCCCGCTGTTCTTCGGGACGCTCAACACGCCGCCCAGGCGCCGGGCGCGCGCTCGTTCGGCCGAATCCCGTTTCTCAACGGTGGGCTATTCGCGCGGACGCATCTCGAGCGCGGACACCGCGGCCTGTCGCTGTCCGACGATGCGTACGGCTCCTTGCTCTACGACGTCTTTGGCCAGTATCGCTTCACCGCTCGCGAGGAATCCGCCAGCTGGTCCGAAGCGGCAGTCGATCCCGAGATGCTCGGCCGGGCCTTCGAGTCGCTGATGGCGTCGCGCGAGCGCCGCCGAACCGGCGCGTTCTTTACGCCGTTCCAACTCGTGGAGCGCATCGCCACGGCGGCGCTCCTCACCGCGCTCGGCGAGTCGGCCGGGTCCGCGTTGAACGGCGAGCGCCTGACCGGTGTAGAGAGCTCCACGCTCCGTGACCGCGCGGCGAATCTCACGATCCTCGATCCGGCGTGCGGCTCCGGCGCATTCCTCGTTCACGTGCTCGAGCGGCTGTCCGACTTGCACGCGCGGCTCGGCGATTCGCGAGAAGTGAGCGCGATCCGTCGCGACGTGCTCACGCGCTCGATCTTCGGCGTGGACATCAATCCCACCGCTGTTTGGCTCTGCCAGCTGCGGCTGTGGCTCTCGGTCGTGATCGAGAGCGGCGAGGACGATCCATTGGCGGTCCTCCCACTCCCCAACCTCGACCGGAACATCCGAGTCGGCGACGCGCTGAGCGGCTCCGCCTTCGGAGATGCAGCCGCAATGCCGGCTGGCGCCGCGGAGCTCCGTCGATTGCGGCAGCGCTATGCGCGCGCGACGGGCCCGCGCAAGCAGGCCTACGCCGCGCAGCTCGATCGACGCGAGCGTGCGCGCGCCCTCGGCACGATCGACGAGGAGCTGGCGATCGCGACGGCGCGCCGCCGCGATCTCGTGCTCGTGCAGCGCGGGCGCGATCTCTTCGGCGAGCGATATCGGCCATCCGTGGACGAGCGACGCGCTTCCGCCGAGTTGCGCGACCGCGTGGCGGCGCTGCGCACCCAACGCCGGCGCATCCTGCACGGCGGCGCGCTGCCATTCTCATTCCCTGTGCACTTTGCCGAGATCGCGGCGCGCGGGTTCGACCTGATTCTCGGAAATCCACCGTGGGTGCGTCTTCATCGCGTCGACCCGCGACAGCGGACCGCATTCAGACGGGCATTCACGGTGGCGCGAAGCGCCGCCTGGGAGTCCGGTGCCGCGCCGGCCGGCGCGAGTCGCGGATTCGCCGCGCAGATCGATGTCGCCGCCATTTTCGTCGAGCGATCGGTCGACCTCCTCGCGCCGCGTGGCGTTCTGTCACTGCTGCTGCCGGTCAAACTGTGGCAGTCACTCGCCGGCGGCGGCGTTCGGCATCTCCTCATGCATTCGACCAGGATCCGCCGGATCGAGGATCATTCCCTCGCGCCGGCGAGCTTCGACGCGGCCGTCTACCCGTCGGTCATCGTCGCCGAGCGTGCCTGCGCCGAGTCGACGGCCGGAGAGCCCATTCACGCAGTCGTGCATCACCGCAGCGGCGCCGAGCTGTCGTGGCGAATGACTGCGGACAGCCTCGCGTTCGACTCGACGCCCGGCGCGCCCTGGATGCTGCTGCCGCCCGACGTGCGCCGCGCCTTCGACCGGCTGCGACGGGCTGGTGTTCCCCTTGCGCAGAGCGCGATCGGCCGGCCGCGTCTCGGCGTAAAGTGCGGCTGCAACGAGGCGTTCGTCGTCGACGTGCTCGAGGTCGACGAGGACCTCGCGCAGGTCGAGGCGGCCGACGGAAGCCGGTTCACGATCGAGCGCGCGCTTCTGCGGCCTTTGTTGCGCGGCGAGCGGCTGCGACGCTGGACGACGCCCCCATCGTACGAAGCGATCATCTGGACGCACGACACCCTCGACGGTCCGCTGTCGGTGCTGCCGCCCCACGCGGCGCGGTGGCTGGCGCGGTGGCGGCGCGTCCTGATGCAGCGCGCCGACGCGCGGCATCGTGCTCGCTGGTGGTCACTCTTCCGAACCGAGAGCGCGCGCTTCGACCTGCCGCGCGTCGTGTGGTGCGACGTGGGCCGCGAGCCGCGCGCATCGGTGCTCGAGGCGAACGATCCGCGCGTTCCATTGAACAGCTGCTACGTAGCGCGCTGCGGCGACGCGTGCGACGCGTACGCGTTCGCAGCGCTGCTGAACGGACCGCTGGCCCGTGCCTGGCTCGACGCGCTCGCCGAACCCGCGCGCGGCGGCTACCACCGCTACCTTGGCTGGACGCTGTCCCTCCTCCCGGTCCCGACCGACTGGGCCCGCGCGCGCCGCATCTTGTCGCCGCTCGCCGAACGTGCCGTGGGCGATTGCCCGCCCAGCGACGTGGAGCTGATGGAGGCGTCGCTCGATGCCTACGGAGTGCGGCGTTCCACCGTAGCGCCGCTCGTCGCCTGGGCTGCCGGATGACGTCACCGCGATCCGCTCCGCTCGAGGTCATCCGCGCGCTCATCGCGCGTGCCGCGCTCGACCCGCCGGACGACATTCCGGCTCGACTCGGAA
>DATJIZ010000184.1:0-3991 GCA_035492735.1 Gemmatimonadaceae bacterium | reverse complement strand
GGCGGCGCGCCCATCGCCACCCGCACCGCGAGCTCCCGCCGCCGACTCGCGGCGCGCGCCAGCATCAGGTTCGCGACGTTCGCGCAGCCTACCAGGAGGACCGCGCAGACCGCGGCGAAGAGAACGAGAATGGGGCGTTGGACGTCGCCGAGAAGATCCCCGGCCAGGGGATGTACGCTGATCCCGAGCCCCGCGTCTTCCTTTGGATGCTCGGCGCGAAGCTGCGCGCCGATTCCCGCCATCTCACGCCGCGCGGTCTCGATGGACATTCCCGGACGCAAGCGCCCGATCACCGACAGCATGTGCACGCCGCGCCGTTGCAGGTAGCCGCCGAGGATCGGCAGCGGGACGATCACATCCACCCTGTTCTGCGGGAACGTAAAGTCCGCTCCCATGACACCGGCGACCACGTACGGGTGGTCGTCGAGCACGATCACCTTGCCGAGAGCCGCCGTGTCCTGCTGGAACACTCGCGTCCAGAACCCATACGAGAGAATCGCGACCGGCGCGGCACCCGGTCGATCCTCGCCCTGAACGAAATCGCGGCCGACGCGCGGAGTCACGCCAAGGGTTCGAAGAAAATTCGCCGACACGGCACCTACATGAAGACGTTCGGCGGTGCTCGGCGCCGTGTATGTGGCGGTCCAGATCGGGAAGAAGCCGGCGAGTTGCTCGAAGGAGTGCGACCGTTGCCGCCAGTCGAAGTAATCTCCGACCGACACCGGATAGCGATCGGTGCGCTCCTTTGGATTGTCCGACCAGACAGCCACGAGCGCGCCAAGGTCGCGATAGGCGAGGCCGCGAAGCAGCACGGCTTCGACGATGGAAAACACGGCCGAGCTCGCGCCGATGCACAGAGCGAGCGTGACCACGACGATAGTCGCGAACGTCGGACGCCGGAGCAGCGTGCGCGCGGCATAGCGAACGTCGTGGGCGAGCATGGTCGCACTCCATGGTGCACGGGTAGCGTGCTGGCGCGCGAACCAGAAGGCGTCGGGGAGCGCACCGAGCGCGCGGACGCGAAGTCGCCAGGCCGGCAGCTCGGAATGGGCGAGCTCGGCGATCCACTCGGCGCGCCACTCGTCGCGCTGCGAGCGGGGCACGATTCGCTCGACGAGCTGGATGAGCGCCGAGCCTGGTGGTCGGGCGCGCCCCGCCGGTTTCATGTTGGCGACGGGGAAGCGCCCGATGCTCCGATGGCAGCGAGGGCGGGGAAGCGCGCCGTTGCGTCGCGCACCACCTGCCGGCCCGCGCCGGTGAGCTGGTAGTACCGGCGAGGCGGCCGCTGCTCCTCGCGCGCGTCGGCGGCGTTCTCCCATTTCGCGGAGAGGAGTCGTGCCTCCTCGAGGCGTCGGAGAATGGGATAGACGGTGCCGCTGGGGAGGCCCGTGGCGTCCATGAGCTCAAAGCCGTAGCGGCAGCCGCGGACCAGCGCGACGAGGACGACGGCAGTGGAGTGCGTGATGCGGGTAGCAGCCATGACCGATATATATCGTCCTCTACATAGCCAAGCAAGAGTTGTCGGTTTTGTCCCGCATCGAGGTGCGCGTCGAACGCGCTGTCGCGTGCTGGCGAAACCCCGTCGAGCGCGCGACCGTATCACCGCTGGGCCCCTCGACCATCGGAGAACGCTCGTGCCGTCACTTGCCACCGACATTCGGCTTGCCGCCCGCCGCGCCCGCAGGCGCCCCGGCTTCACGATCGTCGCGCTGCTCTCGCTCACGCTCGGGATTGGCGCGAACACGGCGGTGTTCAGCCTGGTGAATGCCGTTCTTCTCCGGAAGGCGCCGATTCCGCAGCGCGACCGTGTCGCCGAGATCTATCAGAAGCAGAACGACTTTCCGTACGCGCCGTTCTCGTACCCCGACTACGTCGATTTCAGGCGCGCGACGGCCAACACGTTCTCGCAGATCTCGCTCTCCGAATACACGGTGGCGGCGCGAGACATGGGCGATCACGTCGAATCGCTCGTCGGCGAGCTGGTGAACGGCGACTACTTCCCGCTGCTCGATATTCACGCGGCGATCGGCAGACTGCTCGGTCCGCAGGATGACGTGACACCGGGCGGGCATCCCGTGGTCGTGATCTCGCATGACTACTGGCGGCGTGCGTTCGCCAGCGATCCGGGCGTCGTCGGACGCAGCGTGCGGCTCTCCGGACGGCAGTACACGATCGTGGGTGTCACGCCATCGACGTACACCGGCTCGATCAGCGGCGTCACGCCGGCGGTCTTCGCGCCGATCCAGATGATCAATCAGCTGCAGCCGGACATTCGGGATCAGCTCGCGCAGCGCGGCAATCATTCGGGATTTCTCAAGGCGCGTCTCGCGCCCGGCGCGTCGATGGCGCAAGCCAGGGCCGCGGTCGATCGATTTACCGCTGACATGAAGCAGCGGTATCCGTCTGACTGGCCGAACGGCACGGCGATGGTCGTCGTCCCGCTCGAGGACATCGCCGTCAATCCGCTGCTGGATCCGGTGGTCGTGCCCGCGGCCGCCGCATTGATGGTGGTCGTCGGGCTCGTGCTGCTCGTCGCCTGCGCGAATCTCGCGAGCTTCCTGCTGGCACAGGCCCGGGATCGACGAAGGGAGGTTGCGATCCGTCTGGCCATTGGCGCCAAGCGCGGCGTGCTCGTGCGCCAATTCCTGATCGAGTCGCTGGTCCTCGCCTCGATTGGCGGTATTGCCGGCGTGATCGTCTCAGGCATCGCGCTACACGCCGTCCTGCGGGCCGATCTCCCGGTGCCGCTCCCGATCACGCTCGACGTGTCGCTCGACTGGCGCGTGCTGGCCTTTACCGTCGCGGCATCGGCGATCGCGGGTGTGTTATTCGGGCTCGCGCCGGCGCTTCAGGCGACACGTGCAACGGTCGTGGAGACGATCAAGAACGAAAACGCCGACGGCAATGGAAAGCGACGACGCGTGACGGTGCGCAACGCCCTCGTCGTGGGCCAGGTCGCCATCTCGCTCACGCTGCTCATGACGGCACTCCTGTTCCTGCGAAGTCTGCAGGCGCGAGCGACCGTGAATCCGGGTTTCGGCGCCGCGCCGGCCGGCATCACATGGATCGCGATACCGACCGATCGCTACGACTCGACGCAGCGGCGATTGCTCCTCGACCAGATCGAGCAGCGCATGGCGCGCATCCCTGGCGTCGTCACGGTCGGGACCATCGACAACATTCTGCTCAACCCGCTCGGCAATCAGGGAATGCGCATCAAAGTGCCGGGCGTCGAACCTCCGAAGGGCCAGACCGCGTTCACGATCGACTACGCGCGCGCGGACTCCGGGTTGTTCGGCGCCATGGGACTGACCGTGGTGCGGGGCCGGGCGATCACGGCGGCCGACGGTCCCGGTGCGCCAAAGGTTGCCGTCATCAACGAAGCGATGGCGCAGCGGTTCTGGCCAGGCAAGGATCCAATCGGTCAGACGTTCAGCACCGACTCGGCGGCGTATCGCATCGTCGGCGTGACCCGTACGACGAAGGTGCGGTCACTTGGCGAAGCACCGATGCCGTTCATCTTCACGTCGTTCGCGCAGGACTTTTCGGCGACGGCGATGATCGTCGCGCGCACGAGCGGCGACGCCGATCGCACCGCGACTGAGATGCTGGCGACGCTTCGCGCGATCGACCCAGGTCTGATGGTGATTCAGGTGAAGACGATGGCGCGGCATCTCGCGCAGATGCTCCTCCCGGCACGACTCGGCGCGATGGCGTTCGTGCTGTTCGCCGGGCTGGCGCTCGCGCTGGCGGTGCTCGGCGTGTACGGCGTCGTGAGCTACGCCGTCGCGCGGCGAACGCGCGAGGCCGGGATCCGTCTCGCCGTGGGCGCGCAGCCGCGCGCGGTCGTGGGATTGTTGATGCGAGAAGGCACGGCACTCGTCACGGTGGGCGCGGTGGTCGGGCTGGCGCTTGGCATCGGAAGCGCGCAGGTGTTGCGAGGCCTGCTCTACGGCGTCGGCGCGGGTGATCCGATCGTGTTCCTCGCCGC
>DATJIZ010000183.1:0-2239 GCA_035492735.1 Gemmatimonadaceae bacterium | reverse complement strand
TTCGGCGCAATCGGCGACTATCTCACCGGCCGCGCCAAGCGGCAGATCAGCAAGCCGAGCTTCACGAGAGTCCATCCGGCGCTGCACGACGAGGCGGAGCTGGTGGAGACGCTCGTCCACAACCTCGCGCTCGGCGTCGAGAACGCGATCCTGAAGTACGGCAAGGCGATCATCGAGATGCAGTTCCTGCAGGAGCGCATGGCCAACGCCGCCATTGATATTTACCTCGCGACCGCCGTGCTCTCGCGAACGACGTGGGAGATCGAAAAAGCCGGCAGTGTGGAGCCGGCGCAGGCACAGATCGAGTGCGCGCGCATCTTCGTCCCGATGGCGTACCGTCGCGCGCGCCGCAACATTCGCGGACTGCGGCGCAATCAGGATCCGACGCTCAAGTCGATCGCCGCGCGTGCACTGGAGACCGGCGACCTGGCGCCGGAGATCGGCTGACGCCGCGCTCCGACGCGGGATTCGGGTGGCGTGTGGTTAGTCGCCCGCGCTCGCCTCGGCTTCTTCCTCGCTCCACTGCATCAGCTTCGGGCCGCCGACTGGCGCGAAGCGCGCCTGGAAGAAGCGCAGATACTCGGGCTCGTAGGTGAACTCGAGTCCGTGCACGTCCTTCCGCCGATCGAACACGTCCATCACGCTCTCGGCCACGACGTCCATGTGCGCCTGCGTGTACACGCGCCGCGGGATCGTGAGTCGCACCAGCTCCAGCTTGGTCGGCCGGTTCTTGCCCGTCACCGGATCGCGGCCGGCTGAGACCACGCCGCGCTCCATCGAGCGCACGCCGCTCTGCACGTAGAGCGCGGCAGCGAGCGCCTGTGCCGGGAGCTGTTCGCGCGGGATGTGCGGCAGGATGGCGGCCGCGTCGAGGAAGACCGCATGCCCGCCGATCGGGCGGACGATCGGAATGCGGGCGTCGATGAGCTTGCGGCCGAGGTAGACGACCTGCCCGATGCGCGACCGGATGTGATCTTCCTGAACCGATTCCTCGATCCCGATCGCCATCGCTTCCATGTCGCGGCCGGCGAGCCCGCCGTACGTGTGCAGCCCCTCGTACACCACCACGAGGTTCCGCGCGCGTGCCGCGAGCTTCTGATCGCGCAGGCCGAGCCAGCCGCCGATGTTCACCAGGCTGTCCTTCTTGGCCGACATCGTCGCGCCGTCGGTGAGCGAGCAGATGTCACGTAGAATCTCGGCGATCGTGCGATCGCGATTGCCCGGCTCTCGTTGCTGGATGAACCAGGCGTTCTCGACCGCGCGCGTGGCATCGAGGATCACGAGGATGCCGCGCTGCTGCGCGTAGTCGCGGACGGCCTTGAGGTTCGCGAGGCTGATCGGCTGGCCGCCGGCAAGATTGACCGTCGCCGCCACCGATACATATGGAATGCGCTCGGCGCCGAACTCGCGCACCACCGCGTCGAGCTTGTCCAGATCCACGTTGCCCTTGAACGGGTGCTCCGACGCGGGGTCATGCGCTTCGTCCACGATGACGTCGTGGAAGGTGCCGCCCGCCAGCTCCTGATGAACGCGCGTCGTGGTGAAGTACATGTTGCCCGGGATGTGGTCGCCAGGCTTGATCAGGATCTTGGCGAGAATGTGTTCGGCGCCGCGTCCCTGGTGCGTCGGAATCAACTCGGGATAGCCGTAGTATTGCTGTACCGCCGTCTCGAGGTGGTAGTAGTTCCGCGATCCCGCGTACGCTTCGTCGCCCAGCATGATGCCGGCCCACTGCCGGTCGGACATCGCGCTGTTGCCGGAGTCGGTGAGGAGGTCGATGTAGACGTCCTCCGAGCGCAGCAGGAAGGTGTTGTATCCCGCTTCCGCGATCGCGCACTCGCGCTCGACGCGGCCCAGCATCTGAATGGGCTCGACGACCTTGATCTTCCAGGGTTCTGCCCAGCTATGACGGCGCATTCCTGTCCTCTTTCGTCCAGTTCTGGCCAAACCTGTGGCTCGAGGCCCGGGGATTCAGTCGGGGAACCCGCACATACCGAGTCGGAGAAGCCCTGACGAACTGGACAAGGGGTGAAGCGGCGGTCGCTGCCTGCGCCTGATCGATCCCGCCTCGATGATAGAACTCATATCGCGTTCGCAGGTGGATTCTGCGCGTGATGACAGGCACGTCGATTGCGGCGGTTCCGCCTCGCATAGACTCGGGATTCTCACAACCTCATCGTTGGAGGTGTCGTATGGCTCGTGACACCACGCAGCAGAATCAGCGTGGCTCCCGCTCGTC
>DATJIZ010000182.1:0-23552 GCA_035492735.1 Gemmatimonadaceae bacterium | reverse complement strand
GTTCCCGCCGGCCCATGCGATCGCCCGATCCAGCTCGTCATACCGAAATGCCTTGACGTCGGCCTTCACAAAATGCTCGGCGACGCTCGGCGCGACGCTCGCCATCGCGCTGTCGGCGGCCAGGGCGATCCGCGCGATCTTTCGGTGGTGATCGCGCACGAAGCGTACGTGCTTCATGAGCGCGCCGAGGTTCTCCCAGCCCGGGAAGCGCCGCGCGTGGATCACGAGCCCATTCAGCTTGCCGTGTGCCTCGATCCAGGTGTCGGCGGTCAGCGCGATGGCATCGAAGTCCTGTGATCGCAGCGCCTGGCTCACGTCGACCACGAGCACGCCGGTGTCCGGCACGATGCGCTCGGTCACCGTCGCGCGGTCGGAGAGGGTGCGCAGCCACTCGACCGCACGCGTCCGATCGGCCAGGCTGAAGACTTCGACCGGGCACGGCATCATGAAGGCCGCCAGCCGTGTCGATTCGCGGATCCAGCCGATGTCGGTCACGATGGCGACGGCCTCGAACAGTCTGAGATTGCTGAGGCCAAGCCTGGCATCCGACCATGCCGCGCCGGGCGTGAAGGTCTGGAACTCGGGACCAATCTGATAGAGAAAGCGGAGCTTGCGCCCGTCACGACGTGCCGCGTCGAGCAGCGGCTCCATCACGCGCTCGTAGTCCTCCTTCGAGACGCGGCCGACGGCCTCGAGGCCGTCGATACCTGCGGGAAGATCAGTCAGTGGCTTGAGCATATGTGTGTACCGTGTGCCTCGAAAAGTGTGTGCGGCCTCCGTCGCGGCCTCTGGGCCCGCAAGTGCCGCGCCGATCAAGGCGAATCGGCGCAATCTCGCCGCAACAGAGTCGGGAGCGACGCGCGCAGTCTTGCGTAGGCACAGCCGGCACGGCCTATTTTGGGCGGTCGCGCGGGGCCCTCCCTCCTTTGAGCCCATGAAACCCAAAGAACTCACCATCCGCGGCCTGATCCTCGGCGCGCTCATCACGACGGTCTTCACCGCGGCGAACGTCTACCTCGGCCTCAAGGTCGGCCTCACCTTCGCCTCGTCGATTCCCGCCGCCGTGATCTCGATGGCGGTGCTGAGCGCGGTGAAAGACTCGTCGATCCTCGAGAACAACATCGTGCAGACCGTCGCCTCGGCGGCGGGTACGCTCTCGGCGATCATCTTCGTCCTGCCGGGCCTCGTGATCGTCGGCTGGTGGACGGGGTTTCCGTTCTGGCAGTCGTTTCTCATTTGCGTGAGCGGCGGCGTGCTCGGCGTGCTGTTCACGATCCCGCTGCGCCGCGCGCTCGTCACCAACTCCGACCTTCCTTATCCCGAAGGCGTCGCCGCCGCCGAGGTGCTGCGCGTCGGATCGGGCACGCGCGGCGAGACGAAGGACGAAACCGGCGAGGCGCGCGAGGGACTCGTCGCCGTGATCCTCGGCTCCGTTGCGTCTGGCGGACTCGCCATCATCGCCGCAACGCGTATCGCCGCCGCGGAGGTGACGGGCTTCTTCCGGGTCGGGGCGGTAGCGTCGACCGGCTACGACATCGCGTGGTCGCTCGCGCTGCTCGGCGCCGGCCATCTCGTCGGACTCTCGGTCGGTATGGCGATGCTCGTCGGACTCATCACGTCATGGGCGATCGCCGTGCCGATTCTCACGTCGATGCAACCCGCGGCCGCCGGCGTGAGCCTCGCCGCGCACACGCTGGAGATCTGGCGCACGCAGGTCCGGTTCATCGGCGCCGGCGCGATCGGCGTGGCCGCGATCTACACACTGGCGAGGCTCGCGCGGCCGGTGCTCGCTGGACTCGTCAGCACGCTCGCTGCGTCGCGGGTGGCGGCAACGGGAGACGATCGCGATCGCGACATCTCGCCGCCGTGGATCATCGCGCTCACGATCGCCTGTCTGGTCATTGCCGCGTACCTGGCCTACAGCTTCGCCCGCTCGACGGTGCTGGCGTCGAGTGCGGTGCCACTCACCCTCGTCGCGGTGCCGTTCGTGCTGCTCGTGGGGTTTTTGATCGCCGGGATCTGCGGCTACATGGCGGGACTGATCGGCGCGTCGAACAGCCCGATTTCCGGCGTGGGTATCCTGTCGATCGTACTCTGCGCATCGGCCTTCGCGCTGACGGTTTCGCCGACGGCCACGAACCAAAAAGCGCTCGTCGCGACGGCGCTCTTCATCACCGCGATCGTGTTCGCCTGCGCGACGATCTCGAACGACAACTTGCAGGATCTCAAGACTGGCCAGCTCGTCGGCGCATCCCCGATGCGCCAGCAGATCGCACTCATCGTGGGCGTGGGCGCCGGCGCGGCGGTGATTCCGTTCGTGCTCAATCTGCTCGCGAAAGCCTACGGCTTCGCCGGCGCGGCGAACGTCGGCGTCGTCGCGCCCAATCCGCTGCCCGCGCCGCAGGCCACCTTGATCTCGGCGCTCGCCCAGGGCGTGATCGGAGGCAATCTCGATTGGAAGATGATCGGAATCGGCGCGCTGGTCGGCGTCGCGCTCATCTTGATCGATTCCATTCTCGGCGCGATGAAGCTCCTGCGGATTCCGCCCCTCGCGGTGGGCATCGGCATCTACCTGCCGATGTCGGCGACGGCAGCGGTGGTGATGGGCGCCGTGCTCTCGTGGTGGTACGACAAGCGCATCAAGTCGACGCCTGATCCCGAGCGCGCCGAGCGACTCGGCACGCTGGTGGCGTCGGGACTGATCGTAGGTGAGAGCATTTGGGGCGTGTTGAACGCGGGGCTCATCGTCGCGACGTCCAAGGACGCGCCGATCGCGCTCGTGCCGGAGAGCTTCGCCCTGGCGCCGTGGCTGGGACTGCTGTTGTTCATCGGCGCGATCGCGTGGTTGTACGGGTGGATGCTGCGGCGGTCGAGGGGCATGGCGGCGAATGGCGATGCTGCTCGCCTCGCGCGCTCGTAGAGAGAGGTGCGAACGTAGAGCGTTGGCCGCCCGACTCTAGCCACCGCGCGTCTTCCTGGCCAGCGGCCGTGTTGGACACCCGGCGCCGAGGGGCCTATGTTCTCTCGCCCGCCTACAGGTCGATCGTTCGAGCGCCTTTCCCGGTCTCTTATGACCCCCGATCAGCTCCAAGCGACGCTGCTGGAGCGATACACAATCGAGCGCGAGCTGGGCCAGGGTGGGATGGCCACCGTCTATCTCGCCCAGGACCTGAAGCACAAGCGCAAGGTCGCGATCAAGGTGCTCCTGCCGGAGCTTGGCGCCGCGGTCGGCGCCGAGCGATTTCTTCGCGAGATCGAGACGACGGCAAACTTGCGGCATCCGCATATCCTGCCGCTCTACGATTCCGGCAGCGCGAACGGACTCCTCTACTACGTGATGCCGCTGGTCGAAGGCGAGTCGTTGCGCGATCGCCTCGACCGCGAAAAGCAACTGCCGATCGCCGACGCACTGCGCATCGCGCGCGAAGTCGCCGACGCGTTGAGCTACGCTCATGCGCGCGGGCTCGTGCATCGGGACATCAAGCCCGAGAACATCCTGCTCGAGGGCGGACACGCCGTGGTCGCCGACTTCGGTATCGCCCGCGCGTTCAGCGACGCCGGCGGCGAACGCATCACCCAGACCGGTATGTCGTTGGGAACGCCGCTGTACATGAGTCCCGAACAAGCGGCGGGCGACTCGGAGCTCGATGGACGCAGCGACTTGTACAGCCTCGCGTGCGTGCTGTACGAAATGCTCGGCGGACAGGCGCCATTCACCGGGCCGACCGCCGAATCGATCGTGCGGCAGCGCCTCGTGGCGGACGCACCGCCGATCACCAATCTGCGGCCCGCGGTCCCTGCCGTCGTGGCCGACGCACTCCAGCGCGCCTTGGCGAGGAATCCGGCCGATCGGTTCAACCCCGTCGCGCAATTCTCGGCAGCGATCGAGTCGGATTCGCCGCCGCGGCCGGCGAATCGACCGTCGGCATCCCTCGGCCAGAAGCGGCTCGCCTGGCTTTCGGCTGCCGTGGTCCTGCTGCTCGTGGCTGCGCTGGGACTGGCGTATCAGCGCCGCACCCCGGGGGCGACTGTCGACACGGCCTCGGTGGCCGTGCTCCCGTTCGCGGACCTCTCGCGGGAGCGTGCGAGCGAGTACTTCGGCGACGGCATTGCCGAAACGCTCATCAGCGATCTGAGCAGCGTGCCGGGTCTCGACGTGGCGGCGCGCACGTCGGCCTTCTCGTTCCGCGGCAAAGACGTCGACGCGAGAGAGATCGGGCGGCAGCTCGGCGTCGCCACGGTGCTCGAGGGGAGCGTGCAGCGAGCGGGGGACCGATTGCGCATCAGCGCGCAGCTGGTCAAGGCGAGCACCGGCACGAATCTCTGGTCGCAGACGTTCGACCGCAGCGACGCCGACATTTTCGCCGTGCAGGATGAAGTAGCGCGCGCCGTGGTGACCGCGCTCAAGGGCCGGCTGCTCGGTGGCCAGGCAAGACTCGCCGCGAGCGAGCCGACTCACGATCGAGAGGCATACGACCTGTATCTCCAGGGACGCTTTCTCTGGAACAAGCGCGCCGTGCCCGATCTCGAGAAGGCCGTCGGCCTGTTCGACCAGGCGATTCAGCGCGATTCGACCTTCGCGCTCGCGCGGGCAGGGCTCGCCGACACGTACATCGCGTTGGCGTTCTACTCGAACGCGTCGACGCTCCCGACCCTGACCAAGGCGCGGGCGGCGGCCGAGCGGGCGCTGTCGTTGAACCCGGATCTTGGAGACGCACAGGCCGCGCTCGCGTACATCACGTTCCTCGAGTGGAAGCTTGGCGCGGCCGATAGCGCCTTCCAGCGCGCCATCGCGCTCGACCCGGGGTACGCTACCGCACACAAATGGTATGCGGATTTGCTGCTGACCGTCGGGCGCGCCGGCGAATCGATGAGAGAATTGCTACGCGCCAAGGAGCTCGACCCGCTCGCGCCAATCATCATGGCCAACATCGGCAACTGGTACTGGATGCAGCAGACGGGCGGCGACTCGGCGCTCATCTGGATGGACCGGGCGCTGGCGCTCGACCCGGGCAACCCCCTGGCGCTCGAGAACTCCTCGAGCATCTACTTCAGCCGCGGCGACTCAGCCCGGTTCTTCCAGGCGCGCGAGCGACTGGACGTCAGCTCCTCGCGAGCCGGTGCGCCCGTGGCGGAGTTGCGCCGAGCCTGGGCGAGCGGCGGGCGAAACGCCGTTCTGCGGACGCAGCTCGCCTCGTCCCGATCGCAGGGCCTGTCGGTCGAGCGCGCACGGTGGCTCGCGCAGCTCGGTGACATCGACGGAGCGTTTCGCGAGCTGGACGCGGCGGTCGCCGATCATTCCATCTGGGTGATCTACGTCGACCAGTTTCCCGATTTGGAGCCATTGCGTCGAGATCCGCGCTACGCGGCGTTGCGCGAGCGTCTGGGATTGGCAACGGGCCCGGCGACGAAGCCGTGACGAGCGGCGGGATCGGTGCGCGACAGGCATTCGCACTTGACAGATTTTCGTTTCGATCACACTATGCTTATACCATGACTCGCGCATTCCTTCCGTCCATGCAGATCTGCCAGCCGGCCGACGAAACCATCGTCGTCGCCGAGGTGCTGTCAGCCGCATAGGACCGGCAGGGATCGCGTTTTCCGCGCCTTTCCGGGTCTCCCGGAAAGGCGTTTTGATTTTCGGGGGGAGGGGGGACACACCCGGACACTGGCGCGATTCCTCAATCGCCGCCGACCATGTCCGCAGCAGTCGACGTCCAGGAGCTGAGCAAGTCGTTCCGCACCCGTGCCACCCGCGGGTCCGGTTTGCGCGCGCGCGTTGCCGACGTGGTCGCACCTCGCGTCAGCGAGGTGCGTGCGGTCAACAGGATCTCCTTTCGCATCCAGGCGGGTGAGCGCGTCGCGTTCATCGGGCCGAACGGCGCCGGCAAGTCCACCACGCTCAAGATCCTCGCCGGCATTCTCTCTCCAACGAGTGGGCACGCGACGGTCGCGGGGCTCGTGCCCTGGCGCGACCGGCACGCGCTCGGGTTCGCGATTGGAACCGTGTTCGGCCAGCGCTCGCAGCTCTGGTATCAACTCGCGCCGCGCGACACGCTCGAGCTGCTCGCCTGCGTCTACGAGCTGCCGCGCCGCGTCTGGCGCGCGCGCCTCGACGCGCTCGTCCACGCCTTCGAGCTCGCGCCGCTCCTCGACCGGCCCGTGCGGCAGCTCTCGCTGGGCGAGCGGATGCGCTGCGAGGTGGCGGCGAGCCTCCTCCATGCCCCGCGGGTGCTCTTTCTCGACGAACCCACCATCGGGCTCGACGTGACCGCCAAGGCGACGATCCGCGAACTGCTGCGCCGGCGTTCCACCGACGACGGGACGACGCTGCTGCTCACGTCGCACGACACGGGCGACATCGAGCAGGTGTGCGACCGGGTGATCATCATCCACCGCGGGCGCATCCTGCTCGACGCAACCGTGGGCGAGCTGAAACGGCGATACCTGCGCGCGCGCCGCATCACGCTCGTCACGGCGTCGGAGCACGTCGAGCTCTCCGCCGCAACCGGCGCGCGTCTCGTGTCCGCGGTTCCGCACCGGACGACGGTGGAGATCGAGGCAGGCGACGCTGCCATCGGCGCGCTCGTCGACGCGGTGCTGCGTCAGACCACGCTGCGCGACCTGGTGATCGACGATCCGCCGATGGACGAGATCATCCGATCCATCTATCGCAACGCCGACCACGGTGACGGGGAGGCTGCATGAACAAGTACCTGGCGTTCGCGAAACTAGGATTTCGACAAGCGCGGGCGGAACCCGGCGAGCTGCTCGGACGAGCGTTCTTCTTCGTGCTCATCCTCGGCGTCTTCTCGGCGGTCTGGCGCGCGGTCGCCGAGTCAGGCGCGTCGACGGCGCGACAACCCGCCGAGATGCTGTGGTATCTCGCCGTGACCGAGTGGGTTCTCATGAGCGCGCCTCTGGTTCAATTCGAGATGGAAGAGGACATTCGCCGCGGCGACGTGGCGTACCAGATCGCGCGCCCGGCGTCGTGGCTCGGCGCGCGACTGGCGCACGGGCTCGGTGCGCTGGCGGTGCGCGCACCAGTGATGCTCGTAGTCGCATGCGCGGCTGCCTGGAGCGTCGCCGGTCCGCCGAAGCGCCCGCTGGGACTCGGCGCCGCGATCGCCTTCGGCCTCGTGGCGGCGGTGGTCGTGACGCTGTTTCACGTCGCGATCGGCGTTGCCGCGTTCTGGCTCGGCGACGTCGCACCCGCGTATTGGATCTGGCAGAAGCTGCTGTTCGTTCTGGGCGGCCTGCTGCTGCCGCTCCAGTTCTATCCCGCGCTGTTCGTTCGAGTCGCGCGACTGACGCCATTCCCCGCGCTGCTCGCGGGACCGGCGTCGCTGGCGACGGGTGCGCCGTTGATGCGGGCCCGAGTGTTGGCGCCGACGCTCGCCCTGTGGGCGCTCGTCGGATGGGTCGTCGCGCGGGCGGCGTTCAGCCGGGCGGTGCGGCGACTGCACGTGAACGGAGGATGATCGATGCCTGATATGAAAGCGACGGCGCGGTTCGCGACGGCACTCGTCGCCACCAGCGTACGATCGGCGATGGCCGAGCGCGGTGCGTTCCTGATGCGCGTGATCCTGATGGCGGTGAACAACGCGATCTTCTTCACGTTCTGGATCGTGCTGTTGTCGCGCGTGCCGCGGATCCGCGGCTACGCGCTCGGCGACGTGGCGGTGTTGTACGGGATCGTCGCCGTCGCGCACGGCCTGGCGGTGTTCGTCGCCGGAGGCATTCAGTATCTGGCGCGCGTGATCCACGATGGTGAGCTCGATGCGCTGATCGCGCAGCCGAAGCCGACGCTGCTCTACGCCGTCGGGCTCCGGTCGCAGCCTTCGGGACTGGGAGACATCGTGAGCGGACTGGTGATGGTCGCGCTGTCCGGTCGCGTCACGCTGGTGGGCATTCCAGTCGTGATCGCGGCGGGCATCGCGGGCGCTGTCGTTCTGGTGTCGACGGCGGTGTTGATGCACAGCGCGGCGTTCTGGCTCGGCCGCACGGAGTCGGCGAGCCGGCAACTGTACGAAGTGACGCTGATGTTCTCGTTGTATCCGGATACGCTCTTCACCGGGCCGATGCGGTGGATTCTCTTCACCGTCATCCCCGCGGGATTCGTCGGATATCTGCCGGCGGAATTGATCCGCGCGCCAACGGTGGGGACGGCGGTGGCAATCGGCGCGGGCGTGATCGCGTATGCCGTGGTTGCAGCACGGGTGTTCGAGCGTGGGCTGCGTGCGTACAGCGGCGGGAGCCGCTTCGCCACGTTCGGGTGAGGTGGCCGCGTCGCGCCGCGACCCGTACGTTCCACGCTGGTTTCCCGCCCACCTCTGCCTGCCCGGTCGATGACCACGCCCGTCACCACCGCAGCTGCCCCAGTCGCCGTCGTCGCGCGACGCTGGCCGATATGGTACAACGTCGTGCTGTTGTGCGGCGCGGCCGTGCTCATCTCGTACATCGACCGTACGAACATCTCCGTCGCGTCCATCTCGATGCAGGCGCAGTTCGGGTGGACGCAGACGGCCAAGGGATGGGTGCTCTCGTCCTTCTTCATTGGCTACCTGGCGTTCATGGCGGTGAGCGGCGCCCTCGCCAACCGCTACGGCGGCAAGGTGATTCTCGGCGCGGCGGTGCTGTGGTGGTCGGCATTCACCGCGCTCACGCCGCCCGCGGCGCTCGTGTCGCTGCCCGCGCTCATCGGCGCGCGCATCGCGCTGGGACTCGGCGAGGCGGCGGTGTTTCCCGCGTCCGTCAACATGATCGGGCGCTGGGTGCCGGTCGCGAACCGCTCGCGCGCTGTCGCGTTCTTCACGAGCGCGCTCTCGATAGGGACGGTGATCTCGCTGCCGGTGACTGGATGGCTCGTGAGCGCGCACGGATGGCCGATGCCGTTCTACGCGTTCGGCGCGTTAGGCATCGTGTGGGCGATCGCATGGTTCTCGACCGTGAGCGGCGGCCGCTCGACGGAGATCGAATTGCCGAGCGCGGAGCATCGGGCTATTCCGTGGCGACGACTGCTCCGGTCGAGCGCCGTGTGGGCGATCATCATCAATCACTTCTGCAGCAACTGGGCGCTCTACGTGCTGCTCGCCTGGCTACCGAGCTATTTCAAGACCACGTTCGACGTGAGCCTCTCGAACGCCGGGCTGCTGTCGGCGGCGCCGTGGCTTGCCTATTTCGTGATGGGAAACGTGGGCGGCTGGATCGCCGACGTCATGATCGGCGCCGGCCGCTCGGTGACGTTCGTGCGCAAGGCGATGCAGATCGGCGCGCTCGTCGGCTCGGGAGCGTTTCTGCTACTCATGCAGACCGCGACGTCGCCCACGATGGCGATGTTCCTCATGTGCGGCGCATCGGGTACGCTGGCGCTCTGTCTTTCCGGATTCGCCGTGAACAGCTTCGACATCGCGCCTCGGCACGCCGACGTGATCTGGGGACTCGCGAACTCCGCCGGCACGATTCCCGGCATCATCGGCGTGGCGGTGACGGGCTGGCTGATCGATCGCACGGGCAGCTTCAATGCGCCGTTCTTTCTGACGGCGTCGGTGGGCTTCGTCGGTGCGGTGGTGTATTTGTTCTTTGCGTCGGGCGAACGAGAGGTGGAATAGCGCCCCGACCCGCGTGTTCCAGAAACGGTGCGACCGAGGAGATCCCGAGATGACTCGACGTCTTGCTGCAGCTTCCAGTTCGACGATCGGAATAGCGCTGGCGGCGTTACTCCTGGCGGCGCCCGCCGCCGCCCAACAGCAGTCGCAGGCGCTCACGGTTCAGAAGCTCACCGCCGACGTGTACTCGGTGAGCGGCGGAGGCGGCAACAGCGGCGTCGTGATCGGCAGCACCGGCGTGATCGTGATCGACGCCAAGACGACGCCGGTCTCGGGCAAAGCGCTGCTCGACGAGATCGCGAAGCTCACGCCCAAGCCGGTGACGCACGTCATTCTGACGCACAGCGACGGCGATCACGTGAACGGACTCGCGTCATTCCCGGCGGGCGTGACGGTCGTGGCACACGCGGGCGCGAAGCACGAGATGGACGCCGCATTGAGCGGCGGTGGTCGCGGCGCGCCGCCGGCCGACCATATGCCATCGCAGGTGATCGACGGCAGCGGCGAGCACCTGACGATCGACGGCGTGGCGCTCGAGCTGCATCACTGGGCACCGGCGCACACGAGCGGCGATCTCGTGGTCTATCTGCCGTCGCAGCGAATCGTGTTCACGGGTGACATCATCGCGACCACTCGACCCGACCCGCTCATCCACCTCGAGAAGAACGGATCGTCGGCAGGATGGATCACCACCGTGCAGGGCATACTCGGCCTCGATGCCGACCGGTTCGTGCCCGGGCACGGTGAGCTGCAGAGCAAATCGGAGATCCAGGCGCGGCTGACGTCGGCGACACAGAAGCGCGCGCAGATCGCAGCGCTCGTCAAGGAAGGAAAGTCGCTCGACGAGATCCGCACGGCAGTCGGCGACCCGGCCCCTGCCGCCGCGAGCGGAGGAGGTGGACGGGGCGGCGGCTTCGCCAGCTTTACGGAGGTCGTGTATCGGGAGCTATCGGGCCGCGGCGGCTGAGCGACGGCCGCTCGGCCTGCCGCGCGGCAGCGCCTCGGCGACGGGAGCTCCCGCGGGCAAGGCCGTTTGGCATTCCAGCACGGCCGACGTACTTTTGCGCCTTCGACCGTCGTGCGAAGAGGTGCAACCGCGCACCTCCTCCCAACCCACCAGGAGGTTCGCCATGAGAGCTGCATTGGTGCTGTTCCCGCTGCTCGTGATCGCCTGTGCGAAGTCCGAGACGCCCAAGACCGATACCACAGCGATGGCCGCCGCGCCAGCGGCGACGCTCACCGAGGCCGATGTGGCTGGCACGTGGACCGGAACCGCGAAGGCGGCGGGCACCGATTCAGTGATCTCGCATTGGACGCAGATCTGCGCTGGCGGCACGTGCCGCGGCACGTCGCAGGAGGACATGAAGGACACGATCCCGTCGACGTACACCATCATGGGTGACAGTGCCATGGGCCAGACGCAGCCGTACAAGAATCCGGCGATGAAGGGCACCGAGGTGGTCGATCACTGGACCGTCCACGTTTCTGGCGGCAAGGTGACTGGAACGGGCCAATTCACGCTCGCGTCCAAGCCCGATTCCGTGCTGGCGCGATATACGTTCGAGGGCGCGAAGCAGCCCTGATTCAGCAGCGGGCGCGAAGAGCGCGGCCGCTCCTCGGCGGCAGCATCACATCATCAGGCGAACGGCCGCCCGGCAGCTGGTCTCTCGAGCCCATGCCGGGTGGCCGGCGCAACCGCCCCCGATCCGTTTCCAGATCGCGCCGGGTGCACCCGCGCCTCGGCTGCCCCGCGGCGCAACGTCACCAACGTCACCTCCGGCCGCGCGCCGATGCGGAACGGAATGCCCCAATAGCCCGTGCCCGGACTGATGTAAAGCAGTGCGTCATCGCGCACGTGCGCGCCCATCGCGAGCTCGAGAAACGGCGACGCGAGGCTCCACCCCAGATGCGGCACCGCGAACTGGCCCCAGTGCGTGTGGCCGCTCAACGTGAGCGCGACGCCACGCGCGGCGAGCGACGGCCAGAGCGCCGGATTGTGCGCGAACGCGATCACCGTCGCGTTCCGCGGCACTGCCGCGAGCGCGCGATCGATGTCCGGCGCGGCGCGCGATCCACCGCGCCAGCCGCCGGCCGGATCGCCCGTGCCGACGATCGCGATCTGATCGTCGCCGCGGCGAATCACATGGACGTCGTTCACGAGCACGGTGCCAAGCTCGTGCCGCCGCAGGGCGTCCTCGACCGCGTCCCACCCCGCGTACACGTCGTGATTGCCGGGGATCACGAACACCCCGTGCGGCGCTTCGAGCGACCCGAACACGCGCGCGTACACGGCGACGTCTTCGGCGCGATCGTCTATGAGATCGCCGGTGACGGCAATGATGTCGGGCGCCAGATCCCCCGTGGCACGCGCGACGCGGTCGAGAAAACGCCGCGAGCTGTGTGGCCCCACGTGGAGATCCGACAGTTGGGCGATGCGGAGTCCATCAAAGCTCGGTGAGAGCCCGGGTACGTACGCATCGACGTGTCGCACGACGAGCCGGTGCGAGCCGATGTAGCCTGCCAAGAGGAGCACGGCCATCGCCGCGAGCACCACGAAGGCCGCGAAACGGCCGAACACGATCGCGTGTCCGAACGGCGCCCCCACCAGCAGCCCGATCGCACCCGCGGCGGAGACCAGCGGCAGCAGCAGGTTCCCGTACAGCACGGGCCGGACGACGAGGAGCCGGAACGCACCGTTCGGATAGAACGGCCAGCCCCGCCATCGTATGAAGAGGACGAGCGGCAGCGTACAGTAGACGGCGAGCGTGAGCGCCACCGAGAACGCCCCGGGAAACGCACCGGCGGCAAGGACGGCGATCGTAGTCCAAGCGGCGGCGAAGTACGCTGCGGCGCGGAGCGCGATGACGCGTCCGGATGCACGACGGCGCGCGGGGCGTGGACTCGACATTGCGAAAATGTACTCGGGTGCCCGGTCCTCGACCCTGGCGGACCAACCCCGCGGGTTCTAGTGGGGGGTTCCGCGCTAGCCGCCACTCGGGCCTGGCTCTATCTTCGCGCGTCCCCCACAGAGCCACCGCAGTCCGCCGCTCCACCCCGACGCCGGGAAGGAAGCCGTGACCGAGTCGCTGCACCTCACCGCCATCCTCAGCGAACGCTACGCCATTCAACGCGAGCTCGGCGCCGGCGGCATGGCCGTCGTCTACCTCGCGCACGATCGCAAGCTCGATCGCGACGTCGCACTCAAAGTTCTGCGCCCGGAGCTCGGCGCGGTGCTCGGCGGCGAACGATTTCTCACCGAGATCAAGATCTCGGCACGGCTCGATCATCCGCACATCCTCACGCTCATCGATTCGGGTGACGCGGACGGGATGCTGTACTACGTCCTGCCGTACGTGCGCGGCGAGACACTGCGCGAGAAGCTCAAGCGCGAGCACCAGCTCGGCCTCGACGAGGCGCTGGCGATCACCAAGCAGGTGGCGAGCGCGCTCGACTATGCGCACCGGCAAGGCCTCGTGCACCGCGATATCAAGCCGGAGAACATCCTGCTGCAGGAAGGCGAAGCGATGCTCACCGATTTCGGCATCGCGCTCGCCGTCAAGGAAGCGGGCGGCAATCGCCTCACGCAAACGGGCCTCTCGCTCGGCACGCCACAGTACATGAGCCCCGAGCAGGCCACCGGCGACCGCGGCGTCGACGCTCGCAGCGACGTCTATTCGCTCGCGTCGGTACTGTACGAGATGCTGGCCGGCGAGCCGCCCGTCACCGGCGGCAGCGCGCAGGCGATGATCGCCAAGCTCATGACCGAGAAGCCGACGCGGCTCCGCGTGCTGCGCGACACGCTGCCCCCGGCCGTCGACGATGCGGTGGCGAAAGCATTGTCCAAGACGGCGGCCGATCGGTTTTCATCGGCGGGCGATTTCGTCCGCGCGCTCGATGCCGGCAGCAAGCAGCCGGCAGCCGCCGCCGCGACGCCGCCAAAGCGCCGGACCGCCGTTCTCGCGACCAGCGTCGTCGCCGGTGTGCTCGTGATCGGCACCGCCGCATTCGCGGCGCGCGGTATGTTCGCGCACAAGCAGGCGCGCGCGTCGCTCGGTCAAAAGACGCAGCTCACCGTGTCCGGCGGCGTGTACGTGCCCGCGATCTCGCCCGATGAAAAACAGCTTGCCTTCGTGACGCGCAAGTGCGGCACCGGCGGCTGCACCTACTCGGTGGTCGAACAGGACGTCGGTGGCACCACGACCCGCTCCATCCTCGACAACGCGACCGCCGCGTACAGCCTGCAATGGAGTCCCGACCGCCGTAATCTGATCTTCAACGGAACGGTCGGCGGACAGTTCGGAAGCTTCCTCGTCTCCGCACTCGGCGGTCCGCCGCGATTTCTCACGCCCGGCGCCGCGGCGTTCTACGCCGAGGGCGATTCGCTGCTCATCGGGCCGGCGGCGCACAACGACTCGACGTACGTAATCGCAGTCTCGGGACTCGACGGCGTCCGTCGCGACAGCATCGTCGTGCGCGGCGCCGGACAGGGGCTGTACGGACTCTCGGCGATCCCGGGCTCGCGCTGGATTCTCACGCTGATCGTCCAACAGCCGCACGGCCTCTGGCAGGTAATCGATCGCTCCGGCAAAGTCGCCGATCACGTGGTGAATGCGTGCACCTGCGGTGGGCTCGGCAGCGTCGACGCCGTGTGGCTCGACCGGGCCGGCGATGCCGCTGGTGAATCGATCGTCCGCATCGCGATCGATCGTGCCACCGGGCATCTCTCGACGGTTCAGGACACGATGGTGACCGCGCTCTTCACGAACGTGTCCGTCACGGCCGATGGATCGAAGATGGTGATGGACGAAGGAACGCTCGACTTCGGCGTGTGGGCCGCCGATCTGCAAGCCATCATTCAGGGCAAGCTCGCCAACGATTCGCGTATCGCGCACGCATCGAACAACGTGATCGCCATCCTCTCTCCCGACGGCGGGCGACTCCTGTTCCGGCGTGTCGTGCCAACCACCGGCCAGCACACGGCGGTGCAGTTCGCCATTCGGGCGTACGGCTCGGACGCGGAGACGCCCCTGGCGATCAGCGGCACGGCGCTCAGGGCGCATTGGGCCGACTCGGTGACGATCGCCGTGGCGTCGCGAGTCGCGGGCGCGGTGCACATGGCGCTCATGGACGCCCGCACCGGCGCCGTGCGCAACGACCTGACGCTCACCGATTCGTCGGTCTACGACGTCGCGCGCGTGGCGAACGGCTGGGCGTGGATCCCGCCGTCGCGCGACCGCATCATCGTCGAGCAGGCGGGCAAACGCCGCGAGATTCCGCAGCCGCGCTGGTACGGTTCGCTGTGGAGCATCGTCCCCGATTCGGCGTCCGGCCGCGTGTTCATCACGGGCTTCAATCGCGCGACCTCCGACACGCTCGGCGTCGCCGCGATCAACCTCTCCGACGGTTCGTTCACGCAGTGGATGTCGGTCTTCGCCGAGGACGGTGCGATTCAGGTGCTCGCCGACGGGGGAGTGTTCCTGGCGGCGCACCGCACCCAGGAGTCGCTCGATCTGTACCACCTCACGGCGCCGGGCAAAAGCCAGTTGCTCGGCAGCCCGTCGCGGCCGCTGGTGGGCGTGAGCGTCTCTAAAGACCTCAAGCGCGCGGTGGCATTCGACCGGGACTATCGCGCCGACGCGTGGATGTACAGCGTCGTGAGGTACTGACCAGGATCGTGGAACCGCGGGTGACACCATGAGTGCTCGTCGGTCGTTCCCGGATCCCGTGCTTGCGACGATCCGATCGAAATCGAGCCTCAAGGTGCGGGCCGGCCAGGGGAGCCATCGTTTCCTTGGCATTTGGGCGGTCGTGGTCGACGATCGCGTCTTCGTCCGTTCGTGGAACGACAAGCCCAGCGGCTGGTACCGCGCTTGGCGCGACGACCCCTCCGGCGCGATCCTGGTCGGGGACCGGGAGCTCCCGGTGCGCGCCGTGCAGGTCCGCGGCGAGCGCCTGCGTGATCGCGTGAGTGCAGCCTACCTGGAGAAATACTGGCGGCCGGGCTCCGCGACCTACGCCCGCGGGATGAATACGCCCGAGCGACGTACCACCACGCTCGAGCTGACCCCGCTGCCGCCTGAACGACCGTCGCGCAAATAGGGCGCTCGGTCGCAATGTGTGCTCGCCGTCACATCCGTCGCGGGGAATGGTCGGCGTTCATCGCTCCCCACGACCTCGCCGCGTCGAACAGGGTATAGATCGTCGGCGATGACGTCCGGCAGGGATCGGGCGAGATTCTACACACACCATGTCGTCATTTCGGAGAGTTCGGTCCAACCGCGTGATTCATTGGATTCGCGCGAGCGCATTCGTGTGCGCGGCGGTCCTCGTCGCGCCCGGCTGCTCGACGACGCCGCGTCCAGCGACAACGATCGCGCCGAAATCGCCATGCACGATCGTCGCGACCGGGGCGGCTTCGGCCGAAACGATCTCGGTCGCCGCGGCGGCGCCGGTCGATCCGGCGCACCTCCCTTCTCCGGCGAATGGCGCCGAGCGATTCGTGTTTGCTCAATTGTACGAAACGCTGGTCGACGTTGACTGCGAAGGTCGAGCGTATCCCGGGCTCGCCAAGTCCTGGACGCTCGATGCGAGCAGGACTCGCATCACCTTGACCATCCGGGACGACGCGCGGTTCTGGGATGGCAAAGCCGTCGTCGCGTCGGATGTCGTGACGGCCTGGCACGCTACGGGTGGACAATCGACCGAGCCGTCGCAGCTCGCGCTTCGCGTCGCAAACGGCACCACGGTCCTCGACGACCACACGTTGATCGTTTCGCTACCCGATACGGCGTGGCGGGTCCTCGCCGATCCGGCGCTCGCCGTCTATCAACCGCAATCTGGCCCGGGTTGGGCCGGAGGCACGTCCCGGTATCGAGTCGAGTCGGAGTCGTTGCGCGGTGGTCTGCTGCTCGCACCCGCCTGGAAGAGCTCGGATCCGCAACTCTCCGTTCGTCCGCTGCCAACCAGCGACGCGCGAGATGCGATAGATCGGGGAATCGATGTCCTCGTCACCGACGAGCCACTCACGATCAACTACGCCGCATCGCGACCAAACCTCGCGGCCGTTCCGCTGCCATGGTCGCGAACGTACGTGGTTGCGATTCCACACGTCGCGCCCGCCGACACCGAGACACTGCGTCCCATGCTCGGCGATTCCGCCACCGCATTTCGAGCGTCGCTCGCGCGCGACGCCGTTCGCGTCGAAGCACGGGGCGCCGACACGCCGAATTGGTGGGCCGACGTTCAGGCCTGTGCTTCGCCTGGACCGCGCGGCGCGGCGCCACGGACATCCGAGCAGCGGCCGTTGCGGATTGCGTACGACGCCGCCGATCGGGTCGCGCGCCGGCTCGCCGAGCGGATCGTCGCGCTCGACAGTCGCGCGACGGCGACGCCGCTCGCCGCCGGCGCCTTCGCGCGCGCCCTGCACGACGGCGGTCAGCCCGCCTACGTGATCGCCGTCCCGCGTGCCTCGCTCGACCCGTGCTACGACGCGGCCGGGCTCGTCGCCTCTGCGCCATGGCTCCTTGCCAATGATCCGGGCTCACCGTCAGCGCCACCGACTATCATCCCGCTCGTCGACACCCGCGACCGCGCCATCGTGAACCGCGACCGCGTCTCGGCAACGATCGACTGGGACGGGACGCTCCGCTTCGGCGGCACACCGAGAACACCGTGAGCTTCCGCACCCGGCTGCTCCTCGCCTTCGCCGCGGCGACACTCTTGTCGCTCTCGCTGCTGGCGATCGGTATTCGCCACCAGCTCACGGCGCGGCTCGTCGCGCAGCACGAGCGGCGCGTGCAGACGCTCGCCCGAGTTGCGATCCAGGATCTGGCACGCGAGAACGCCGACATCTCGGCGCGGCTCCAGTCGCTCGTGCACTCGGTCGCCGACGACAATCGCTTTCGAGTGGCGGTCCAGGGCGCCGCCGGCGAGCGCGCGTATCTCCTCGACTGGGCCGGCGACGCCATGCGCATGACCGGGCTCTCCATGCTCCAGCTCCAGGACGAATCCGGCCGCGTCCTGAGCTCCGGACACTTTCGGAACGAGTTCGATCGCCTCGAGCCGCAGCTTCCGCAACTCCTCGCCCGGTCGGCTGACCGCGTCACGCTCGCAAAGGTTCGCGCACCCGAGGGTCCGCTGCTCGCGCTCGTGCGATTGGATTCGATGAACGTTGCCGATCGGCGATTCACCCTGATTGGCGGCATCGCCATCGATCGCACGTTCCTCGATCGCTTCCCGCGCGACAGCGACATCACGATCTCGCTCGTCACGCCCGAAGGCGTGATCTCGTCGGACAGCGCGCGCGCCGCGGACGCGACGCTCGTCTCCGCCGAACAGTCGCTCGCCTACATTGGCGCGCAGAGCGACTCGATGCAGGTCGCGCCGGCGCAGATCGTGGTGACTCACTCCGCCGCGGAGCTGGAGGCGCTGCGCGCCGACGTGAATCGGCTGTTCGTTCTCGCGCTCGTGCTCGCGGCACTCGCCGGCCTCGCCTTCGCCTACTGGCTGTCGGCGGGACTGAGCCGTCCCCTCGCCGCGCTCGCCCACGCGACGTCCGCGATCTCGCTCGAGGGCCCCGAACTGGAGCTGGCGACCAACCGCGACGACGAGATCGGCACGCTCGCGCGCCGCTTTGGCGCAATGGGCCGACGCCTGAGAGCGAGCGCCGTCCAGCTTCGCGACGCCGAGCGCCGTGCCACGGTCGGCGAGATGGCGCGGCAGGTGAATCACGACATCAAGAACGGCCTCATTCCCATTCGCAACGTCGTGCAGCATCTGGCCGAGGTGCAGCTTCGCGAGCCAGACCAGCTCCCCGCCGTGTTCGGCGAGCGCCGCGCCACCCTCGAGTCGAGCATCGGCTATCTCGACATCCTGGCGCGCAACTACGCGCGTCTCACGCCGCGCACCGAACATCGCGCGTTCGACGCCGGGGCCGTGACGCGTGATGCCGCGCGCTCGACGAGCGTCGACGGGACCGTGGTGCACGCACGCATCGCAGACGGCCTGCCGCCCGTGCTCGGCGATCCGGTGGTGCTCAGGCGCATCATCGACAATCTGCTGCGCAACGCGATCGAGAGTCTGCCGCCGAGCGGCGGCGCGGTCACGCTCGAGACGCTGCGCTCACCGGCCGGCGGCGTGCGCCTGGTCATCGCCGACACCGGCCGCGGTATGTCGGACGAGGAACTGGCGCGCGCGTTCGACGACTTTCATACGACCAAGGCCGGCGGGACCGGACTCGGTCTCTCCGTCGTGCGACGGCTCGTGGCAGACCTGCAGGGCGATGTGCGCGTGGAGAGCGCGCCTGGACGCGGCACGACGTTTACGATCGACCTGCCGTCCGCCATCTTGAGGGCACCTCCCCGCTCGGCGCAGTAGTTTCGTTCGTCGTCCTCTACCCCTCGTTCATGTCGATCGCGCCGCCAACCGATTTCACGGACCGCGTTGCCATCGTGACCGGCGCGGCCCGCGGTCTCGGACATGCCGCGGTTGCGCGATTGCTCGAGCGCGGCGCGCGGGTCGCCGTCAACGTTCGTGATCGTGGCCGCGCCGAGGCCGTCGCGGAATCGTTCGGCGCGGGCGACCGCGTGCTCGCGGTACCGGGCGACGTGGCCGCGGACGGCGCGCCGGAGTCGATCGTGCAGCAGACCCTCGCGCGTTTTGGCCGCGTGGACATTCTGGTCAACAATGCGGCGTACGCCAGGCCGGCGCGCTTCGCGAGCCTCACCGCATCCGAATGGCGGCAGGCCCTCGAGGTGAATCTCACGGCGCCGTTTCTCTTCATCCAGGCCGTGCTGCCGCCGATGAAAGCCCAGCAGTACGGCCGCATCGTCAACATCTCGTCCACCGCCGGGCGCACCGTGAGCACACTCGGCGGCGCGCACTACACGGCGTCCAAGGCGGGACTCCTCGGCTTGACGCGCGCGGCGGCGAAGGAGCTGGGGGCGTTCGGGATCACCGTGAACGCGATCTGCCCCGGGATGATCGACACGGAGCTCACGCGCGAAACCGCGTCGCAGGAGTTGCTCGACCGGCTGGCTGCCGGGTTTCCGGTGCCGCGGCTGGGGACCGCGGGCGAGGTCGCGGACCTGATCTGCTTCATTGCCTCCGAGGCGGCCGGCTACATGACCGGTACGTCGCTCGACATCTCGGGCGGCGATCTCATGATGTAACCAGATTATCACTTTGTGAAAGACGGAACACGCATTCTCGTCGCCCTCGTCGCCGCTGTGGCAGGCGGCATCATCGTGGCGGCATCCGGCAGCGCGGCGGCGCTGCGCGTCACCGACGCCGTCGCGCCGATCGGCACCTTATGGGTGAACGCGATCCGAATGACGGTGATTCCGCTCGTCGTGTCACTGCTGATCACCGGCATCGCATCCACCGCCGACGTTGCGGCACTGGGCCGCCTCGGCGGCCGGGCGCTGCTCGTGTTCGGGCTCCTGCTTGCTGGTGTCGCCGCGATCGTCGTGCCGCTCGCGCCGCTCCTGTTCGCGCTGCTCCCGTTTCCGTCGAACGCCGGAGGACATCCGCCGCTGCCGGCGGGCGCGGCCGAAGCCGCCGGTCAGATCGCGTCGGGGCAGAGCCAGACCTTTGGAAGCTGGCTCGTATCCCTGATTCCGCCGAATCCGATCGCGGCGGCGGCGAACGGCGACATGGTGCCGCTGATCGTCTTCTCGATCCTCTTCGCGCTGGCCATCGTCAAGCTGCCGCCTGCGTCGCGCGATACGCTGACCGGGATGTTCAAGTCGCTGGGCGATGCGATGCTCGTGCTCGTTCGCTGGGTCGTCGCCGCCGCGCCGATCGGCATCTTCGCCCTCGTCCTGCCCCTGGCGGCTCACCTCGGCGCCAGCTTCGCCGGCGCCATCGGACTGTACATCGTCGCCTACTCCGCGGCCTCGCTCGGCGTCACGCTGCTCCTGTATCCGGTCGTCGCGATCGCCACGCGTCTGCCGGTGCGCCGGTTCGCACGCGCGGCACTCCCGGCCCAACTGATTGCCTTCAGCTCCAGCTCGTCGATCGCCGCGCTGCCGGCGCTCGTCGAGGGCGCCGAGCGCGGCCTCACGATTCCGAACCGGATCGCCGGATTCGTTCTGCCCCTCGCGGTCTCGGTGTTCAAGATCGCCGCGCCGGTGTCGTGGACCATCGGCGCGTTGTTCGTCGGCTGGTTCTATGGCGTGCCACTTCACGCGGAGCAGTTGGCGATCGTCGCGTTCGCGGCCGTGTTCATCGCGTTCGCGGCGCCGGGCGTGCCGCGCGGCGCCTTCATTCTGCTCGCGCCGCTCTTCCTGGCGATCGGGTTGCCGGTCGAAGGCATCGGCATTCTCATCGCCGTGGACGCGCTGCCCGACACGTTCGCCACGGTCCTCAATGCGACCGGCGACTTCGCCGCCGTGTCGCTCGTCGCGCGCTCCGGCGCTCGGGCGCGGGCCGAAGCGGGCATGGTGGGCGTCATCACGGCCGAACCGATCTCCACCGCATGACCACCGTTCTCATCGTCGACGACGTCCGGCCGATGGCCGAGCAGTACGCGTACGACTTGAAGCGCATCGGCGGTTTCGAGACGCTCGTCGCCTTTGGCGGCGACGAAGCCCTGGCCACGCTCACGCGGGAAGCGGTCGACTGCGTCGTCCTCGATCTCGAGATGCCGGGTAAGGACGGCTTCGCCGTGCTGCGCGCGATGCGCGACCGCGGCATCGAGACGCCGGTCGTGGTCTACACGGGTACGGGCGATTACGATCGCTGCGCACAGGCCATCCGACTCGGCGCCTACTCGTTCGTCGACAAGGCGGATCCCGTAGCGCGCGTGGCGCGCGAAGTGGAAAACGCCGTCGAGCGTCGAATGCTCGTGAGTGAAGTCGTCGAGCTCCGGCGGTACGCTGCCGAGGATACGGCGCTCCGCGGCACGAGCCCGGCTATGAAGAAGCTCAAGGAATCGATCGCGCGAGTCGCACCCATCCCCAGCACGGTGCTGATCGTCGGCGAGAGCGGGTCGGGGAAGGAGCTCGTCGCGCGCGACGTTCATCGATTGAGCGGTGGGGGCCGTGAGCGCGAGCCGTTCGTCGCCGTCAATTGCGGGGCGCTCGCCGAGAGCCTGATCGAGAGCGAGTTGTTCGGTCACGAGCGCGGTGCGTTCACCGGCGCGAACGCGACCCGCAAGGGCGCCTTCGAGTCGGCGGGCAAGGGGACGATTTTCCTCGACGAGATCGGCGAGCTGCCGTCGGCCGCCCAGGCCAAGCTGCTGCGCGTGCTCGAGGAGCGGCAGGTCGTGCGCGTGGGATCCACGCACCCGATCGCGGCGCCGGCGCGCGTGATCGCCGCCACGCACCGCGACCTCGAGGCGGATGTTGCGGCGGGTCGATTCAGGCAGGACCTCCTGTTCCGACTCGCCGTGCACGTGCTGCGCGTTCCGCCGCTGCGCGACCGCCTCTCCGATCTGCCCGAGCTCGTCGACCACATTCTCACCGTGACCTGCGCCCGGTTCGGAATCAAGCGCAAGACGATCACCGCCGACGCGCTCGAGCTGCTCACCGCCTACGACTGGAAGCGCAACAACGTGCGCGAGCTGCGGAACGTGGTCGAGAGAATGCTCATCGCCGCCGATGGTGACGTCATCGGTCCGGAACAGGTACCCGCCGAGATCGTGGAAGGCGCGTCACTGACGACACCCGGTGCCGAGGCTCGGACGTTCCTCGAGCGAAAGGCCGAAGCCGAGCGTCAGATCGTGGTTGCGGCACTCGAGCGCAATGAATGGCACATCACCCGCACCGCGCACGATCTCGGTTTGGCAGATCACGCGAGTCTGCTCAAGATCATGCGCCGCCACGGCATCGCGAGCCGTTGAGCATGGCTGACCCCTAAGAACGTGGGGAGGTGGTGCGATTCGACGGATTTGGAAACCTGATCCGTCGGATCGTTCCTCGGCAGGTGCAGAACTTCGGGCTCAACGAGCCGAGTTGAGGAATGTTGAAACAGCCGCTCGGGTGAGCCGACGCGCCCCGGGGCAGTCACCAAAGAACTCTCGGCTCGTTCGGCTTCGGCGCATCGCTGCGCGCGGAGCGATCCGGCGGATTCGGCTGGCCAGATCTGTAAAATCCGCATCAACCCACGTTCTTGGGAGTCACGCGCGTGTCCGACTGGACACATCGCGCCCAAGAAAGCGTGTCCGCGCGAACACAACCTGCCGGGCGCCACGTGCGCCCCTGAATGCCAGCTCGTTGAATCGCAGAGAGTTACGACGCGCGCCGAAACCTCCTTCGACCGGGACGCGCGCTTGCCCTTACGAGGTGCCGCGAAGTCACGACAACCGGCACTCCCCCCGTGAGGGAGCGCATCAACCCAGGAGGATTCCATGTACCGCACCGACCGCTTTACCCGAATCGACCATCCCGATCGTGGCCCGATTCTCATCACCATTGCCGCCCTTTCGATCCTCGCCGTCGCGTTCGCGTGCGTTGCGCGCAGTGACAAGAAGATCGATACGCCAGTGAGCTCGACGCCGGCGGCGGTGGCTCCCAAGCTCGCCGTCGCGGGTGAAGTCGCAGACTCCCAACACGTGACACAGGTCGTCACGTTTGCCGACGCGCAGGCCGCGTACAACAAGCGGCACTACCGCGAGGCGACGGAGTCGTTCGACGGCTACGTGCAGACGCACCCGACCAACGCGTTCGGTCTCTACATGCTCGGGCTCTCGGCGTGGAAGTCAGGTGATCTCGTGCGAGCACGCGACGCGTTCGAGCGCTCGCTCGCGCTCGATTCGTCGAACGTGAAGACGCTGCTCAACCTTGGCCGCGTGCTACTCGATCAAGGCAAACCGAATGAGGCGTTGGAGCGGATCGGCGTGGCGGTCGAACTGGACAGCGGCTCCGCCGACGTGCAGCGCATGATGGCGCGTGTACAGTCCGCGCTCGGCCACCGCGATTCGGCAGAGGCTTCGTACCGCACGGC
>DATJIZ010000181.1:0-14523 GCA_035492735.1 Gemmatimonadaceae bacterium | reverse complement strand
CGAGCTTCAGCGAGATCACGACGATTGCCGAATCGCCGCTCGATGCCAAGGTGCTGTGGGTGGGGACCGACGACGGCAACGTGCAAGTCTCGACCGACGGCGGCAAATCGTGGAAGGAGGTGAGTGCGGCGATCGTGCCGGTCGGTGTGAAGAGCGGAACGTACGTCGCGCGCATCGTCGCCTCGTCTGCGTCCAAGGGCGCGGCGATCGTCGCCTTCGATGCGCACCGCTCGGGCGATTTCGCGCCGTACATCGTTCGCACGACCGACTTCGGCAAGTCATGGATTGCGACGCAGAACGGTCTCGCGTCGGACGCGTCGGTGCGCAGCATCCAGGAGTACCCGGGCAAGCCGTCGGTGCTCTTCGCCGGTACGGAGCGGCATCTGTACGTGAGCACCGATACCGGCGCGCACTGGACACGGATCGCCGGCAACCTGCCGACGACACGCTACGACGACATCGTGATCCACCCGCGCACGCACGACCTCGTGCTGGCCACGCATGGGCGTAGCATCTGGATACTCGACGACGCGTCGCCGATCGCCGAGTGGAGTGGGGACATCGCGGCGCGCCGGTCGTACTTCTTCGCCCCCGCGCGCGCGACGCTCATGCAGTACTGGGAAGACATCTCGAACACGGCGCAGGGGATGTACGCGGGAGAGAATCCCGCCGATGGCACCGAGCTCACGTACTATTTGTCTAAACCGGCGAGCAAGGTGCGGCTCATCGTGCGCGGGCAGGACGGTCGCGTCGTGCGCGAGATCGCCGGCGCGACGTCGGGCGGCGTGATACACCGTGTAACGTGGGATCTCCGCCACGAGCCGCCGCCGGCGACGGCTGCAGCCGGCGCGTTCGGCGGCGAGGAGGGCGGAGGACCGACGCCCGCTCCCGGAGGCCGCGCCGGCGCTCCTGCTCCAGTCCAACTGCCAATTCCGACGCACGACATCGGCAATCGCGGGCCGTACGTGTCGCCCGGCAAGTTCATGGTGACGCTGGACGTCGACGGCGAGACTTCGACCCAGTCGCTCGAGGTGCGATCCGATCCCGCGCTGACCATTCCGGTCGCGCAGCAGCGCGCGCGCGAAGCGTTTCTTCTCGACGTGCAGGCGGTACAGGTCGAGCTGGAGCAGCGCGCGAGTGAATTACGCGCCATGCGTGCCGAGGCGGCCGGCGCGGACTCGGCAGCGCTGCAGGCGCTCGAGCGGCGGCTCACGGCAGGCCGGGAATCGCCTCGCGCCAAGCTCGGCGGCATTGCCCGCGCGTTCAACGGAACCGGGGCGCAACAAGGCAGCTTTGCGGCCCCGACCGAGCTTCACCGGCAGATGCTGTCGGAAGTGAAGGCCGAACTCGCGGCGGTCGAGGACGCGATGAAGAAGCGGCGACCGTAATGCCACGACCGCGCCCGCATCGGACAGCCGACGCGAGGCGCTTCACGAGACGGAGGTGAGCCACGCATGGTTGAAGTATCCGTAGTCGGGGATCGCGTGCACTTCGAGGTCGAGGGCATGGACAAGGTTTGGGCCATGAAGAGCCGCCTCGACATTCCACTCCAGCATATTCGGGCTGCGCGAATCGATCCGGAGGCCGCGAAAGGGTTGTGGCATGGACTTCGATTCCCGGGCACTCAAGTTCCCGGCGTCATTCTGGCCGGCTCGTTCTATCAGTTCAGCGGCTGGGTGTTCTATGACGTCCACGACCCCGAGCGCACCGTCATCGTCGAGCTCGAGCACGAACACTACAAGTGCCTCGTCATCGAGGTCTCGGATCCACAAGCGGTATTGTCGAGACTCCAATCCGCCATCGCGGCGCAATGACGTCGCGGCGTGCGTTCATCGAGACGGCCGTGCTGTCGGCGGTCGGCATGTCGGCTCGGACTGCCGGGATGGAAGAGCGCGTGACTGGGCGCGCGCCGCATGGCACGAGTTTCCTCGATGTGCGCCGACCGCCCGATCTCGTGCTCGCGCAAACCGAGACCGCCGATCGTCGATTGGAGCCCGCGAGCAACGGTCGCTGGGTAATGGATGACATCGTCGTCACGACCAGCCCCCGGTCGGACTCGCTCAATGTCTCGCTCTCTGCCCCACGCTCGGCCGTCAAGCGCCTCAGCCTCCGTTGGCGCAGTGACCTCTCCGCGGTCCGCCAGATGCTTGGCGACGCGTGGGAGCGCGGCTACGGCGATCTCGAGTGGCGTGGCTGGGTCGTCGATCGCGTCATGCCCTGGTACGCCGCGACGTTCGACGGCTCGCGCACCCACGGCTACGGCGTCCGTACAGGCGCACGCGCGTTCTGCTTCTGGCAAGTCGATCCGGAAGGCTTGAGTCTCTGGACCGACGTGCGCAGCGGCGGTACCGGCATCCGGCTCGGGGAGCGCGTGCTCGACGTGTGCGACGTCGTTTGCCGCGCCGGGCATCCGCGGGAGTCGTCGTTCTCGGCGCTGCGCGCATTCTGTGGGGAGATGTGCCGCAACCCGCGCATGCCCGCCCATCCGGTGTACGGCCATAACGACTGGTACTGGGCCTACGGCAAGAACAGCGCGGACACGGTGCTCGCCGACGTCGGGCACATCGTCGATCTCTCGCCGTCCGGCGAGAATCGCCCGTTTGCCGTGATCGACGACGGCTGGCAACCGGAGCGTGGACAGGCGCATGCCGGCGTCGGCACGTGGGATCGTGGCAACGAGAAATTCCCCGATATGCCGGGACTCGCGGCAACGATCAAGCGCGGCGGCGCGCGCCCAGGCATCTGGATTCGGCCGCTGCAGGCGACGACCGATGCGCCGGACAGTTGGCGGCTCGCGCGCGATCGCACGTTTCTCGATCCCAGCATAGTCGATGTTCGCGAGAAAGTCGCCGCTGACATCGGGCGCCTGCGCGAGTGGGGCTTCGAGCTCATCAAGCACGACTACACGACGTACGACATCTTCGGCCGCTGGGGCTTTCAGATGGGCGCCGCGATGACTCGCGACGGGTGGACGTTCGCTTCCGGCCCTTCTCGCACCACCGCCGAGGTGATCGACGATCTGTACGGCACGATTCGGCGTGCCGCGGGTGAAAGTTTGGTCATTGGCTGCAACACGGTCAGCCATCTCTCAGCCGGACACTTCGAGATCTGTCGTGTCGGCGACGATACCAGCGGCACGGAGTGGTCACGCACGCGCAAGATGGGCCTGAACACGCTTGCGTTCCGTGGCGTGCAGCACGGTGCGTTCTACGTCGCCGATCCCGATTGCGTCGGCGTGACGAACGCGATTCCGTGGTCTCTGAACGGGGAGTGGCTCGACCTGCTGGCGCGAAGCGGCACGATGCTCTTCGTCTCGCTCGATCCTGCCGCGCTCGGCGCCGAGCAGCGGCGCGATCTCAAATCGGCGCTTGCCCTGGCGGCGACGCCGAAGCCGCTTGGCGAGCCGATCGACTGGCAGCGCACCTTGTATCCGTCGCGCTGGCGCTTGATGGAGCATGAGCGGACATACGACTGGATAGGAGCGGACGGACCGGGATTGCCGTGATGGCCACGGCAGGATCAACCGCGGCGATGATGCTCACACCACAGGAGATTACGACGCGCACCTTGATCATTGGCTTGCTCGCCATCTGGCTCGGACCCGCGGCAGCCACGGCTGCTGGCCAGGATCTCCCCGCTGCCGCTGGCAGATCGCTCGCGCTGACACACGCCACGATCATCGACGGCACGGGAGCGCCACCACGCGCGGGGATGACCATCGTCATGCGCGACGGGCGTATCGCGGCCGTCTACCCTGATGGCGCGCAGCCGCTTCCGTCCGACGCGACCGAGCGGAGCGCCGCGGGCAAGTTCGTGCTGCCCGGGCTCATCGACGCACACGTGCACAACGCAACCAATCCGAGCGGCGACGATCGTCGTTCGATCGTCGAGCAGCGCTTGCGCAACGCGCTCCTGGGCGGCGTGGTCGCGGTGCGCGACATGGGTGGCGACGCGCGCGCGCTGGCGGATCTCGCGCGCGCCGCGGCCGCCGGCGACATCGAATCACCCGACATTCATTACTCGGCGATCTTCGCCGGACCGGCGTTCTTTGCCGATCCGCGCGTATTGGCGAGCACCGTCGGCTATGTGCCGGGGACCGCTCCGTTCGGGCGCGCGATCACCGATACCACCGACCTGCGTCAAGCGGTCGCCGAAGCGCGAGGTGCCGGAGTGACGGCGGTGAAGATGTACGCGGCGCTCGACGGTGCCACGGCGAAACGCATTGCCGCCGAGGCCAAGCGTCAGGGGCTGCGCGTGTGGTCTCACTTCGCGCTCTTCCCCGCTCGGCCGAGCGAGATGGTCGCGGCGGCCGTGGACGTCGTCTCGCACGCCGACATGGCCGCGTGGGAGGTGGCGCCGCAGATGCCGGCGTACGTTCAGCGGATGCGCGTCGATACCACCGCCGCGCCGGACAGCCCCGCGATCCAACGACTGTTCGCCGCGATGCGCGAGCGTGGAACCATCCTCGACGCGACGCTCTGGGTTTATCGCCCGCCAGTGAACGCGCCAGACACTTCGATTGCGAGACGTCGCGAGCGGCGCGCGATCGCGTACACTCGCGCCGCGCACGCCGCAGGCGTCCGCATCGATGCGGGAACCGACGACATGGGCGCGAACGGCTCGGGCGACCTGCCCCACATCCATGATGAAATGGCGCTGCTGGTGAGCGCCGGCCTCACGCCGATGGAGGCGATCGTCGCAGCAACCGCGACGAGCGCGATCGCGAGCGGGTTCGAGCACGACCACGGGACGATCACGGCGGGCAAGGCGGCCGACCTGCTCGTGCTGGACGCGGACCCCACCGTCGACATTCATAACACGACGCGGATCGCCTACGTGGTGCGCCGTGGCCGGGTGTTGGAGCGATAGCGGCCGATCCTCGTTTCTTTTGGATATGGACGTCAACGACGCGGTCGCGTTGATCGGCGATGCGGTCGGCGCAAGCGCCACCGCGAGTCCCGCCGTGTGGGCCGACCTCGGAGCGGGAACGGGCACGTTCACGCGTGCGCTGATGCGCGTGCTCGATCCCGCGAGCACGATCTACGCCGTCGATCACGACGCGAGCTCGGTCGGGGCGCTGCGCGCGCTCGCGGCGAAAAGTGCGACGCGAGTCGTACCGGTGAAAGCCGACTTCGCGCATGGGCTCGAGCTGCCGGGACTCGGTGCTTCGCTGCTCGACGGAATCCTGCTCGCCAACTCGCTGCACTTTGTGCGTGACGCGGGCCGTGTGTTGACACAGCTCACGCGACACGTTCGTGTCGGCGGGCGGGTCGTCGTGGTCGAGTACGATCGCCGCGCGCCGAGCCGTTGGGTTCCGTATCCGATCGACGCCGCGCGCTGGCCGCGGTTGGCGGAATCGGCGGGGCTGTCCGAGGCCGTGGTCACGGCGACGCTTCCGTCCGTCTACGCGGGGATGCTCTACGCCGGAGTCGCCACGCGGAGGTGACTCCCTCGTGCGGTGAAGCGGGGCCGCCTGGCCTCAGCTTGCTCGGGCGACGCGCTTGATCTCGAGTTGCGAAAGGCTGCCCACCGCTTGAACCAGCGCCGCCGCCGTGAACGGCTTTGCGAGCAGGCGCGCACCGGCGGCTTCGAGCTCAGCGAGCATGCGGGGGTCGTCGCTGTACCCGGTGATGTAGAGCACCGGCAAACCGGGTCGTTGCGCGCGCAGCTGCTCGACCAGCTCCGGACCTCCCATCTCGGGCATGACGACGTCGGTCACCACGAGCTCGATGGCAGCGCCGCATTCGCGTATGCGCTCCAGTGCCTCGATGCCCTGGCGCGCTGTGTACACGGTACAGCCGGCGCCCGTCAACACGGTGGAGGCGAACTCCCGTACGCCATCGTCGTCCTCGACGAGCAGCACGCCGCGGTCGAGGCGGGGCGTGGGTCCGGCAAATGCCGGCGTGGCGGAATGCAGCAGCTGGACGGTCGCGCGGGCCGGCGTGGGCCGCGTCCGTCGATCGACGACCGCGATCGGAAGGTGAATCGTGAACGTCGAGCCGGAGCCCGGTGCGCTCTCCACCTGAATGTCGCCGAACGACTGCTTCACAATTCCATAAACAGTCGCCAGGCCGAGCCCCGTTCCCTGGCCATGCGGCTTCGTCGTGAAGAATGGCTCGAACGCCCTTGCGACGGTCTGCGGACCCATGCCGATCCCGGTGTCGCGCACCGTCAGCCGCACATACTCGCCCGTGGCGAGCGCCGGCGGCGATCCGGCGGCACGCGGGCCGGCCGCTTCGGCATCGCCGTCGCGGTCCCATTCCGTGACGACCGCATTCGCCGTCTCGACCGTCAGCGTTCCGCGGCCGTCCCGCTGCGACGAGATTGCGTCGCGGGCGTTGAGCGCGAGATTCAGCAGCACCTGCCCGATCTGGCCCGCGTCGGCGTGGATCGGCCGCAGTGACGGCTCGAGCCGCGACACGATCGTGATCTGCTCGCCAAGTGCGGGCCGCATCATCTGGAGCACTTCGTCGACGACCTCGTTCAGGTCGAGCACTTGCGGCGAGAGCAGTTGCTTGCGTCCGAACGCGAGCAGCTGTTTCGTCAGCGCCGCCGCGCGATCCGCGGCGCGCGTGATCCCGTCGAGGTGCCTGACGACGGTCGCGTCGCGAGCGCCGACCGCCGTCTCGAGCATGTACACGTGCCCGCCGATCACGGTGAGCAGGTTGTTGAAGTCGTGCGCCACGCCGCCCGCGAGCTGGCCGACAGCCTCCATCTTCTGAGCCTGACGGAGCCGCTCCTCGAGTACGTGCTCGCTCGTCACGTCGCGGATCGAGCCGATGACGCGCTCCGGCGTTCCATCGGGCGCGCGCTGCACGAGCATGCTGCCCGACACGTGGGCGTAGCGGCCGTCGGCTCGCCGTACACGATAGTGTATCGTGCTCCCGACCGATTGCCCCACGTCCGACAGCACCGCCGCGATGGAACGCCGCAGCGCGTCGAGGTCGTCGGGATGCACGAGCTCGAGCCACCACTCGACGTTTCGCATTTGCTCGCCGACGTACCCGAATACCGTTTCGATCGAGTCGGTCCACTCGATTCGTCCCGTCGCGACCTGCAAATCGTACACGACGTCGCGCGTTGCGCGCGCCACCAGGCGGTAGCGTTCCTCGCTGCGCGCCAGTGCCCGCGCGGTCGCGACTTGCCGTTCGGACGCGTCAGCAAAGAGGTGCAGGCCGATCGCGAGCATCGTCAACCCAAACACCGAGAACAATGCGCTTGCCGTGATCGGGCCGAGCGCGAGGCCGCCATGAGAATACACCAGCGTGACCGAGGCGAGCCGTACAATCCCGTACGACGCGATGAGCACCGGGAGCTGTCGGCGAGGCACGAACAGCGCTCGAAGCTGGATCCCGCCAAAGAAGAGCGCGATCGCGTGCGCCGGCATCGGTGACAGCGCCGCGGACATCCCGACGAGCGCCACGTCGACGAACCATCCGGCGGGCTGGTACCCACCGCGCCGGTAACCGTATAGCCACCAAACCCCGAGCAGGGCCGCGGCCGACGCTACGGCGACCCGGACGGGAGTCGCAAGCGGAAGGGGGAGGCTTCCGTAGAATAAGAGGAGACCGGCGTTCAGGAACGCGACCAGGGTCGCGAACCAGACGGCCAGCAGCCGAAACCGCGCCAGCGGTTCCGGAGGGACGGTGACGAGACGGCGCATACCATAGAGGACGAACGGAACTGGCCCGCGCATCGGAAACGACGCCGACGACTCGCCGAGCCGGCGGTTCATTGTACGCTGCCTTGCGGAACGCTTTGCACCGTGGTGGCCCGGCTCGCGCCGAGCATCCGCGTGAACGCCACCACGAGCTCTCGATCGAACTCGATGCCGGATCGCTCCTCCAGATATTTCACCGCCGCGTCCGACGTCCACGCCTCGCGGTAGGGACGGCGCGTGCACAGCGCATCGTAGACATCGCACACGTGTACGAGGCGGCTCGCCAGCGTGCAGTCGCGATCGTAGTGAAACGTCGGGTAGCCACCGCCGTTGAGCATGACATGATGTTCGTAGGCCACGACCGCGGCCAGCTGCAGATCGGCGTCGGTCTTGATGATCGTCTTCGCGCCGTCTACCGGGTGCCGGTTCATGAGTTGACGTTCCGCGGGCGTCAGCTTGCCGGGCTTGGTCAGTACCTCGAGCGGCACCCGGATCTTCCCGATGTCGTGCAGGAGTCCCGCTACGCCGATCGTTCGGACTTCGGCCGGCGTGCATCCCACAGATTCGGCGACGCCCATCGCGAGCACCGAAACGTTCAAGGAATGCGTCGTCGTGTACTGGTCGAATTCCTTCAGTTGCAGCAACGGCAGTACGATGTTGCCTTCGCTGTGCATCGCTACGGCGAGCGAGCGTACCACCGTCTCCGCCTCGACCAATGGAACCGACCCACGCGAGCGCACCTCGTCGTGAAGCCAGGCGAGCATGCCCGCTTCCTCATCGAGCGTCACGTCCAGCGTGGCGATGGCGAGCGGCTCGGCGGGTTCTTCGCCCTGATCGCGAATGCCGACCGTGCCGAACCGCACGCCGAGCGGCCGCGTAAAGCGTTGCTCGCTCGTATCGATCAACGAGAGCGTCAGCCGCGCCAGGATCTCCTGGAGAAGGCTCTCGAACTCGTCCCGGTTCAGGCGTCGCTCGAATTCGAGTCGCTGGATTCCGGCCGCCGCGAGTCGCGGTCCCCACGACCATTCCTTGAGCTCGCGCAGCGACTGCCGGCCGTAGATGACGTCGCCGCCGAGAAACGTGAATACGGGCGGCTGGCCCGAGGCGGTCAGATCGCTCAGTTCGCGATAGGCAGCGTCGATCGCCGTGTCCCGTGACGGATGGCCCTCGGGATAGAGCGTCATCACCGAGAGTCCGTGCGCGAAGGAATTGAGAAATCGGACAGGCTCGCTCATGCGGCGGAATCGGGGACGCCCACGGCGCGTCGGACATCCGGGAACTCGGAGGCGCGCGCGAGCTCGATGAGCTCGGCGGCGCGTACGTCGCCGGACCATTGCGCGTTCAACGTCGCGAGCGCGGAGAGCAGGCGCGATGTCGGTGGCGCGAGCCGCTGCCGCCCGAAGAGCGTCGTGCCGCCGTCGACCGTGGCGAGCAGCGCCTCGAGCACGCTGGAGTCGCGAGTCTGCGGCTCGACGCAGCCGAGCGCCTGCACGGCGAGCGTCCGATGCTCTTCCGACGCCCGGGTGTCGTTCGCTACCGCCACGACAAGGTCCAGCACATCGGCCGGACATCCGCCCCGCAGCGCGGCCAGCCCGAGCCGAACGGTCCGCGGATCCTCCGCCGTGAGCGCGACACGAATCGCCTGCAAGCGCTCGCGCGGGATCGTGAGCTGGAGCCGAATGGCTTCGTACGCCACACGTTGGTCGGGGTGCGTCGCCCACATCGCCGCCGAGAAATCTGGTGGAAGGTTGCCGCGGGCCTGCAGCAGCACGAGCATGTTGCGCTGCACGAACCAGCGTTCATCGCCGAGCCGCTCGATCGCGAGCGGTGTGACGTCCGCCTCGGCGCTGGTCAGGAGATCGAGCAGCTTGCGCCGCGTGCGCCGGTGCTCGGTGTTCGCCAGCGCATTCACCAGGACGCGGAGCGAATCAACCGAGAGGAGCGGCAGCAGTTGCTCGAGGCTGGCGGCATCGACCGGCTCGCGCTCCACGAGCCGCGCGATGGACTCGGGCATCGTCAGTCGCGTCAGGATGTCGTCGATCGCGGCGCCCGACCCGGATGGCGCTGACACGAGAAGATCCAGAATGCGAGCAACGCCGCCCGCCTCCACCGCGCGATCGATCGACTGGTCGATCAGAATCCCCGTCGAGCCGACCTCGAGGCTCATCTGAATCACGCGGATGAAATCGTCATCGTCGCTTCGCTTTGCATCCCGTTCGTCGGTCCGCTCAGTTCGATCATCGTTCGCTTGCGCCGAGGGTGACGATTCTTCGGTCGCCAGCCGCTGGAGCAGTCGGCTGTGCTCGGCCGGATTCGGGTCGGCGAGCTCCCAGCCGGCCATGAGCTGGTCGATCTGCTCGCGAAGCGCGCCGGCGGCCATGTCGCGCGCGCGCGGCGACCCCGCCTCGGCGTGCATCGCCAGCTTGGTGAACATCCTGATGAGTCCTTGCGATATGACCTGACCGCTCGCATCGGCGGCTGCCTGTACGATGCCCAGCACCGAGTCCACCGCCATCCCGTGCGCGGCGTCGAGCACGAACGCGCGACGCTGCGCGAAATCGCCGCCCATCTCCACGAGATGGCGCAGCGTCTCAGGTCTGAGCGACGTGAGGAGGCGCGCCGTGCGGCGGCGCAGCGCGGCAGTCTCGGCGTTCGACGCGCTTCTCAGCTCGCGCGCGATCTGCTGCAGATAGCCGACGATCACCTGATCGTAGGCTTCCGCTCGCTCGTGCTCGTCGATCGCCCGCGCGATGACCGCGGGCTCGGTCGGAAGCGGCGCATCGGATGGTGCGCCCGTCGTCGTCATCGCGGCCGTCGCGAGACCGATCCACAACTCCGTCGCTCGCGTTTCGCCGTCGGATTTCGGTTTGCTGGTCGTCTCATCGCCGACCAGCGCCAGACGATCGAACGTCAGCGGGTGAAGCCGCACATGCGGCCATGTGGGCAATTCGTTGGGCGGACGAAGGCCGATCGGCACGATGCCGTTTGCGATCGTTTCTGCTCCCACCTGCCGCAATGCCTCGGCCACCTCGGGCGCCGTGACGCCGCGCAAGAGACTGATCGCGCCGAGGTGATGCCGATTGAGGCTGTCGGCGAGCCGCCGCAGCACCGGCTGCCGTGGATCGGTGGCGACGCCCTCGATGATGAGCTGATGGCGCGCCACGCCAAAGGCGATCATGGCGCGGTCTTCCATGATTCGCTCGGCTCGACGCACGACGCCCGCCGCCGCCGGCTCGAGCAACGGGTGACCGTCCGGGTACATGACGAACTTCTGAAGCGCGATCGACACCTCGACCAGCAGATCGCTGAACGGCTTCGAGAAAGTGACCCGTGCGGGCTTGGTGGATTGGTATGCGACTTGTGTCATGACGTTTCGCCCATGACGAGCGGGCCATTATGGCCTTCTCATCGCTCGCGGGCGTTTGCCGGCATGATTATGACGACGGTGGGCTCCTATGGGTTTCGACCAGGGCGCGTACGCACGAGCGGCGCCTGTCCGCAGGCGCCGCTCCGCGTGCTGTGATCAGGCCGGGACTGCCCGGCGGTTACGATCTGCCGTTGGACGCCGTGGTCCCTACGCCCACCCCGCGGATGATCGAGAGCGCGTGTGCCGTGTGCACCTTGAAGCCATCGTGCTCGAGATCTTCGGTGCGATAGAACGCGCTCACGACGAGGAAACGCGGCATCGCGTCGATGAGACCCTTCAGCGTGTTGATCAGAAAGAATCTGTCGTCGACGCGAGAGACGAAGCCGAGCCCATTGCCCGCGCAGTCGGTCGGCGTCGCGACGGTGGTTACCGAGTCCACGCGCACCTGGTCCGGCGTCGAAGGACTGCGCGTACCAAAGTAGCAGTAGAACGGATTGCGACCTTGGTCGAAGTCGAGCGCGATCTGATGGAGGACGTACGTCGGCATGACGAGCCCGGCGCCTTCCTGCGCGGGCGCGGCACGAGGTGCGGCCGTCACTGCGACGACGGCGACGGAAAGCAGGCAGATGTAGGTGCTGGTCTTCATGCGGACCGCCAAGTTGAAGCCGCTTGCATTCGGCAAAGAGTCGCCGGAGTCGGTGACACGTCCGTGAATGGCGCGTCACACGTCTGCCACGAGGTAAGCGCGAGCCAACCATCGCGCGGATCGTCACCTCACTCTGGTACAAACGGCTTGCCGTCGATCTCCATTCCAGGGTAGATCAACGGCACATGCGCCCAAGGCAGGACACGACCGGGTGACGCGCATCGACCCGACCGCGACTCGTCGGCGCGATCAGCCCGGCGGTGATTGAGATCGGCACGCGTGCTCGCGAAGTTTCCGCATGGCCGAGACCTGGCGCACGCGGCTTTACCGCTGGTGGTTCAACATCTATCCCGCGTACCGCGGAACCGGCGGGCGTGTGACCTACATTGCTGGCGACTGGAGCGAGGTCCGGATCCGCCTGCCGCTCAACTGGCGCACTCGAAATCGCGTGAAGACGATCTTTGGCGGCAGCATGTACGGCTCGCTCGATCCCGTGTACATGTTGATGCTGATGAAGCGCCTCGGACCCGAGTACGTCGTCTGGGACAAGGCAGCGAGCATTCGCTTTCGACGTCCTGGACGCGAGCAGCTCTACGCCGCGTTTCAGGTCTCAGCGGAACGAGTCGAGGAGATCCGGTGCGCGGCACTCGAGAACGGCAAGACCGAGCCCGAGTTTACCGTGAACCTGGTGAGCGCATCGGGAGAAGTGCACGCGATATGTCACAAGGTCCTCCACGTGCGGCCGCGCGCCGAAACTCCGGCAGCGCTCAGTCGGTCGGCGCAGTGAGCGCGGGCCGGTCTCGATTTCGCCGCTGCCGCAGCACCTCGTACACCGCGACCGCTACGCTCGTCGAGAGATTGAGCGACCGCACGCGCGGCGACAGCATGGGCATCGCCACGAACCGATCGCGGTAGCGTTCGTGCAGTTCGGCGGGCAATCCGCCCGTTTCGCGACCAAAGATGAGCACGACGTCGTCCGGTGCGCCCAACGGGGCGTCCCAGTAAACGCGAGTTGCCTTGGTCGAGAAGAAGTACGGCTCACCAACACCCGGCAGCTCGCGCTCGAACGCGTTCCAGCTCGGCCACACGCGGAGATCCACGTGTTCCCAGTAGTCGAGGCCGGCCCGCTTCACCTCGCGCTCCTCCAGCGAAAAGCCGAGCGGCTTGACGAGGTGGAGTGTGGCCCCGGTGGCGAGGCAGGTCCGGCCGGCGTTGCCGGTGTTCCAGTGGATCTCAGGATGGACGAGGACGACGTGAATGGACAACGCGGCGCTGCGCAATGCTATCGGAAGAACGGCCGGTCGCCCTTCACCGTCACCCGATGTCCTTTCCGCTCGTTCGGCCAGTAGTCCCAGATCGCCATGTGCTGCGTGCAGCGATTGTCCCACATCGCCACGTCGTTCCGGCGCCAGGTGAAGCGCGTCTGATACCAGGCCGTTTCCGCATGCTGATACAGAAACTGGAGGATCGCCTTGCTCTCGTCCTCGGGCAGACCGTCGATGCGCGTCGTGAACGTGCGATTCACGAACAGCGACCGCTTCCCGGTCTCGGGATGGGTGCGAATCACCGGATGCACCGCGCTCGGGTAGATCTTTCCAGCATCGTTCACGCCGCGGTCCGCGTAGCGCCCTCGATAGAAGTGCTCGGACTCGTGCACGGCGTTGAGGCCCTCGAGAAACGTCTTCATCCGCGGCGAGAGGTCGTCGTACGCCGCATACATGTTCGAGAAAAGCGTATCTCCCCCGCACGGCGGCAGCACGTGGATCTGCAGAATCGAGCCGAGCGGCGGCTCCGCATCGCACGACACGTCGGAATGCCACGTCTCGCCGTTGGCGAGTTTGGAATCCTTGTGCGCGTGGATGACGAAGACTTCCGGATAGCCCTCCAGATGCGGCGCCGCCGGATGGATGTGCAGCGCGCCGAACCGCTTGCCGAACGCGATCTGCTGCTCCGGCGTCATCGGCTGCTGCTCGCGGAAAAAGATCGCCTGGTGCCGCAAGAAGGCGTCGTGAATCTCGTTCCACTGCTCGTCGGTGAGCGGACGAGTCAGGTCGGCGCCGTGAATCTCCGCACCGATCACCGGCGTACAGGGCTTCACGTCGATGGTCCGATAGTTTGCCGCGTACGTGGTGCCGCCCGGTTCCTGGAGGGTAGCCATGGCGCAAGCATACGACGCGGAATCGGCGCTCGCCAGCGCTCGCCGCGGGAAATAGCTTAGGCGCATGCCGGTGTCCGCTCAAACCGCCGAAGCCCGGTTGAGAAGCTTCATCGCCAAATTCGACCCAGACCGGCAACGGCTGATCCGGGCCGTGCGGAGGCAGTTGCGCGAATGCTTCCCGGGCGCCAACGAGCTGGTGTACGACAATTACAATTTCTTCGTCATCGGCTATTCGCCCACCGAGCGGCCGTCGGACACGATCGTCTCGATTGCGGCGGGATCTGGCGGCGTGAATCTGTATTTCATGCACGGTGCTCGCCTCCCCGATCCCGACCAGATCCTGCTCGGCTCCGGCAAACAGGGACGCTTCATTCGACTCTCCTCGGCATCCGTCCTGAAGCATGCGACCGTTCAGACTCTGTTGAGCGCCGCGGTGGCGCGCTCGAAGCAGCCAGTTCACGCGCGGGCCCGCGGCAAGCTGGTCATTCGCTCGGTTTCCGCCAAACAGAGAGCACGGCGCTGAGACTGCTCGCGAACGACCGAGCCACCGCCGCGGCACTCGCCGTCATCGCCGGCGCGGCGTGGGTGGTCACGATCGCCGCGTCCGGTCAGATGGTGATGGGCCCCGCGATGTTCGTGGCCGCGTGGACGGTCATGATGATCGCCATGATGCTGCCCTCCGTCGCGCCACT
>DATJIZ010000180.1:0-4632 GCA_035492735.1 Gemmatimonadaceae bacterium | reverse complement strand
TCGTCGATCCAGCGTTTGAGCTCGGTGCGATCGGCATGGGCACTGTAGCCGTCGAGAACTTCGACCCTGGCGCGGAGCGGAATCTCCTCGCCGAATACCTTGATCATCGGTCGACGCTCGACGATGCGGCGGCCGAGTGTGTGCTCGGCCTGGAAGCCGACGATCAGGATGGTGTTGCGAGGATCGGGCGCGCCATTGGCCAGGTGATGCAGGATCCGACCGCTCTCCGCCATGCCGGAGGCGGCGATGATCACCATTGGGCCGTGGCGGCTGTTGAGGGCCTTCGACGCGTTCGTGTCGCGTGTGAACTCCAGCCGCTCGAATCGGAACAGATCGTCCACCGCAGCGACGAGCGCCTCGGTGCGGTCGAACGCACCGGGGTTCATCGCGAACACTCCGGTCGCGGCGGTGGCCAGCGGACTGTCGACCACGATCGGGATGGGAGGGATGGCGTTGGCACGCGTCAGGCTGTGCAGATCGTAGAGCAATTCCTGCGTTCTGCCGACGGCGAATGCCGGGATGAGCACGCGTCCGCCTCTGGCCGCGGTGGATCGAATGATCTCGGCCAGGCGCTCCTGCGTCAGGTCGACCGGCTGGTGATCACGGTTTCCGTATGTGGATTCCATGATGACCGCGTCGGCCTCGACCGGCGGCCGGGGGTCGCGGATGATCGGCAGTCCCCAGCGGCCGATGTCGCCCGAGTAGACCAGCCGCCGCGTGCGGCTACCCTCGGTGCAGTCGAGCACGACGGAAGCCGACCCGAGAATGTGTCCCGCTTCCACGAACGTGGCACGGATGCCCGGCGCGAGGTCGAACGGATCGTCGTAGGGGATCGCGATCATGCGGCCCATGAGCCGTGTCACGTCGTTCTGATCATACATCGGCGGCTCGCATGAGCGGCCGTGGCGCCGCAGAAAGTCGGCGTCGCTCTGCTGGATGTGGGCCGAGTCGGCGAGCATGATCGCGCAGAGGTCGCGCGTCGCCGGCGTGGCGTAGACGGGGCGGTCAAAGCCATAACGCGACAGCAGCGGCAGCCGCCCCGAGTGATCGATGTGGGCATGCGTGAGCACGACGGCCGTGAGCTCGTCGGCGTCGAACGGCACGTCGAGATTCTTCTCGTGGGTCTCGCGTCGGCGCCCCTGAAACATCCCGAAGTCGAGCGCGACCGCCGAACGGCCGACGCGTAGAAGGTGACACGAGCCCGTGACTTCGCGCGCCGCGCCGAGGACGGTGACGTTCATGAATGAGTCTGTTGGGGCAACTCGGTCCGATGCCGCGCCGAGAAACGATCGAGCATCTTGGATACTTCCCGCACCCAGAGCACCACGCTCGCCGCCGCCGTGCAGCGCACCCAGTCCACCGCGCTCAGTCCCACCGTGCCGAAGGCGCGCTGCATTGCGGGAACATGGACCACGAAGAACTGCAGTAGCAATGACACGGCGATCGCGAGCCAGAGCCAGCGGTTGGCAAACAATCCCGCGAACGCGCTGCTGCGGTCGGAGCGCGCGTTGAGCACGTTGAAGAGCTGGGCCAGCACGAGCGTGTTGAACGCCATGGTCTGGGCGTAGCGGAGATCGCCGCTGCCCGGCACGAATCCGCCGGGCAGCGACGCGTCGAGCACGACGAGCGTGATCAAGGCCATCACCACACCCACCATGACGATGCCGCGCCACATCTCCCCGGTGACGACCGCTTCGCGCGCCGGGCGCGGCGGCTGGTACATGAGCCGCTCGTCGGCGGGGTCGACGCCGAGTGCGAGCGCGGGCGCGCCGTCCGTCACGAGGTTGATCCAGAGGATCTGTGTCGCGAGGAGCGGCAGTACGACGGCACCGCCCTCGCGCGGCAAGCCCAATCGATCGCTGAACAGGACTCCGAAGAACATCGTGAGCACTTCACCGATGTTCGACGACAGGAGGTAGCGCAGGAACTTGCGGATGTTGGCGAAGATCGCGCGGCCTTCCTCGACCGCGGCGACGATGGTCGCGAAGTTGTCGTCGGCGAGGATCATGTCCGCCGCCTGCTTGGAGACGTCGGTGCCGGAAAGGCCCATGGCGATTCCGATGTCGGCGGTCTTGAGCGCCGGCGCATCGTTGACGCCGTCGCCCGTCATGGCGACGATGGCGCCATTGCGCTGCAGCGCCTTCACGATCCGCAGCTTGTGCTCGGGATTGACGCGCGCGTACACCGAGATGCGCGGCACGATCTCGGCGAGCGCATCATCGCTGGCCTGCTCGAGCTCGGCGCCGGTCATGGCGTGTTCGTCGTCCGTGACGCCGAGCTCGCGCGCGATGACGGCGGCGGTGCGCGGATGGTCGCCGGTGATGACGATTGGCCGGATGCCGGCGCGCCTGGCGCGCGCGACCGAGCGTTCCGCCTCCGGTCGCGGGGGGTCGATCATGCCGATCAGACCCGCGAAGGCGAGGTCCTGCTCGAGCGACGCGCGAGCGTGCGTGGCGCGGTCCGTCTCGTCGTCGGACGAGACGTGGCGGACGGCCACGCCGAGCGTACGCAGCGCTCGCTCGGCGAGGCCGTCATTCAGGCGTTCGATCTCGGCGCGACGCTCGGGCGTGAGCGGTCGGGTGTCGTCGCCCACGTACTCGCGCGAGCAGTGCGCGAGCACCACGTCGGGCGCCCCCTTGCTGAACACGACGATCCCCTCGCCGCGGTCCTTGTCGCGATGCACGGTGGACATGAGCTTGCGCTCGGACGAGAACGGCACCTCGCCGATCCGCGGCAGTCGCGCGTCCAGGGCGTCGCCGCGGAGACCCGCTTTGCGTGCCGCGACGAGCAGCGCGCCCTCGGTGGGATCGCCCTGCACCGTCCAGCGGCCGTCCTGCTCGCGCACGGCTGCGTTGTTCGCTCGATCCGCCGCGGCGAGCACGCGCTCCAGCTCGACGCGAAGTGCGCCCTCGATCTCGCCGCCGTCCTCGCGACGGACATCGCCTCCGGGTGCGTAGCCTGACCCCGTGAACGTAGCGCGTCCGCTCGCCGTCACGACGGCGCGAACGGTCATCTCGTTTCTCGTGAGCGTGCCGGTCTTGTCGGAAGCAATGACGCTCGCCGAACCGAGTGTCTCGACGGCGGCGAGGTGCCGAACGATGGCGTTGCGTCGTGCCATTCGCTGCACGCCAAGCGCGAGCACCGCCGTCACGATCGCGGGCAGGCCTTCGGGGACCGCGGCCACGGCGAGGGCGACGCCGAGGATGAGCACATCGAGAATCGCCGCGAGACCGTGCACGTGCTCGACGACGATGATCGTCACGATCATCGCGATCGCGATGGCGACGACGACGAGACCGAGCACCTTGCCCGTGCGATCGAGCTCACGCTGCAGCGGCGTGGCTTCGGCGCCGGCTCCGCGCAGCATGCCGGCGATGCGACCCATCTCGGTGGACATGCCGGTCGCGGTGACGATGACCTTCCCATGTCCGTAGGTCGCCGCGGTACCGCTGTAGACCATGTTCCGGCGATCGCCGATGCTCACATCGCCGGAAATGGCCGCGGTGTCCTTGTCGACCGGGAGACTTTCGCCGGTGAGCGCGGCTTCGGCGGTCTGGAGGGCGGCGGACGTCACGACGCGGGCGTCGGCGGGAATCTTGTCGCCCTCTTCGACGAGCACGATGTCGCCCGGCACGAGGTCCGCCGCGGGAATCTCGAGACGCGTGCCGTCACGCGTGACCGTTGCCGTATCGGCGGACATCGCGCGCAGCGCCGCGACCGCTGCCTCGGCGCGCGCCTCCTGAATGAACCCCATGGCGGCGTTGAGCAGCACGACGGCGAAGATCGCGATCGACTCGTACGGCAAGGTCGTGTCGCGCTCGTACGCCCAGAGGCCGACGGAGATCGCGGTCGCGATCAGCAGCAGAATGACGAGAACATCCTGGAACTGCGCGAGAAATCGCCGCCACGCCGGGACTGGCGGCTCCGCCGGAAGCTCGTTTCGTCCGTGGCGCGCGAGACGCGTTGCGGCTTCGTCGGTGGAAAGTCCGCGACGGAGATCGCTCGCGAGCGCATCGACGACGTCATCGACGTCGCGCTTGTACGCATCGCTGACGTCCGTGTCGCGGCTGGCGTAGCTGGCGTGGCTGGCCTTGCTGGCCGCGCTGGCGTCGTCGCTCACACTGTGGTGCCGAACAACTTGCCGACGCCTGCCGTGAGCGCCATGGCAAGTGTGCTCCAGAATACGACCCGCACGGCGCCGCGGAACGCGTTGGCCCCGCCGGTACGAGCGGCGAGTGCCCCGAGGGCCGCGAGCACGACCAACGACGCGCCGCCGACGACCGGGATGAGGACGCCGAGCGGCGTCAATGCCGCAACGATGAGCGGCGCCGCGGCGCCGACGGTGAAGGTTGCCGCCGACGCGAGCGCTGCCTGGATCGGTTTGGCGACGTGGATCTCGACGATCCCCAGTTCGTCGCGCGCGTGGGCCTCGAGCGCGTTGTGCGCGGTGAGCTGCTTCGCGACCTGGAGGGCCAGATCCTGATCGAGGCCGCGCTTGACCCAGATTCCGCGTAACTCCTCGAGCTCACGCTCGGGCATCTCGGCGAGCTCGCGCGTCTCGCGGCCAAGGTCTGCCTTCTCCGTATCGGACTGCGAGCTGACCGAGATGTACTCGCCGGCGGCCATCGACAT
>DATJIZ010000179.1:0-2016 GCA_035492735.1 Gemmatimonadaceae bacterium | reverse complement strand
CCGTGGTCGATGATGCCGATGGCGAGTCCCGGGATTCCCTGCCGCTTCATTTCGGATTGCACGAAGTCGTCGATCGCCGACGAACCGGTCTGGCGGCGCAGCACGCGTCCCGGATGGGCGCCGGTCGTCTTGCCGTCGCTGTAGACGACCTCGCCGTTCACCCACACCGTGTTGATCCCGACCGAGAGCGCGTGCGGATTGGCGATGGTGGCACGGTCACCTACGGTGCCCGGATCGAACAGCACGAGGTCGGCGACGAGACCGGGGCGAATGAGACCGCGATCGGCGAGCCCCACGTTCGCGGCGGCGAGACTCGTCATCTTGCGGACGGCTTCCTCGAGCGTGAGCACTTTCAGATCGCGCACGTAGTGACCGAGCACGCGCGGGAACGAGCCGAATCCGCGCGGATGAGCGCCGTCGAGGGCGCCGTCGCTGCAGAAATCGGTGAAGCGCCACCGCACGATCGACGCGATGTCGCGCTCGTCCATGCCTTTCGCCACAACGCTCTCGTCCGCCCGCTTCGCCTGGGACTCGGCGATGAGCGCCATGAGCGTCGTCGCCGGATCGGAGTGGCGCATCGTGGCGATCCGCCCCACGTCTTTACCGACGTAGCTCGGGTCGAGCGCATAGTCGCCGATGACGAGATCCTCCGGAGCGGCGACTTGCCGGAGAATGAAATTGGTCTCTTCGCGATCGTTGAAGTTGCGCTTCGGGTAGAGGACGGTGAGCGTCGACTGCCACATGGTGTAGGGATAGACGTCGGCAGTGACCTGCACGCCGGCGGCGCGGGCGCGGTTCAGGGTCGCAATGAGGCTGTCGCCCTGACCCCACAGTGCGCGCATCGCCAGCTTCATGTGCGAGACCTGCACCGGCATGTGCGCCTCGCGCCCGATCGTGATCAGCTCGTCGAGTGCCTGCCAGAAATTCCGGTCTTCGCTTCGCATGTGGCTGATGTATCGGCCGCCCATGGAGCCGGCGACCTTGGCCAGCTCGAGCACCTCGGATGGCGCGGAGTAGATGCCCGGATCGTATTCCAGGCCGGTGGACAGTCCGAGTGCGCCTGCAGACATCTCTTCCCTCACCAGCGTGCGCATCCGCGCAACCTCGGAGTCGGTTGCTGTGCGGCGGAAGTCGTCGCCCATGACGCGGCCGCGGATCGTGCCGTGTCCGATGTACGATGCCACGTTGATCGCCGCCGGCGTGCTGTCCAGCCGCGCAAAGTACGCGGCCAGCGGGAAGTGCGATTCGCCGTCCTGTCCGACCACGATGGTGGTGATTCCCTGCGAGACCGCGGCGAGCGCGTCGCGATGATCGAGCAGTCCGCGATCGTGGTGGCTGTGTGTGTCGATGAACCCGGGCGCGATGGTCAGGCCGTGCGCGTCGACGACGCGCTCACCGGTGCGCCGCGTCAGGCGCCCGAGCGCTTCGATGTGGCCGTTCGCGATCCGGACGTCGGCGGGGCGCGCCGGCGCGCCCGTCCCGTCGAGGACCCTGGCGTTGACGATCAGGGTCGGGGTGGTTTGCGCTACGGCGCTGGCGGCGCTGAGCGCCAGAGCAGGAATGAATAGGAAGTGGCGCATCGCGGATGGGTGAGCAGTTCGTCGATGGTGACGGCACGAGGGGAGCGCGGGCGGCGCCCCGCCGACGTTGGCTCTCCGCTATCGCATCGCCTGTGCGCTGACCGTCGCGGTCTTGTCGAAGTGCGTCCTGAACCAGTCGAACATCCGCGTCCAGTGATCCTGGAACTCATCGGGCGTCCCCGCTCGTCCCGCGCCGTGCCCGGCATGCGCGTACTGCACCCACACAGCTTCCTTCCCGAGCCGGCGGAGCGCGTAGTACATCTCGCGCTCGTTGGTGTCGGGCACGTTCCAGTCGTCCTTGCCGGTGAGCATCAGGAGTGGCGTCGTGATGCGATCTGCGTAGAAGATCGCCGAGTGCTGGATGTACTTCATCGGTGCCTGCCAGAGGGTTTGACCGATGCGGTCCTGTCCGTTCTCCGCCGCGCTGTAGTTGCGG
>DATJIZ010000178.1:0-10964 GCA_035492735.1 Gemmatimonadaceae bacterium | reverse complement strand
AAGGCGAACGTCAAGAACGTTCAGCAGAAGTACGCCTCGCAAATGAAGGCGCTCCGCGAGCAGTTGAAGCCGCAGATGCAGGCCGCGCGTCAGGCGCGTCAGCGCGGCGACACGGCGGCGCTCAAGGCGATGTGGCAGAAGTCGGGCGCCGAGCGCCAGCAGATCAAGCAGCTGCTCGAGTCCGAGCGGACGGATCTGCGTGCGGCGCTGACTCCCGAGCATCAGGCGCAGTTCGACGCGAACGTCAAGCAAGTCGAGCAGCGCGTCGCCAAGCGGGCCACGCGGATGTGGAAAAAGGGTGGCAAGACGGCCGCCGGCCAAGGTCCCCGCGGCTAATAGAGCGCGGATTCCGGCGCGCGAGTCTGAGCGCGGGCGTGCGGGTGGGCACGTCTCCTCCTCCGCGTCGATGAAGACAACGGTCTGGAGCTTTGCTTCAGGCCGTTGTTTTTTGTGGCACCGATAGTGAGACTCGTAGGGCGGCAAGAATCTTGAAGGTCAGGTGAACGCAGCCGGCGTCGGGGCACTAGCCCCGACGTCGATTCGCGCGTGCTGCATATCCGGGAGGACTATCGCCGATCGGGAACGCGGAGCATTGGTTCATGTCACTCGAGATCGAGGTGGAGCAGTAGTTCTCGCCCGGCGCAGAGTTGCCCGCATGGTCGCTGTCGTCGTCGTGCTGACGGGCGGCTGCTCGCCGCGGCAGCAGGATGCGGACGGCGACCTCCCGGCCACGGAACAGCCTGAGCTCGCGCACGCCGTCGCGCAAAGCGACGTGCTATCGCGCGCGCAGGCGGCGATCGACTCCGGTCATCCGTGGCGCGCGACGCAGCTCGTGAGTCCCGTGCTGCGGGATTCGGCTCGGCGGACGCCAGCGGCGCTGCTCGTTGCCGCACGGGCCGCGGCCGGATGGGGCGGCTGGAGCGAGGTCGATCGGCTGATCGGCGGCGCGCCGTGGATCGACACCACGTTCGGCGGCGCGGCACGCGAGCTCCTCGCGCGATCGGCCCTGGAGCGGAATGCCGACACGATCGCCCTGGTGCACGCGACCGCCGCGGTGCGGGATGCGACCGACCGTGGCGCGCGTGCCACGAGGCTGGTGCTGCTGGCGCGGGCGCTCGAGCGGAACTCGCAGTTCGACAGCGCGGCCGCGACCTACGAACGCGCGGCACCGCTGTGGCCGAGCATCGCGGACTGGCTGATTCTTCGTGCGGCGGGAAACGAGCGGGACTCGGCGTCGCGCGCGCAGCGATACGCACGCGTGACCCTCGCCGTGGGCAAGCCGAGAATCGCCTGGACCGAAGCGCAAGCGCGCGAGCGGTTCGGCGACCTGCTCGGCGCCGCCGCGCGATACGACGCGCTCTCCGAACCGGTGACTGCGCTGCGACTGCGACTTGCCGCCGCGAGCGACAGCGTCGCGCGGGCCACGGTCGCGTCGCAGCTCGTCGCGTTCATTCGTGGCCATAGTGGATCGGGTGATGCCCGCGCGGCGGTCGACGTGCTCGACAAGGCCGCAATTAAGCTTGGGCCGCACGATGAGCTGATCGTGGCGCGCAGCACCGCGATCTCGGGGCCGGCGTCGCGCGCGGCGGCGGCCTTCGCGACGGCGCTCGCCGCGTCACAGCCGCTCACGGACGGCGACCGTTTACTCTACGGGCAGTCGCTGGCGCGGGTCGGACGCAGCCGCGACGCGTTGGCGCAACTGGCCATGGTCCGCGGGCGGCTTGCGGGAGAGGCGGCGTACCAGCGTGCGCGGATCTTTCTGGCGGAGGGCAACGCGGCGGCAACGCGCGCCGCGCTCGGGGTCGTGGTGAGGCGCTTCCCGAACGAGAGCGTGATCGCGAGCACCGCGCTCTACTTGCTGGCAGATCTTGCGACCGATGCCGGCGACGACGACCAGGCGCGCGCCACCTTTCGGAAGCTCTATCGCACCTACGGCGCGAGCGCTCGCGCCGATGACGCGCGGTTCCACGCGGGGATCATTGCGCTCGCGCACGGAAAGTCTCGCACCGCGGCCAGGGAGCTCGATTCCATCTACACGCGTACGCCTCACGCGGACTACGCGACGGCGGCACGTTACTGGAGCGGCCGGGCCTGGCTGTCGGCGGGGAATCCGGTGCTGGCGCGCCAGCGCTGGCGCGCGCTCGTGGCTGACGAGCCCCTAACGTACTACGCGTTTCAGAGCGCGCGCCGGTTGGACGCGACGGCGTGGGCTGCGCCACCTGCCGGACATCCGGTGCCGCGCGTCGCCGCCGTCGACAGCGCCGTCGACCGAATCGGCTTCCTCGACCGACTCGGTCTGGACGCCGAGGTGCGGCTCGAGCTCGATGCACTCGATGGGGCAGCTCGAACGTCGACCGATCGCATGCTGGCCACGGCGCAGGCATTCATAGCAGTGAGCCAGCCGTCCAGGGCCATCCGGCTGGCGCAGCAGCTGCTCGATCGCGGTGTCCGCGATGCGCGCGTGTATCGGCTCGCGTTTCCGCTGCTCGATCGCGATGAGCTTGTGCGGAGTGCGAAGACGCACGGTCTCGACCCCGCGCTCGTCGCCGCGCTCGTTCGACAGGAATCGAACTTCATGGCACGCGCAATCTCCCCCGCCAACGCACGGGGGTTGATGCAGGTGCTTCCGGGCGTGGGCGAAGCGATCGCGCGCTCGCTCGAGTTTCCCGTGTGGTCGCCGGCGCTGCTGCTCGATGGCGACGCCAATCTGCAGCTCGGCACCGCGCACCTCGCGGCGTTCATCAAGCAGTATGGCGCGCTGCCGCGCGTGCTCGCCGCCTACAATGCCGGAGGCTCACGCGTCGACCGTTGGGCGAAAAAGGCGGGCGCGAGTGATCCCGAGCTCTTCACCGAGCGAATACCGTTCGTCGAAACGCGGGACTACGTTCGCACCGTCCTGCGGAATCGCGACATCTATCGGGCGCTCTACGCCTGGTAAGAGCGAAGCCCGCGCAATTGCGCGGGCTTCGCTGTCGAACGTCCTGCGGCCGCCGTGCGGGGAGCCTTACCAGCCCGGCGCGAGCTGGAAGCCCCAGACCCAGTTCTTCTGTGGACGCTGGAACGGGTGCGCGACGTACGCTTCCATGATCGCGTAGCCCATCAGATTGAACCGGAACGAAAGTCCCGTGCTGAACACCGGGATGCGGTCGGCGCACGGATAGTACGACTGGAACGAGTTGATGCTGCCGTTGCTCACGCTGTTGTTGCAGTTCGGTACGTCGTTCGCCGCCCGCTGAATTCTCCAGTTGGGCCCCTGCGCGTTCGTGTACGACACGCCGGCGTCGAAGAACGGCGAGACTTCGGTGGGCAGGAACGGGAAGTTGAGCAGCCCGAACCCTTCCGTGCCGAACAGCGGAATGCGGAACTCCGCATTCGCTACCATGACCTTGCTGCCGAACAAGCGGTCGAACACCGGGCAGTTGGTCTGCTGCTGCTGCGCGGTTCCGCCTTCGACGACGCACTCATCGCCGGTGAACGAGCCATAGCCGTAGCCGCGCATCAGCGTCTCTTCGCCGAGGTAGATTGGCCACGTCGTGTTACGGTCCTCGGCGCCGCTCCCGTAGCGGCCGAGCGACACGCCGCGAATGGCAAACGTGAATGGGCGGAGGAAGTAGTACCGGCGATAGTCGGCCAACGCCGTCTGATACGAGACCGATCCGGTGGTCGCCGTGAACTGGAGCCGATACCGCTCGCCTTCAACCGGCGAGGTGAACGCCGCGAACGAGTTGTCGCCGACCAATGCTATCGACGGCTCAGCGAACCACACCGGCTTGTAGCCAGTGGCGAGGGTGGACTGCCGCTCGTCGACGATGGCGTTCGCACCGTTGAACACCGTCGTGAACACTTCCGTGTCGAAGCCGTAGTGGGTCATGTTCGCCGAGGCTTCGATGCGACGAGTGCTCGAGAACGGATACTGCGTGAACGCCATCGCCTGATCGATGTAGATGCGTTGCAGCAACTGATTCACGCTGTACCCGCCGCCGCCCGCCACCGTGGCGGTATCGAGGAACACGTAGCCGGTCAGATACGGGATGTGCTCGATGCCGGCGCCGTAATTCCAGCGATGCTTCATGTTGTAGTACTGCAGCGCGCCACCAATGTCCTTGACTGTTCCATTGGCCTGAATCGCCGCGAAAATCTGCTTGTCGCTCAACTGATCGCCGAAGATCATCGACACGCCGCCCGCCACGCCGGTGCCGAACGGTCCGCCCGCCACCACACCGATGCTCGGCTGGCCGATCGCGTCCAGCGCGTACGACGAGTGGAAGGGCACCACCGTGAAGTCGGAACCCGATGGCAGGCCAGTCGTCGGATCGGCGAGATAGCCCATCACCAGGCTGCGTGTCACCTGCGGCGGCGGAAGCTGCGCGCCTTCGGCAACCGCTGAAGCAGTCACCGGTGTTCCCACGGTCTGCGACGCTTCGAGTCCGCGGATCTCGTTGCCCTGATTGTAGAACGTGTTGAAGAGCAGCCGGCCCGTCTGACGCGACACGGAGATCGCCGGCGATACCGTGGTGATGCCGCTCACGCCGGTCGCTACGTGTGTCACCCGGAAGACCTGGCCGCTCGGCAGGTCCAGACGATAGACGTCGGCAAACCCGTCCTGGTCCGATACGAAGAACAGGTCCTTGCCGTCGGGCGAGAACTGCGGGTTGATGTGCTTGCCGTGTGCGAATGGTGCGAAGACGTTGATCTGGCCCGTCTCGAGATTGTACGTCGCCAGCTCGAGCGGCGAGTACTTCAGGTTGTTGAAGTCGGTCTGCGGCCCACGATCGGTGGAGAACGCCAGCATCTTGCCGTCGGGTGACCAGGTTGGCTGGATGTCGGCGTACTTGTCGTGCGTGAGCTGGCGAATCGAGTTGTTGTTCAGGTCGAGCAAGTACAAATCGCTGATCCCGCCCGCCTGGCCGGAGAACGCGAGCGTCCGGCCGTCGGGCGACCACGAGACGTGGCTCACCGCGCCGATCCCTGGCAGCTTGATGCGCCGCTCGATGCTCGTCGACCGCGTGTCGAGAATCGCGATCTCGTTGTTGCCGTCGGCGTACACGATGAACGCGAACTTGTCGCCGCTGGGCGACCAGTCGCCGGCCGAGTTGATGAAGCTCAACGCGTCGAAGTGCGGATCGCTCGAGGGGCCCGCCAGCTTCTTGATGATCTTGCCCGTCGCGGCATCGCCGATGAACAGATCGATGCTGAACAGGTTCCGGCTGGAGAAGAAGGCGAATAGCTTGCCGTCGGGGCTCAACGTCGGGGCGAGATTGATGTCGCCCGAGCGAGTGACCGTCACCAGCGACGTACCCACGCTGTCCGGATGCGTGCGCCCGGCGATTTGCGGCAGGAACATCGCGCGGTTTGCGGCAGCCCAATCCTTCGACAGGGAGTCCTGCCCCTCACCGAGCACGCGCACGAGCGCGTTGTCCCAGCCCAGCCGCAGCGCGGTCCGATACACGTCGACGATCGCGCGGTCGCCCCACCGGCCGCCGACGTACGCCCACAAAGCCTGCCCGTAGCGATACGGGAAGAAGCGGGGATCCGTGGTCAGCTGCTTGATCGTCGGGAACTTGTTGCGCATGACGGCATCGCGCATCCACATCGACGTGAGCGGATCTTCCCGACCGAGCGAGAAGTACTCGGCCATGCCCTCGATCAACCAGAGCGGCAGCGCGTCGAGTCGCATCAAGCCACCGCCGGGCGTTCCTTCGGCGATGTTGTACTGAAACACGTGCACCAGCTCGTGGCCGAGCACGTGGTCGTTGTCCGCGTAGATGCCGGTGAACGGCATGATCACGCGCGTGCGGTTCGACTCCGTGACGCCGCCCGTCTCCTCGGTCAGCTGCTCACCGATGACGTTCGTCTGCTCGAAGTCCGGATGATCGGCATAGAAGACGAGCGACTTGCGATCGAATGCGTGGCGAAACGTGTCGGAATGACGGCTGTACCAGCGCTCCGCCATTCGCGCCGCGTCGTGCACGCTCGTCGATTCGGCCGGGTAGAAGAAGTTGTCGAAGTGCTCGGACTTGAGGATCCGCCAGTCGAAGGTCTCGTACTGCACCTTGTTTCGGCCGAAGTAATCCTGCGCGCCCGCAGGAACGGACACGGCCACCAGCACCAAAAGCGGCGTACCGACAGCCGCCAAGCGCGAACGCAGTCGAGCCATGAAATGCTCCGCGGACCAAGCCGCAGCAAAGAGTCGTTCCGAACACCGAGCGACTGATCGTCCGGGATCGGCCTTGTTCAGGCGGGCAAAGGACGTGCCCCCGGGGGATCGGTCGTCGTGTTCGCCGGAAGAGTGGATGCGAGTTCTGCCTCGCCGCCGTCCGTCACCCCCGGTGCTGCACTCCATGTAGGCGCACGCAGTCCAACGGCCGGGTCAATCTCCGTCGGGCTCGCTGCCCACGAAAACTAAACCGTCCAGCGTCCAGCGCGTTCCCACACGAATACCTGACACTCGAGTCACCCGCTGCCCCGGCGGTGCCGGCCGGTCGCGGTTCTGGGTGGACATCGACCGGCGTTCGGGGACGCCTCTGGCGTCGCTCGATCTAGGCCGCGCCGAACAGCCCCTGCGTGGCCGCGATGAATTCGTCGATGTTCACGTTGCCGGGGTCGATCATCGATTGGACGGCGCATCCTTTGATGAAGCTCACCGACACTGCCGCCAACCCATCGGCCGTGACGCCGGCGAAGCGCGACGGTGCTGCGATCAGCACCTCCTCGGCGATCGGACGAAACGCTTCCCGATATCGATCCAGCTCACGCCGCATCCGCGCGCGAACACGGCGCTGCTTCAGGCCGAGCTCCCAGAACTCGAAGAACAGGCGGGTACGACGCGGCTCACTCGAGAGGCGCCACATCTCGCGCCGGAGTAGCGCGAGCAATCGGTCGCGCGGCGAGACGATCTGGCGGATGTCGTCGGTGACCTGGAGCACAGTCGTCGTTGCCAGGAGGTGATCGAGCACCGCCAGGACAAGCTCGTCCTTGGTTCGCGAGTGAAAGAGGATGAGCCCCGTGCTGAGTCCGGCACGCTGCGCCACGGTCCGGATAGTGAGCGCCTCGAGCCCCTCGTGGATCGCCACGTCATACGCCGCGCGCAGGATCTGCTGGCGGCGCGTGGCCTCCGACGCCTTACGTCCAGGCATGCGCGGTCAGTCGAGCCTCCCGAGCAGGCGAAGCAGCCCATCGAGCACGGTGAGGGGATGCGGCGGACAGCCTGGAATCCAGAGGTCCACCGGGATCGACTCGGGAATGCCGGTTACTTGGGCACTGCCTTGGAATGCACCGCCCGATATGGCGCACGCGCCGACGGCGATCACGATTCGAGGGTCAGGCGTCGCCTCGTATGTCTTCTCGAGCGCTTCGCGCATGTTTGCGCTCACGACGCCGGTGACGACGATGCCGTCGGCGTGCCGAGGCGAGGCGACGAATTGCACGCCGAATCGCGCCATGTCGAACACGACGTTGCCAAGCGCGGTAAGCTCCGCCTCGCATCCGCCGCAGCTTCCGGCGGCGACGGAGCGGAGGCGGAGCGAGCGACCCAGCAGCGACCGCATCCGCGCGTCGAGCGCCTGCGCGAGCTCCATCTCGCCATTCTCGAGGACCAGTGCCTGGCGAGTTCGCGTGGCCATACGGTGATCCCGCGTGAAGTGCCTATCGGCAGTCGCTTCCTCTGGCGCGAAAACACTGGCGCCAAGGTCGATCACGGGCAGGCGTCGGTTGGACTCGGCGGTTTCGCTCGCCGGGACGAGCCTGCCCCGAAAACGATCGGGCAAGCCGGCCTCGGAGTCGCGCGGCGTCACAGGTGCGGGCGTTTGGCGCAGCCGCGCGCGCAGCAGGTCAAACATCCGCGCTCCTAGAGATCATGTCCGGCGTACGACAGGTTGAAGCTCTTGTTGCACAGCGGGAAATCGGAGATCTGGTTGCCCGGCATCGCGCCGGCGAGCGCCGGCCAGTTGTGGAACGACGGGTCGACAACCTTGTGTCGCCGGACGTGCCCATCGGCATCGGTGACCACGACGTGCGCGATCTCGCCTCGCCAGCCTTCTTCCATTGCCACGACGATCTCGGATGGTCGCAGGGCGGCGCAGTCGACGCGCACGTCGCCGCGCGGCAGCGAGGATACCTGCTCGATGACGAACTCGATCGAGCGCTCGATCTCCAGCCGGCGCACGAGCGCACGGGCGAGCACATCGCCGGCCCAGGCTTGGGCGACCGGGATCTGCGCGAAGCGATATACGCCGTATGCAAAGTCGTGACGCACATCGCGCGTCACCGCGCAGCTTCTCGCCACGGGGCCGACGAATCCGTGCGTCGTCACATCCTCGGGACGAACGACACCCACGCCATCGAAGCGCGACTGCACCGATGCCGTGTCGAAGAGGAGTTGCAGCACAGGCGCGAGATCGTCCCGAAGCCGCTCCACTCGACGGGCGATTTCGGCCGCCATGTCGCCAGGAATGTCGAAGGCTGCGCCGCCGAGGCGGATCAGGCCGCGGCCGTAACGATTGCCACTGATCGTCATCAACATGTTGAGACATTCGCCGCGCAGCTTGCCTAGATACGCTGCTGCGGGATGAAACGCGACGTCCCCGGCCATTGCGCCCAGATCGCCGACGTGATTCGCCAGGCGCTCCAACTCCAGAGCGACGCCGCGGATCGCTTGTGCGCGCGGAGTCTTACGGCTCCGCGCCAGCGCTTCGATCGCTCCGCACGCGGCGCTGGCGTGTCCGATGACTGTATCGCCGGCCACCGACTCGGCGAGGAGGACGGCGCGCAGACGGTCGGATGATTCCAGCAATCGCTCCACGCCGCGATGCTGGTAGCCGAGCATGATTTCCAGGGCGAATACCTCCTCGCCGTGCGCCTGGAATCGAAAGTGCCCGGGCTCGATGACGCCTGCGTGCACCGGGCCGACGGCCACTTCGTGCACCTCTTCGCCCTTGACGTCGTCGAACGGATACGCATCACGGTCATGCGGGCCGTCGTCAGCCCATTCGGCGGGCGCGTGATCCGGCGCGTGCCGCCGCAACGGCTTGAGAACGCCGCCGCCCACTGGGATGGCGCCGCACTGCTCGGCAATCTCTCGCTCGAACCGTGCGGCCTGCCGGCATCGCGACGAAATCGAGGGATATTCGCGGCCGACGACGACGCTCGCCACGCCCAGCGCCCCGGCGTCGTCGCGCGCTACGATGGCCATGAGCCTGAGTGTGCGCGGCGTCTCGGGCATTCCGAAGAGCGCCACGATCCGCACGCCATCGAGCGTGTCGTGCTCCAGAGCTGCCGTCAACTCGTCCACGCCGAGCACCGGGATGTCGGCGAGTCGTACGCAGCGGCGATTGGCGACCTGCATGAACGCCGTCATGGCACGGTCCCGCCAAGCAGACGCGCCGCGGCGCCAATCGAGCTGCGGAACGGGGCGGGGATATAGACGCCGAGCATCAACACGACGGCCGTCAGCACGAGTGGTCCGATGACGAGCCACGACGACTCGGCGCGTGGTCGCGCCGAGTCGTCATCCGGGACGCCCGGCTCGCCAAAGACCGCACTGATGAACATTGCGCCGATGCCGGCAAAGATGATCGCGAGCAGGCCGAGCATAATGGAGGCGATCCACGCATGGTCGCCACGAATGGCGCCGGACACGATCGCGAACTCGCTCACGAAGAGCCCAAACGGCGGCGACCCGGTAATGGCGAACAATCCGGCGAGCAGGAGCACCGACGAGTAGGGCCGGAGGCGAAACAGTCCGCGCAGGTCCGCGGCGGCAGACGAGCCCGTGGCGAGCACCATGTTTCCTACGACGAGAAACAGCATGCACTTCGCGACGCCATTGGTCACCACGTGCAGCACCGATCCGTACGCGCTCACGCCCCCGATTCCGAGACCAAGCACCAGGAGGCCCATGTGCTCGACGCTGGAGTACGCGAGGAGCCGCTTGATGTCGGATTGTCCGACGATGAACGCCGCCGCGACCACGAGTGATGCGAGCCCGAACGCCACGAGCAGTGGGCGGGCGAAGTCGGCGAGCCCGGCGGCCATCAACACCGCCGTGAATCGCGCGAGTCCCACGAACGCGCAACTGGTCAGAGCGCCGGCCATGAGGGCCGAGACGAGACTTGGCGCTTCTCCGTACGTGTCCGGTTTCCACGAGTGAAGCGGCGCGATGCCCATCTTGATGCCGAAACCGGTCAGCGCGAACACGAAAGCTGCGCGCAACCACCGTTGGTCGAGCGACCCCGCGTTGGCGAGCAGGTCGCCGAACAGGAGTGGCCGTCCAGCCGCGGTGGGCTGCGCGGTCGCGAGGAGGAACACCCCGAGCAGCGCGAAGGCGATGCCGACCGACGAGAGGATCAGATACTTCCACACTGCTTCGAGCGATCGACGATCATGCCGATGAAACACGAGTGGCGCGATGGCGAGCGTCGTCGCCTCCATGCCGACCCACAACAGCGCGAGGTGTTGGCTGACGCAAACGAGCGAAGTCGCTGACAGGAATGCCAGGAGACAGCCGACAAACAGACGGCCGCCGCGCGGCGTTTCCTGTCGAGTGAACCCGACCGCGTACGACGCCACCGCGGCGAACAACACGCTGACCAGCGTGAGCACGACCAGGCCAAGCGCATCAGCCTCGAGCCATCCACCGAGCGCCGACGTGGCTGGCGCGCGCCACAGCGAGGCGACGATCGCCAGATGCGCGACGCTGGCCGCGACGAGGACGCCGAGCCTCGCCGCGCGACGGGCCACGATGGACGCAAGCGCGGCCGCCGCGGCCGGGATGATCAGCAGCGCGAAGAGCAGCATCGTCCGACCATTGATGATACGTGCATTACGATTCCTTCAGCTCCACCAGGTTGGCCGCCGAGATCGAGTCGAATTCGCGATTGATGTGGAAGACGACGATGCCCATGATGAACACGGCGACGAACACGTCGAGCAGCACGCCCACGTCGACCAGGAACGCGACCCGCCGC
>DATJIZ010000177.1:0-8041 GCA_035492735.1 Gemmatimonadaceae bacterium | reverse complement strand
CGGTCGTCAACCAGGCGGACGCCCCATGTTCGTGAAGGCGCGTCTGCACTTGCGTCGCCGTGATCTCCGCGACACGCCATCCATTGTCGGGAGAGAACGCCGCTCGCAGTTCGTCCTGGCTGATCGGATGCGGACCGCGATCGGGGCCTTGGTCGCTGAAGCACAACACATAGAGCGTTCCGCTATGCTCGGTCACCGACGCCAAGCTCGCCGCATAGGCCGATCGCTCCGCGGGGTCGAAGGTGTGAAACAGGCCGCAATCCAACACCGTCTCAAAACAGCAGCCCAATCCTTCCAGGTGGAGGGCATCGGCCGCAACGAACGCGACGTCGATGCCGCGGGCGCGTGCTTTCTCGCGAGCGATCGCCAGCGCGGTTTCGGCGACATCGAAGCCCAGTACGCTCACGCCGAGCGAGGCAACGTGGAGCGCATTTTCCCCCGTGCCGCAGCCGGCATCGAGCACGGGGCCGGCGAATTGGACCTCCGCTGCCAAGCGGACGAGGGCGGGTTGCGGTTCGCCAATATCCCAGGGCGGCGGGCCGTCGTGGTATGATGCGTCCCAGGGGAGCCCGGTCGTACGCTCGTGACTCGTCGGCGAGCGATGCTTGAACGGCTCGTCAGCAGGGGTTCTCGCGTGCGACATCATCCTCCTGGCGTTCTCGTTGGCCGGACAACGCGACACCTGTCGAGCGCCATCCAGTTGGCGTGACCGATGCAGGTTTCATTCTAAGGCTCCGGGGACTTGTGCGCGGTCGGTCAGTCGCTGCACGAGGTATGCGGCCATCCTCGCTGGGCCGATTTGGGTGCTCTCGTCGGACGTTCATTTGCTGCAGCAGTAGCTTCGACGAGCGGGAACAGTGCTCGTCATCCCGACAGAGTATGAGTTTCTCGGCGATTGGCGACGAGCTTCATGCGCAGCCTGGGCGCGCGGCCCAACCAGATGACGGCCGAACATTCTGTGCCGGCGGCGGGCGCTTGACGAAACGAATCGGGCGGCGAAAATGGCGCCGCCCGACTCGATTCCCCCGCTCCGCCATTCATACCCCGATCACGACCGTCGCGTCTTCGTCGTCGGCCGGCACTGCCGCTGCCGCTGCCGCGGGCACATGTCTCGCCTCGAGGAACGGCATCATCGTGCGCAGCTCCCGTCCCACCAGCTCGATCTGATGGTGAGCCTCCGCGGCGCGCCGCCGCAGGAATTCGGTCCGGCCGGCTGCGTTCTCACGTATCCACTGGTCGGCGAACGCGCCACTTCGCACCCTGGCGAGCAGCTCCTTCATCGCACGCCGGCTCTCCGGTCCGATGACGCGGTCACCTGCCGTGTAATCACCGTACTCCGCAGTGTCGGACACGGAGTACCGCATGTAGTTCAAGCCACCCTGATACATGAGATCGACGATCAGCTTGAGCTCGTGCAGGCACTCGAAGTACGCGATCTCCGGCTGGTAGCCGGCATCGACCAGCGTCTCGAAGCCGGCCTTCACCAGCGAGCTGACACCGCCGCAGAGCACCGCCTGTTCTCCGAACAGATCGGTCTCCGTTTCCTCGGCGAATGTCGTGAGCAAGACGCCGGCGCGCGTGCAGCCGATCGCGCGCGCGTACGCGAGTGCGTCGGCGAGCGCGTGGCCGCTCGCGTCCTGATGCACGGCAACCAGGGCCGGCACGCCACCGCCAGCCTGATAGATCTCGCGCACGCGGTGCCCGGGCGACTTCGGTGCGACGAGGCTCACGTCCACTCCTCGCGGCGCGGCGATCTGACCGAAGTGCACGTTGAAACCGTGTGCGAACATCAGCGTCTTGCCGGGCGTGAGGGCGTCGCGGATCTCGGCGCCATAGAGCGCGGCCTGTGCGGTGTCCGGCGTGAGCATCATGATGATGTCCGCCTCTCCGGCGGCCTCCTCGACCGAGGCCACTCGCAGGCTTTCCGCGGCAGCCTTTGCGCGGCTGGGCGACCCGGCGTAAAGACCGACGACGACATCCACGCCCGAGTCGCGAAGATTGAGGGCGTGGGCATGTCCCTGACTGCCGTAGCCGATGATCGCGACCGTCTTGTGTTGGAGCCGAGCGAGGTCGGCGTCTCTGTCGTAAAAGATCGTAGCCATCAGGGCACTCCGTCGGCTTGGGCCTCGCGCGGCAGCAGCTCCTGTAGCAACTGCTCGGCGTCGATGGCGTCTGGGTCGTGCGTCATGCGGAGGTCGATCACTTCGATGAGCTTCGTGAGTTGGCGGATGACGCCATCCAGTCCGTCGGCATCGACCACGCACGTGAGCCGACTGATTCCCTTCCGGCTCGTCGGTGCGACGTCGAGCGACGTGATGTTCAAGCCGCGACGCCGGAACAGGCTCACGACGCGGTTCAACACGCCCGGCCGATCCTCGACCAGAGCGACCAGTATGCGTGGCGTCGGGCTGTAATGCGCGGGCTCGTCGGGGCCGGCCTTTCGTTCACTGCTCTTCCACGTTCCACTCAACATTTCGCCTCCTCGTGGAGCATCATCTCGTTGATCGCCTTTCCTTGCGGAACGATCGGGAACACGTTCGCCTCACGCTCCACGCGGAAGTCGATGAGCGCGGGCCCATCGTGCGCGAGCGCCGCATGCAGCGTCGCGCGCACATCCTCCGGCCGATCGACGCTCCATGCCTCCCACCCGTAGGAGCGGGCGAGCTGCGCGAAGTCGGGGCCGCTGAGCGGAGTGTGGCTGTAGCGCCGCCCGTGAAAGAGCTGCTGCCACTGCCGCACCATGCCGAGGCATCCATTGTTGATCACGGCGACCTTGACGTTCCGAAGCTGCTCCTGTGAGATCGTCGCCAGCTCCTGGTTCGTCATCTGGAATCCGCCGTCGCCGCAGATGGCGAGCACACTCTCATCCGGGCAGGCGATCGCCACGCCGAGCGCCGCGGGCACCGCGAAGCCCATCGTGCCGGCGCCGCCGCTCGTGATGTGCGACCGTGGCCGTCGCCAGTCGATGAGTTGGGCGGCCCACATCTGGTGCTGGCCAACGTCGGTCACGACGCGATACCTGTCGGCGAGGGGCGAGCTGTTGAGAACGCAATTCACCGCTTCATACACGTCGTGCGGCATCAGCATTGGACCGGCGGGGCGGGCGCGATACTGCTGTCGTGGTTGATGCTCGTGGCGGAGCGCGCGCAATTCGCTGTGCCACCGCCCGCGGCGGCGCTGGTGTCGCTGGCCTGTCGGATGGAGCATCGCCGTCAGTCGGGTCAGCACCTCGCGCGCGTTCGCGTGAATCGCGACGTCGGCTCGCACGAGCTTTCCGAGCTCCGCCGCGTCGATGTCGGCATGAATCACCTGCGCGTGCGGGGCGAAGGTCGATGCTTTGCCCGTGACGCGGTCGTCGAAGCGCATCCCCACGGCCAGCAACACGTCACAGCGTTGAATGGCACGGTTCACATGCACCCAGCCGTGCATGCCGGGCATTCCGAGCGACAGCGGATGCTCGGCCGGAAAGGCGCCGAGTCCGTGCAGTGTCGTGATCACGGGAATGCTCGTCGCCTCGGCAAATTCGAGCAGCTCGCGCGCGGCGCCCCCTTGTATGACACCGTTGCCGGCGATGACGAGCGGCCGCTCGGCCTTCGCGAGCAGCCACGCCGCGCGGTCCAATGCTTCGACTGCGGCGCACGGGACGGCGCGATAGCCGGGATGGCGAAGCCGGACCTCCCAATTGGGAACGGTGCGCGCCTGCTGGCAGTCTTTCGTGACGTCGACGAGCACCGGGCCGGGACGCCCGCTTTGCGCCAGGTGGAGTGCCTCGGCAAAGACGTACGGCAGCTCGTCGATGTTCTTGACGAGATAGTTGTGCTTCGTGATCGGCAGCGTCACGCCCGTGATGTCGACTTCCTGAAACGCGTCGGTGCCAAGCAGCGCGCTCGACACCTGGCCGGTGATCGCGAGCAGCGGCGTTGAATCCATCGACGCGTCGGCGATCGCCGTCACGAGGTTCGTGGCGCCGGGTCCGCTCGTCGCCACGCACACGCCGACGCGACCGGTCGCCCGCGCGTACCCCTCCGCGGCATGTCCGGCGCCCTGCTCGTGCCGACAGAGGACGTGACGCAACCGATCGTGGTACTCCCACAGCGCATGATAGAACGGCATGATCGCTCCGCCGGGGATGCCGAACAGCACGTCTACCCCGCCGCGAATGAGTGCCTCGCACATGATCTGTGCACCGGTACGCTCGCCCGTCATCGCGATTCTCCCGTCGGCGTGGCGAGAACGGCTCCTTGATTCGCGCCGGTCACGAGCCACTGATATCGCGCGAGCCAGCCGCTGGTGAACTTGGAGCGGCGCGGCGCGATCACCCCACGCCGCCGCTCGAGCTCCGCTGGATCGACGAGCAGGTCGAGCGTGCGCTGCGCGAGATCGATCGCAATGAGGTCCCCGTCGCCCACGAGCGCGATCGGGCCGCCACTCGCCGCCTCGGGCGCGACATGGCCGATGCACAAGCCGCGCGTTCCGCCGGAGAACCGGCCGTCCGTCACGAGAGCGACCGATGCGCCGAGCTCCATCCCTTTGAGCGCCGCCGTGAGGGCGAGCATCTCGCGCATCCCCGGTCCGCCTCTCGGCCCCTCGTTCCGGATGACGACGACGTCCCCGGGTTGAATGCGTCCCGCATAGAGCGCCGTCAGTGCGTCCTCCTCGCACTCGAACACGCGCGCCGGCCCCGTAAACGTCGCGTCGTGCTGCTCGACGGCGGCGAGTTTGACGACGGAGCCTTGGGGCGCAAGCGAGCCATGCAGCACCGCGAGTCCGCCGCGGAGCGAGTGCGCTCGCGACGCCGAGCGAATACACTCGGCGTTGTCGTTTCGCGCCGCCGCGATGGTGTCGCCGAGCGATCCACCGGTCACGGTGGGCACATCGAGGCGTAGGGCGCCGGGAACGCTCGCCAGCTCGCGCAGGAGCGCGGGCACACCACCGGCGGCGTGGACGTCCTGCATGTGCCATTGCCTGTTCCCATCCCAGGCCGGCGAAATCTTCACCAGGTGCGGCACGCGCTGCGCGATGCAGTCGAAGCGATCGAGCGAATACTCGACGCACGCTTCGCGGGCGATCGCGAGGAGATGCAAGACGGTGTTGGTCGACCCGCCCATCGCGACGTCGAGCGCGACGGCGTTGTCGACCGCCGGCGCCGTCACGACGGATCGAAACGTCATGCCGCGATCGAGCATCATCATGACTGCCGAGGCCGCGCGCTCGGCCAACGTTTCGCGCTCGGCCGACCGCGCGAGCGCGGTCCCGTTGAAGGGCAAGGCGATGCCGAGCGCCTCGCACAGGCAATTCATGGAATTCGCCGTGAACATGCCCGAGCAGCTTCCGCAGGTGGGACACGCGAGCCGCTCGAGCTCCGAGAGACGGTCCTCGGAGATTCGACCGGCGGCGCGAGCGCCCACCGCCTCGAACACCGTGATCAAGTCGATCTTTTCACCGCGCGTATCGACACCCGCCGCCATTGGCCCGCCCGACACGAACACGGTCGGAATGTCGACGCGCGCGGCCCCCATGAGCATGCCCGGAACGATCTTGTCGCAGTTCGGGATACAGATCATCGCATCGAAGCAATGCGCGCGCGCCATCGTCTCCACGGCGTCAGCGATCAACTCGCGCGACGGAAGCGAGTAGTGCATTCCGTCGTGTCCCATGGCGATGCCGTCGTCGACGCCAATCGTGTTGAACTCGAACGGGACACCGCCCGCCGCGCGCACAGCCCGCTTCACGATGGCGCCGAATTCGTGCAGGTGCGCATGCCCCGGTACGATGTCGACATATGAATTACAGATCGCGACGAACGGTCGATCGAAATCTTCCGGCGACTGCATCTGGCCCGTGGCGCGCAGCAGACTTCGATGCGGCGCACGACTCAGCCCCCGCTTGATCGTGTCCGATCTGCGGCGTGCACGGTCGCCATTCGTGCTTGGCGGATTCTCGCTCGGCTGGTGTGGTGTCATCGTCGGGGTCTGCGTGGAATGCGAAAGGCCCCTCTCGAGACTCGCTCGGGAGGGGCCTTGATGGCTCTGGACGTGGTCGGCTTGCTTAGACGGCGATGACCTCGTTTCCTCCCGATTCTGCGCGCAGGCGAATGACTCGTACGCTAATGAGAAGCGTTACGAGTCGAAGCCCGACGAGAAGAAGCGCGAGGGTGGCGGCGATCATGGGACAGTCAGAATAAGGCAATTTCGTGCCTCGTCAAGAGCGAATTTTCTCAATGGACTCGAGCGGACGCGGCTTTCGGGCGTCGCATCGCGAGATACCGTGCGCTTGACGAATCTGCAAATCAGGATATTATGACGCGCATGCTTCGTGCTCGTAACCTCCTCCTTACTTGCGCCCTCGGCCTGTCTTCCGGTCGGGGGCTTTCGTGCATGGGAGGACTGGCCGAGTAGCGCGCCGACACGAGCCGACGGCCCCTCCCGCACACCGCGCGAGGGGCCGTTTTGCTTGATACGGGCTCCGTCGCGCCTGGGTGCCGTTCGCTCCGTCGAGCGCCTGCCTGTTTGCCCTCAGCCGCAGGTGTGAAATGAGTGAACTGCTTCGTCCACCGTCGAATCAACTGAACGCCGGACTCCGCTATACCGCCGACGCAACCGAGCGTGTGCGCGTGTTCGACACGACCTTGCGCGATGGCGAGCAGGCGCCTGGCTGCTCGCTCACTGCGGCGCAAAAACTCGAGGTCGCGCGACAGCTCGCTCGCCTTCGCGTGGATGTCATCGAGGCCGGTTTCCCCGCTGCCTCCACGGGCGAGGCGGCGGCGGTCAGTGCCATCGCGCGCGAGATCGGCGTCGCCGATGGCCCGATCATCTGTGGTCTCGCTCGTGCGAATCGACGTGACATCGATGTCTGCGCCGACGCGCTGGCGGGCGTTTCGCGGAAACGCATTCACACGTTCATCGCGACATCGGAGTTGCACATAGCTCACAAGCTCCGCCTGTCGCACGACGACGTGCTCGAACGAGTGAGAATTGCGGTCCACCACGCGCGATCGCACGTCGATGATGTCGAGTTCTCTCCGGAAGATGCGTCGCGCTCCGATCCGGTGTTTCTCGACGAGGTGCTCGAGGCGGCGATCGAGGCGGGCGCGAATACTCTCAACATCCCGGACACGGTTGGCTATGCAACGCCGGAAGAGTACGGGACGCTGATCGAGCGCGTGTGCCGCCTGGTGTCGAGCCACCCTCACGTCGTCGTCTCGACCCACTGCCACGACGACCTGGGGCTCGCCGTCGCGAACTCCCTCGCTGGAATTCGGGCCGGAGCGCGCCAGGTCGAGTGCACGGTGAACGGCCTCGGTGAGCGCGCGGGGAACGCGTCCCTCGAGGAGATCGTGATGGCCGTCCGGACCCGGCCAAACGTGTTTCGTTGCCACACGAACGTCGAAACGCGAGAGCTGACGCGGACCTCGCAGATCGTCGCACATTGTACCGGGATGACGGTACCCGCGAACAAGGCGATCGTGGGCGCGAATGCGTTCGCGCACGAATCGGGCATTCATCAGGACGGAATGCTCAAACACAGGTCGACGTACGAGATCATGACGCCCGAATCCGTCGGAGCGAGCGGCACCCGGCTGGTCCTCGGCAAACATTCCGGACGGAATGCCGTGGGCCGCCGACTCGAGGAGCTCGGCCAAACTCTGCCCGCGGAGCGCATCGACCAGGTCGTGGAACGGGTCAAAGCCCTATGCGACGAGACACGGTCGATCGATGACGCGACGCTCCTCTCGATCGCCAACGACACACGAGGCACCAGGACGACGGCCATGCAACGCACGATGTTGGACAAGATCTGGGACGAGCACGTCGTCGTTCGGCCGACCGAGTCGACGCCGGCACAACTGTATGTCGATCTCCACCTCGTGCACGAGGTCACGTCGGCGCAAGCGTTCACCGAGCTCACGCGGCGCGGCTTGCGGGTTCGGCATCCGGACAAAACGATCGCCACGATGGACCACTCGACGCCGACCGTGGCCGTTACCGGCGCGCGCACGCTCCCCGTCACGGATCACGCCGCGACCGCGCAACTCGAGCGG
>DATJIZ010000176.1:0-2812 GCA_035492735.1 Gemmatimonadaceae bacterium | reverse complement strand
CGACGAGGCGCTGCTGGCGCGCTTGCGCGACCTGCGCCGGACGATCGCCCGCGACGAGCAGGTGCCGGCGTACGTGGTGTTCTCCGATCGCACGTTGGCCGAGATGGCGGTGCGTCGGCCGGCGAACGTAAGTTCGCTCGGACAGATTCGTGGCGTAGGTCCCGTGAAGCTGGAAAAATACGGCGAGCGCTTTCTCGAGCTGGTGCGCTCGGCCGACGAAACCGAGGCAGCATAGTCAGGATCCACGATGGACGACGCACTCTACTTCTCCGAGCAGCACCTCGCGACCCGCGAAATGGTCCGGCAGTTCGCCCGTGACGAAGTGGCGCCGGTCGCGGCAAAGTTCGATGCCGATGCGAAGTTCCCCTGGGAGAACATTCGCAAGATGGGCGAGCTGGGACTTCTCGGCGTGCCGTGGCCGGAGGAGCTGGGCGGCGCCGGACTCGATTTGATCAGCTACACGATGGTGATCCACGAGTTGGCCAAGGTTGACGCGTCGCACGGACTCACCGTCTCGGCGCACACCACGCTCGGGACCTCCCCAATCGTAAAGTTCGGTACCCTGGAGCAGCAGCGGCGGTACGTGCCGTTCCTCGCCTCGGGCAAAGTGATGGGCGGGTTCGGCCTCACTGAACCCGAGGCTGGCAGCGACGCCGGCGGGACGAAGAGCGTCGCCGTTCGCAAGGACGGCCGTTACGTCCTCAATGGCGTCAAGCGCTTCATCACGCACGGCAGCGTCGGCGAGATCTTCGTCGTCACCGCCGTCACCGACCGCTCCAAGGGTACGCACGGCATCAGCTCGTTCATTCTCACCAAGCCTACCAGCGACCTCGATGCGGCGCGAACCGTGGGCGTGGGGCACGAGCCGTCGCTCACCGCGATGAAAGGATTCCGCGCCGGAAAAAAAGAGGACAAGCTGGGCTGGCGCGCCTCGGACACCGCCGAGCTGATCATGGAAGACGTCGAGGTTCCTGAAGAGAACCGGCTCGGCGAGGAAGGCGAGGGATTCGTCAACTTCATGAAGACTCTGGACAACGGTCGAGTCGGCATCGGCGCGCTCTCGCTCGGAATCGCCGAGGGTGCGTTCGAGCACGCGCTGCGGTACACGACCGTCCGGCGGCAATTCGGCCATCCCATCGCCCACTTTCAAGGCGTCCAATTCAAGCTCTCGGACATGGCGACGGAGATCGAGGCAGGGAAGCACCTCGTCTACCATGCGGCGTGGCTTGCCCAGCACGGGCAGCCATTCACGAAGGAGGCCGCCATGGCCAAGCTGTATTGCTCCGAGCTGGCGATGCGGGCCACGATCGCCGCCGTTCAACTGCACGGCGGCTACGGCTATACCAAGGACTATCCCGTCGAGCGGTTCATGCGGGATGCAAAGATTTGCGAAATCGGCGAAGGGACGTCCGAGATACAGCGCATCGTGATCGCGCGACAATTGCTCAAGGATCTGGCGGACTGAATTGCCAAACGGTTGGATCCGCCATTAATTACGATTTAGTGACTACCGCAACGCTTTCTTCCGCTTTCATTCCGGCCGGCGACTCGACGCCGGATGAGAGCGCATGGCGCCAACACGGGCTTCGCGTGCTGTTCGCGGCCCTTGCGGCGCTTGTCCTTCGTCCGGCACGCGGCCTCAGTGCATGGGCCGATCGCACGCTGCCCCGTATCCCGTTGAGACTGGCGCCGATCCTTCGATCGGCGCCATCGCGCATCCGCGCGTCTCAGCCGGTGGCGGCGTGGACGATCACCCGGACCAGTAGGACACACCCATTCCGAGCTGCCGGGACTGGCCCCGTGCCCCGGCTCGCCACACACCTTTTGCATTTCCGCCACGCCCCGCCTGTCGAGTCGCCAGGCTGGAGGCCGGTGGTGGACACCAATGAAACGAGAGATTCTAATCAACGCGACCCAGCGCGAAACGCGGGTCGCCATCATCGAGGACGACCAGCTCGTTGAACTCCTGGTCGACCGGCCCGATGCACGCCGCATGGTCGGCGACATCTATCTGGGACGAGTAGAAGCGGTACTGCCCGGCATTCAAGCAGCGTTCGTCGATATCGGCACCGAAAAAAGCGCATTCCTGCACGCATCCGATCTGGTCTTCCCGGAGGATGATGCTGAGCCGGATGATGGCGACGATGACGACGATGTCGAGAATGGGCGTGAGAGCGAGCGCGGCAAACGCCGTCGGGCCAAGGCGCCTCCGATCCAGGACGTTCTCAAGCGCGGACAGGACCTGATCGTTCAGGTTTCCAAGGAGCCAATCTCGACGAAGGGGCCGCGCGTCACCGCACAGGTGTCGTTGGCCGGTCGATTCCTGGTCTACATGCCATTCGCCGAACGCGTGGGCGTCAGCCGAAAGATCGGCGATCGCGAAGCCCGCAAGCGCCTCCGCGCCCAGGTCGAGGAAGCGCTCCCCAAGGACACGGGCGGTGTGATCGTGCGGACGGTCGGCGAGGACGTCACGAAAGAGACGCTCGAGCGCGAGCTGACCACGCTCATCGGCCAGTGGAAGCGGATCAAGCGCAAGACGCACTTCGTGCGCGCGCCGTCGGCGATCCACCGCGAGACGAGCCTGACCCGCGGTCTCATGCGCGACGTGTTCAGCACCAAGGTCGAGCAGGTGACCGTCGACTCCAAGCAGGTCCACAACGAGATTCTCGAATACCTCAAGGGCATCGCGCCCGAGCTCGTCGATCGCATCAAGCTGTACGAGGACGAGCAGCCGCTGTTCGACAAAGCGAACATCGAGCAGGAGATTCGCGATCTCTTCAAGCGGCGGTGCGATTTGCCGTCCGGTGGCTAC
>DATJIZ010000175.1:0-2510 GCA_035492735.1 Gemmatimonadaceae bacterium | reverse complement strand
GCCTCGCGCCGCTGTCCGGCGCCGGGACCGCGAGCCGCTCCTGGCGCGTGTGGGCCGAGTCGACGGCGTGGATGTAGACGGCGCGTGCCGAATCCCGGCGGGTCTCGACGTTCGACGGCAACGACGTCAAGCTCCGCACGTACGCCACGACCGCCCAGCGTCTTTCGAGCGGCATCTGCCAGCCGTGCGGCGGCATCCGGCCAAATCCGTCGGTGATGACTTTGAAGATCGTGCCCGCGGGCAAGGTCGATGCCGGCGGAACGCGCAGCGATGGTGGTCGTTTCCCTTGGAGATTTGGCGCCATGACGCCGCCGCCATAGCCGCCGGCGCCGTGACACGGAGCGCACGAAATGGCAAACTGCTCGGCGCCGGCCGCACGGGTCGCGGAATCGAGGGTGATCGGAGGGTCGGCAACGTCGGTCGAGCCGTCGCTGCCGGTAACGAACGCGATCGGCTCGACTCGTCCCGACCACGGATCAGCCGCGGGCCGCGCCACAGTGTGCGCCGGCGGCGGTTGCATCACCGCGCCGTTGGGGAAGAACGCGCTCGCCCCGTAGGGGTCGTAACGCTGCTGCTGGCGCATCCGCTCGAAATCGGTTCGCTCGCGCCCTTCGGCCGGGCGCGTGCAGGCAATTCCAGCGGCGCAGAGCGCAAGCGCGAACGCGACGGTGCGTCGCATCAGTGTGCTCGCACGCGTGCGACGCGCAGCGGCATGAGGCGATGCAGCTCCCGCGGCGTGAGCTCGGCGTCGGCGCGACGATCCGATGCGTCGATCGCGATCCAGTAGTGATCGATCGCCGCGCGCTCGAAGCCCTCGAGCTCGAAGGCGGGATGCCATGGACGCGGCAACCGCAGGAGGAGTAATAGGACCGCGAACGCGGCTACCGATGCCGCGAGAACGGTGCCCTCGAACGTTGGAATGAGAAACGCGGGCACGGCGTGCATCGGGCGTCCGCCGATGTCGAGCGGATACGACACGACGTTCGCGTACCACTGGATCCAGTACGCGAGAGCGCCGCCGGTCAGGCCCGCGAGAAACACGGCCAGCGGCAGGATCGACGGCGGCTCGGGCAACAGGCCATACGTCTGTTCGACGGGATAGGGCGTGTACGTCTCGATCTTCGTGTACCCCTGGTCGCGCAGCATGCCAAGCGCGCCGGCAAAGTGCCGCTCGTCGGCGAACTCCGCGGCGTATGCACCGGCAGGCCAGTGCGCGTCACGAGTGGGGAAGACCGATCTCGTGATTGCTGTGAGCAATGAGTTCATGGCGCAACCGTTTGACTTCGCTGATCGCGACGAACGGCACGAAGCGGACGAACAGCAGGAAGAGGGTGCCGAACAGCCCGATGCTGCCGAGCAGCAGGCCCCCGTCGACCCACGTTGGACGATAGAAATGCCAGCTCGAGAGGAGAAAATCGCGGTGCAGCGAGACGACCACGATGATGAAGCGCTCGAGCCACATCCCCGCGAGAATGAACGCGGCGGCCGCGAACAGCACTCGGGGGCTGGTGCGACAACGCTTCCACCAGAAGACCTGCGGCACGACGAGGTTGCAGAAGATCATCGTCCAGTAGACGACGGCGTACGTGCCCAGCGGCCGCTCGACCAGATGCTGGTACTGCTCGTGAACGTCGTGGCTGTACCAGGCGAGGAAAAGCTCGATGACATAAGCGTACGCCAGCATGAGCGACATGGTGAGCGTCAGCTTGGCCATGGCGTCGAGATGGCGCTTCGTGATCACGTCCTCCAGTCCGTACGCGCGCCGCAGCGGCAGAACCAGCAGCAGCACCATCGCAAAGCCAGAGTAGATCGCGCCGACCACGAAGTACGGCGGGAAGATCGTGGAGTGCCATCCCGGAAGCTGCGAGATCGAGAAGTCCAGGCTCACGACGCTGTGCACCGACACCACGAGCGGTGTGGCGAGCGCGGCGAGCAACACCATCGCGGTCCGATGCTGGCGCCACTCGACGCTCGCGCCGCGCCAGCCGAGCGCGAAGATGCCGTACGCGCGCCGCGCCGGCCGCGAGGTGAGGTAATCGCGCGCCGTGGCGAGATCCGGAATGAGTCCCGCGTACCAGAACAGCACCGACACGGTGAGATACGTCGTGACGGCGGCAATGTCCCAGGGGAGCGCGCTCTTGAAGTTCGGCCAGACGCCCATCGTGGCAGGGTAGGGAATGAGCCAATAGAAGAACCAGGGCCGCCCGAGATGCAGAATGGGAAAGAGTCCCGCGTTCACGAGCGCGAAGATCGTCATCGCCTCGGCGACGCGGTTGATCGAGGAGCGCCAGCGCTGATTGAGCAGGAGCAAGAACGCCGAGATGAACGTTCCGGCATGCCCGATCCCGATCCACCAGACGAAGTTGGTGATGGCGAACGCCCAGGCGACCGGAATGTTGTTGCCCCACGTGCCGATGCCGCGGCTGACCGTGATCCAGATGCTGACGCCGAACAGCCCCGTGCCGGCGAGCGAAGCGAGAAACAGCAGCCACCAGGTGGCGCCGACGCCG
>DATJIZ010000174.1:0-3293 GCA_035492735.1 Gemmatimonadaceae bacterium | reverse complement strand
CCGCCGGCGTGCGCCGCGGCGATTCGGCAGCTCGCCGAGCGGCACGGCGTGGTGGACAAGGTGAAGGTCGGCGTCGTCACCGGCGACGATCTGCTGCCGCGCTTGGACGAGCTGATCGCGCACGGCCACTCGCTCGCCAACATGGACACGGGCGAACCGCTGTCGCTGGTGCGCGAGCGCGTGCTGGCGGCCAACGCGTACATCGGGTCGGTGCCCATCGTGGAGGCGCTCGCCAAAGGCGCCAACGTCGTTATCACCGGCCGATCGACCGATACGGCGTTGACGATGGCGCCGCTTCGCTACGAGTTCGGCTGGCGGGCCGACGACTGGGATCGCCTGGCGGCCGGCATCGTCGCGGGGCACATCATCGAGTGCGGCGCGCAGTGCTCGGGCGGGAACTGCCTGATCGACTGGCAGAACATTCCGGACCTGGCGAACGTCGGCTACCCGATCGTCGAAGGCCGGTCCGATGGGACGTTCGTGATCGCGAAGCATCCCAACACCGGCGGTCGAATCTCGGTGCCGTCGGTGACGGAGCAGCTCGTCTACGAGATGGGCGACCCGCGGTCGTACATCACGCCGGACGTCATCGCCGATTTCACGACCATTCAGCTCGAGCAGGCGGGCGACGATCGCGTGCGCGTGTTCGGAATCAAGGGTCGGCCGCCGACCGACAAGCTCAAGGTTTCGATCGCCTATCAGGCCGGCTACAAGGCGGTGGGGACACTCGTCTACGCCTGGCCCGACGCGCTGGCGAAAGCGGAGCTCGCCGACCGCGTGCTGCGCGCTCGGCTCGAACGACTCGGCCTGCAGTTCGATCACATCCTCACCGAATTTCTCGGGGCGTCGGCGACGCACGGACGACTGGCCGGGCCGGCGCCTGACCTGCCCGAAGTGCAGCTTCGGATCGGCGTTCGGGGCAACGATCGCGCGTCGGTGGAGCGGTTCACGCGCGAGATCGCGCCGCTCGTGCTCAACGGGCCGCCCAGCGTCACGGGGTTCGCCGGCGGTCGCCCTAAGGTCGAGGAAATCGTGGCCTACTGGCCCGCACTCGTCGACAAGACCGTCGTGAAGACATCGGTGGAGGTGCTCGCGTGAACGTCCGCCTGGTCGAGCTCGCGCATGCCCGCTCGGGCGACAAGGGCGACACCGCCAACGTCGGTGTGATCGCGCTCCAGCCCGAGTGGTATCCGCTGCTCGAGCGCTATCTCACGCGAGAGCGCGTCGCGGCGCATTTCCGCGGCTTGATCGACGGCCCGGTGGAGCGATACGAGCTTCCGAACCTCGGAGCGCTCAACTTTCTTCTTCACGGGGCACTCGATGGCGGTGGAACGCTGTCGCTCAAGACCGACGCCCAAGGCAAAGTGTTTTCGACCGCGATGCTCCGCCTCACGCTCGACATCCCGGATGACGAAGCCAAGGCGGCGCATGTTCCGGGCTCCACGCAGTGGCGAACCTACAGCCGCTCGCCCAAGGAGTAGCATGAGGCTGACGCGACGGACGGAGATTCAGCTCGTGCTGCTCGTCATTGGCCTCGTCGTGTGGGGCTACGGCGCGCGAACCGACCAGCCTCGTTTGACGTGGATCGGCCTGGCGTGCTTCGCCGGAGCGACGGCGCTTCGATTCGCCAACAAACGCACCCAGCAGTGACCTCATGCGCGGCTTCAGCCGAGTGCCGTAAGCTGTTAATTTTCAAGGCTGATGGCACATCGACCTATCCCAGAGCTTCTCGCGCCCGCGGGCTCGCTGGACGCGGTGCGCGCTGCCGTGGCCAACGGGGCCGACGCCGTCTACCTGGGCACGTCGCGCTTCAACGCGCGCGATGAAGGCGCCCAGCTCACGCTGGACGAGCTCGAAGAGGCGTGCCGGATCGCGCACGCGCGGCAGCGGCGGATCTATCTCACGCTGAACATTCTCACGAAGCCCGCCGAGCTCGCCGACGCCCTCATGCTGCTCGGCGACGCGGTCGACCGCGGGATCGACGCGGTGATCGTGCAGGACATCGGGCTGATTCGGCTCATTCGGCGACTCTATCCCGAGCTCGAGATTCATGGGTCGACCCAGATGACGATCCATGACGGATCGGCCGCAGCCGTCGTGGCGGAGCTGGGCGTCAACCGCGTCGTACTCGCGCGCGAGAACACGCTGGACGATATCCGTGAGATCCGCGCCGCGGTGCCCGATCTCGGGCTCGAGTCCTTCGTTCACGGCGCGCTGTGCATCTCCTACTCGGGCCAGTGCCTGATGTCGGGCATGATCTCGGAGCGAAGCGCCAATCGCGGATCGTGCGCCCAGTCGTGCCGCAAGGACTACGTGCTCACCGACGCCACGAGCCGCGACGAGCTGGATCGCGGCTATCTTATTTCCGCCAAGGATCTGGGGGCGTACGAGCATCTCGCCGAGGTCGCGGATGCGGGAATCGTGTGCCTCAAGGTCGAAGGCCGCAAGAAGCGCCCGGAGTATGTCGCGACGGTCACCCGGTCGTACCGCGAGTTCCTCGATCGCGTGGCCAATGGCCAGGACACGCCGCCACAAGCTGAAGAAGTTCAGCCGCTCGTGCAGATCTACAGCCGCGGCTTTACCGGCGGCATGTACGCCGGCCGTGTGGGTCGCGACTACGTCACACGCACTCAGCCCGACAATCGAGGCCTGCTCCTTGGCGCGGTAGTCGGACGCGAGAAGGGCGCGCTGATCGTCGAAGTCTCGACCCCGATTCGCGAAGGCGATGGGCTCGGCTTCGAGCCGCCCGACCACGTGGGCGGTCCCACCACGGGCTTCACCGTCACAGCCGTGCGCACGCTCGCGTCGCGGGACGTCGTTCGCCAGGCTGTGGAATCGCGCGTACCGGTCCCCGCCGGTTGGCGCGTGATCCGCACGTCGGATGCGCAACTCCTCGAGCGCGCGCGGGCGAGCTATGCCGCGCTGTCGCCGACCTTGCGGGCTCGAAAGACCCGACTCGACGCGCGCCTGTTCGGTGCCGCGGGAACGCCGCTCAAAGCGGTGTTCACGGCCGATGATGAGACGGTCACCGTGCGCACGGAGGCGACGCTCGCGCCGGCGAGCAAGCGTCCACTCGATGCCAGCTCGCTGCGCGAACAGCTCGGCCGACTCGGAGATACACCCTTCGTCCTCGGCACGCTCGACGTGCAGGGTCTGTCTTCCGGACTGTTTCTCCCGCTCAGCGAGCAGAATCACCTCCGTCAGCAGGCCGTCGAGCAGCTCATGGCTCGTCGCGACTGGGCCCGCGAAGCGCGACTCGCCGACCGGCGGCTCCGCATCGACAGCGCGGTGGC